>JAPPNY010000143.1 GCA_028818385.1 Spirochaetaceae bacterium
CTCAAAACCATCAATTCACGCCTGTTCAACAACTTGTGAGTTTACGGACAGGAACTTGCTAAAACCGTTGCCTATCCTCCACGGTCAAAAGACAAGCACGGCTGTTGGGACCGCGCAATCCGTGAACGTCGGGCATTTGCTGATATGCGGCTTCATTATTGCCGACGCTTGTCCAGGCCGCCGCCACTCCAGCCAAGTCAATCCCCCGTCTTATTCGGCATTTAGGCGCCCTGCTCATGGATCGGCCGGAGTTGACCGCGATCCGCCGCGCGCCCGGTACAGGTCGACGTAGGCGCGAGCGGATGCCTCGGATACCCGGAAGGAACGGACCGGCCAGTACCCGAACGCATCGTGAATGCGCACCTTGGCGTGCAGCAGACACTCGACCGGCTCGCCGACCATCGGGAACGCCGGGTTGTCGCGCCTGGACTCCAGGCTCGTGGCGAGCAGGTTGTCGTACTTGTGAGGGCTCACCAGGTAGCTGCCGCCACCACCGTTGACGTGCAGATAGAAGGCATGACTGGAGGTCACGGCCGCGTGGGCCATGCGCTCCAGGCCATCCACGCTGCCCCGCTGCTTGCCGCCGTTGGAAGGATGGAGGATCAGGCGGGCTCCGAACATGACCGGAAGCGTCCACGTATCCGGGTAGCGCGCGTCGTGACAGACGTGGAGGCTGACGGGCACGCCGTGAACGTCGAACTCGTTCAGGCTCCGACCGTGCCAGAAGTCGACCTCGCAGGAGTGGACCTTGGGGCAGTCGGCGAGAATCCCGCCGTCGGGGTCGTAGACGCGCGATACGTTGTAGCGAATCACGCGGTCGGGATGCTCCGGATCCCGCTCCCAGACGGGCAGCCCCACCACCAGAAACGGGGCGTCGGGAAGCTCGGCAAGGAACCTCCGCAACCTGCCCTCCGCTTCATGCACGGGCTCGGGGTTCTGCGTCACTTCGTGCTCGGCGAACAGGCCGGTCAGGCTTGTCTCGGGAGTCACCAGAAGCTGGATCCCCATCTCGGCCGCCTGCCGCGCACCCCGGCAGATGGCCTGCAGGTTCGCCTCGATGGAAGGCTGGTTGAGGACCTGGTAGCCGCCGACGTGGAGGTACTCCGGTACGGGAGGCTGCTCTCCGTAGAGCACGAAGCGGCGCGCCAGGATCGTCTGGTTGCACACCGCCAGGCGCACCCCCATCTCGGGAAGCACGTCCTGACCGGGTGAGCGGATCACGCTCCGCCCGTCCCAGAACAGCTCCATGTCGGACAATCCGATCAGGGTGCCGCCGCCGTCGGTCTTGCGCAGGCGCAGCAGGTGGTCCCGATCCGGGGCGATGTCGATCTTGACGGACGCGACCGGCTGACCAAGGCGCCAGTCGCTGGTCCACAGGGCGAGCGTCGACGCGGCGAAGTCCACCACCGCGACGGCGCGCTCCGCTCCGCCGAAGTACCCGAACTCCAGCGTCCCGCGCGCATCGCCTTGAGGCCGGAACGCGATCTCGATGGCGTCACCGTTCCAGGTGTGGACATCCGCGGCCCCCACCGATACTGCCTCGTCACCCGTGGAGCGCAGGACTGCTCCGCCGGGCACGACCTCGACTCCATCAGCCGCGACGGGCCAGGCCCATCCGGGATAACTCCTGCCGTCGAACGTCATCTCCTGGCGGATATCCATCCTCGGACTCTATATCATCGTGCCGATGACCGGCCCACCGCAGCAGGCGAGTTGGAGTGAAGAGCATCCCGGCGACGTAAGAGCGTATCTGTCGCGGTTGTACGGAGAGGAGCGCCGCGCGCACGCATGCCGTGCTCGGAGTCCGGCCGAGTTCGAGGAATGGCAGCGGGCGGCGAGATCAAGACTCGTGGAACTGCTTGGCCTCGAGCGCATCGCCGACGTGGCCGGACAGGGTGCCGCGCCGGTGGAGCTGAACGCGAACACGGAGCAACTCGATGGATTCACCAGGGGAACAGGACGAATACAGACAGAGCCGGACGTATGGGTGCGGTTCTGGATACTGAGGCCGGACGGTGCGGATCCGTATCCGCTGGCCCTGACTCCGCACGGCCACGAAAACGGAGACGAGTACGCTGGCGTCTGGGACACCATCGCGGCCAGGAAGAAGATCGAGCGTACGGATCAGGACGTCGCCGTGCAGGCGGCGAAACGGGGCTTCCTGGCCATAGCACCGGCGACTCGTGGCATGGGGAACAACCCGTCGAGCTATCGCATACGGGACGTCGCCGGCAAGGTCGGCCGCGACTGCCGGTGCCACGCATGGCAGGTCGCGCTTGCGGGGCGCACGTTGATCGGCGAACGGGTCTGGGACCTGATGCGCCTGATCGACTGGGCTCTCGCGCTACCCGAGGTGGCCGAAGGCGGCGTGCTCATGCTCGGCAATTCCGGCGGCGGCATGGCCACGCTCCATGCCGCGGCATGCGACGAGCGCATCGACGTGGCCGTACCCTGCTGCGCGTTCAACAACTACATCAGTCCGCGCGGCACCATGCGCCACTGCCCCTGCAATGTGGTCCCGGGGATGCTCACCTTCGGCGAGTACTGGGACGTCGCGGGCCTGATCGCCCCGCGGATGCTCCTGACCGTCAACGGCCTGCATGACGCGCTGCACCCGGTAACGGAGGTCGACCACGCCGTGTCGCGGCATCGCGCCATCTACGCGGTCGCCGGGTGTGGCGATCACTACGAGCACGAGTACGGACCGGAGGGTCACCGGTTCTACGGCTCGATCATGTGGCCGTGGATCGAGAACGCGCTGCGTGCCGGCAGACCCTCTGCGTAACGTGACCGAACGGTCGGCTCAGCCGTCGAATACCCAGCGGTCCAGGAACGCGTTGCGGAACCGGCCCCGCGGGTCGAGCGCCCGGGCGGCGTCGCGGAAGCGCTGCATCGACGCTCCGTAGACCTGCTCCAGGTACTCGCGCGGATACATGAAGAGCTTGCCCCAGTGCGGGCGCGCGCGGTACGGAGCGAGCGCCTCTTCCAGGCGCGGAAGCACCGCCCGCACCGCCTCCCAGTCGTTGCGCCAGGAGAAGTGGATGGCCAGCGAGTCGCGCCCGTGGAAGGGGCTCAGCCACAGCCGGTCGGCAGCCACGGCGCGGATCTCGGTCAGCAGCAGCGCCGGCCTGATGTGGGCACCCAGGCCGGTGACCGTGTCGATCGCGGCCGGCGCGTGCTCCCACGGCACGAAGTACTCGGTCTGCAACTCGTCGCCGGAGGCGGGAGTCCGGTCAGGCCGGAAGTGGGGCAGCCGCAGGTGCCACGGTCCCACGGAGCGCTGCTCGGTGCAGGCATCGGCAGAGCACTCCGGCAACGGATGGCGGTCACGGAAGGTGGCGGGCACGCCGAGCAGCGGCTCCGCGTCGATGTCCGCAGCGCCGTCCACGACCGTTCGCTTGACCCAGACGTCCGCGCACGGGCGGTCTTCCCAGGCGGTGAACAGGCAGACGCTGTAGGCGCGCGTCATCGTCGCCTCCAGCTCGGCGGCGATCACGTCCAGCGGGACGCGTTCGTGGACGTGCTGGATCATCGAGAACGCAGGCCGGACCCGGAGCGTGAGCGCGGTCACGATCCCCAACGCGCCCAGGCTCACGGCGGCAGCCGGCAAGCGCTCGTCGCCATGCGCCAGCGTCACCACTTCCCCGTCTGCAGTGAGCAGCTCGACCTCCTCGATCTGCGCCGCCAGGCAGCCGAGTCGCCGGCCCGAGCCGTGCGTGGCGGTCGCGCAGGCGCCGGCCACGCTGACGTGCGGCAGCGAGGCGAGGTTGTCGAGCGCCCATCCGGCGTCGTGCAGCCGCGGACAGAGCTCGCCGTAGGTCCAGCTGCCGCTCACCCGCGCCCGTCGGCCGGCGCTGTCGACATCAAGGCCGCGCGGCATCCCCGCGAGGTCGATCAGCACGCCTTCGGTGTCGGCCACGCGGTTGAACGAATGGGCGGATCCCACGGCCCGCACGCGGTCATGCCCGTCCAGAGCCTGCCGCAACTCGTCCATGCTCCGCGGCCGGTGCACGCGCCGCGGCTGGAAGCGGACATTTCCGGCCCAATTGGCGATCATGGGGCCGAGCTCCGATGACCGCCGCCGATCCGTTCGAACTGTTCGACCGCTGGCTGGCCGACGCGCGTGCGGCCGGCGCGGTGCTGCCGCAGGCGATGGCGCTGGCGACTGCTGACGCCGACGCCATGCCCGACGCCCGCATGGTGATGGTGCGCGGGTCCGGCCGCGACGGCTTCGTGTTCTTCACCGACCGGGAGAGCGCCAAGGGCGAGCAGCTCCACGCCAACCCGCGCGCCGTGCTGCTGGGCTACTGGCGGGAGCTCGGTCGGCAGGTGCGTATCAGCGGTCCGGTCGAGGAAACTTCGCCGACGGAGGACGACGCGGCGTTCCGCGAGCGGCCGCGCGACGCGCAGGTCGCCATCGCCGCGTGGCGCCAAGGGACGCAACTCGGCCAACTGTGGGAGATCCTCCATACCGTCGTCCTGGCTAACGAGCAACGCCTCCAGAACTTCGACGTGCCGCGGCCGGCGCGGTGGGGCGGCTACCGTCTGCTTCCGGAGCGGTTCGTCTTCTGGGAGGAACGCCCGGATCGCCTGCATCGGCGGCAGCAATTCCGTCGGGCGGCGGACGGCTCGTGGGAGCGCAGCCTCCTCGCGCCCTGAGCAGATATCCCCCGACCCGTCGATCACTCGCATCGCGCGCGTTCGTGGCATGCTGCCACGGAATGGCGGACCGCTTCATCGTCGTCGGCGCCGGCATCTTCGGCGTCACCGCGGCATTAGAGCTGCGCGCCCGCGGCCACGCGGTGACCCTGCTCGACCCCGGCCCGATCCCGGCGCCACTGGCCGCCAGCACCGACATCAGCAAGGTCGTACGCATGGAGTACGGCCCCGACCGGGACTACATGGCGCTCATGGAGGAAGCCCGCGCCGGCTGGCTGCGCTGGAACGAGCGCTGGGCGGCGGACGGCACCGGACCGCTGTACCACGAGAGCGGTGTGCTAATGGTCACCCGCGACCGCATGGCGCCCGGCGGCTTCGAGCACGACAGCTACCGTATGCTCCTGGCGCGCGGCCACCGGCCCGAGCGCATGGACGCGGCTACCATCACCGGCCGCTACCCCGCCTGGAGCACCGGCCGTTTCGTGGACGGTTTCTACCACCGCAAGGGCGGCTACGCGGAGAGCGGCGCGGTGGTCGCCGCGCTGGCGCGCCAGGCGCGCACCGACGGGATCACGGTGTGCGAAGGGGTCCGCATGACGGCGCTGATCGAGGAGGCCGGCCGGGTCCTCGGCGTGCGGACCGACCAGGGGCAGGAGCTCCTCGCCGACGCCGTGGTGCTGGCCACCGGCGCCTGGGCGGGGACCCTGCACCCGACCCTGACCGGCGCCATCCGCGCGAGCGGCCACCCGGTGTTCCATCTGCGCCCGGCCCACCCCGACCTCTTCCGGGCCGAGCGGTTTCCCACCTTCACCGCCGACGTGGCCCGCACCGGCTACTACGGCTTCCCGGTCAACGCGCAGGGAGTGGTCAAGATCGCTTCCCATGCGCTGGGTCGACCGATCGATCCAGACGCTCCACGCCACCTTGCACCGGGCGCGGAAACACGCCTACGCGGCTTTCTGCACGGCACCTTTCCCGCCCTGGCCGACGCTCCCGTCGTGTACACCCGCCTGTGCCTGTACGCCGACACGCAGGACGAGGACTTCTGGATCGCACGCGACCCGGAACGGGCCGGAGTGACGGTGGCCGGCGGCGGCAGCGGCCACGGATTCAAGTTCGCGCCGGTGCTCGGTGGACTGATCGCCGATGCGGCCATCGGCGTGGACAACCCCGCGCTCGGCAGATTCCGGTGGCGTCCCGAGGTGACCCTGGCGCATGGCACCGAGGCAGCCCGCTGCCACCTTCCCGAGGTGGACGACTGATGCTCTTTCATGACGATCTGGCCGACTTCATCGCGCAGCAACGGGCGAACCTGCACAAGTGGGAGACGGCCAACATCCCCGAAGTCGGAGTCATCCGCGATGTTCTGGGGCCGAACGACGACCAGGACATGGCCAGCAACCCGGGCGGCCATTCGGTCACCCAGCAGGTCGACCGGCTCCCCGTCGACTGTGACGGCATCGCCGGAGATCGTCACCGCGGCCTCACGAGACCGTCAACGGGACGGGAAGCCCCGCTCTATAAAGAGGTCGGCGTTACCATCGTGAACCGGCGCCAGATCTTCGCCGTCTCCTCGTACGAATGTCACCTGTTGACCCGGAGTCTCGGGGTGAGCATCACCCCCGGGCTGCTTGGAGCGAACGTCGTCATCGACCGGGATGACGGCGCCGACTACTGCATCTCGGAAGTGCCCCTCAACACCTACTTCGCGATCGCCCCCGCGGACGCCGCCGAACTTCCGCGCACCCCCATCGCGACGCTGATCCAGTACCTGCAGCAGAAAGGCTGCAGCCGTACGGGACGCGCAATCACCAGGGAACACGGAGACGCGTCGCTGACGAAGCGGTTCGTCGCACACGCGGAACATCGGCGCGGGATTCTCTGCAGCGTGGAGTATCCGGTCGATGCCCCCGCCTTTCTCGAACGCGGTCAGAAGGTGTTCTTCCGGTTCCCGATGGGTGCCTGCTACTGATCAGTCCAGGACGCGCCGCCTGGTCTCGTGTGCGCGCACCCAGTCCCAGTCGACGTCCACGCCCAGGCCGGGGCCGGTCGGCACCGGCACGTGGCCCCGGTCGTCGATGGCGTCGAGCGCGTCCGAGTAGTCGGCGTACAACCCGGCATTCCGGGCCGCCGGAACCTTGGGATGAACGAGCCCAAGCTCGTAGTAGTTGGTGTTGCGGATCGCCGCCATGCACTGCCGCTGCGCGGGGCCGGGCCCGTGGAACTCGATGTCGATGCCAAGCGCCTCGGCGGCGTGCGCGAGCTTCACCACGCCGGTGATGCCGTCGTAGCCCACGTCGCCGCGCACGAAGTCGGTGGCGTCGGCCAGGGCGAAGTCGATGTGCGGCTCCAGGGTGCGCACGTGCTCGGTCATCAAGAGCGGCGTGCGGATGAGCTGGCGCAGCTTGCGGTGCGCGAACTGCGAGATGCCGCCGTCGCGGAACGGATCCTCGTACCAGTAGTAGCGGGCGTCGTCGCAGGCGTGGCCGACCTTGACCGCGTCCGCGAAGGTGCGCAGCTCGCAGGCGGGGTCGAGCATCAGATCCATCTGATCGCCGACGGCGCGCCGCACGGCCAGCACGTTGTCCACCTCGCGGCTCACCGGCCCCTGTCCCCAGCCGTGGATCTTGAACGCCGGATAGCCCATGTCCCGGCACTGCACGGCGAAGTCCGCGAACGCCTTCGGGCTGTCGAGGCCGCCGTTCTCGTCGCCGTGGTAGGTCGAGGCGTAACAGGGCACCGACTCCTTCCACCCGCCGAGCAGCCGGTAGATCGGCTGGTCCAGCAGCCGGCCGGCCAAGTCCCACAAGGCGACGTCCACGGGCGCGACGCCGATGCGGGCATTCTGGCGCTGCGCGCGCTTGATCTCGTCGTAGATGAACTCGCGCTCCAGCGCGTTGCGGCCCTTCAGGAACGGCCACAGGCGAGGAATGACCGCGACGTCCACCGGCTGGATTCCGGCACAGGAGCCCGAAACGCCCGCGTCGCTGTGGACCACCAGAATCGTGCCGCCGGCCTGCAGGCGTGCGCCCGGCACGTATACCTGGTTAAACATGTGGTAGTCGGAACCCAGTTCGCGCTGCTCGTAGGAGAAGTCGATCAGTTCCAGGGAGGTGATGACGGGATCTGCCATGGCGGTCGGAGTCTGTCAGAGTTGCCGCGCAAGCGGCAAGGCGGAGAGACTCCGAGCGGACGGTGGGGATGGGCCGAACGCGGAGCCGGAGGCGACGGGTTCGGGGCGCTAACCCGCGTACTCGAAGGCCGGCACGCCGCGCACGTCCGGGACGGCCCGGAACAGCGATCCGGCCAGCGGCTGCGCGGCCAACTCGGCGGCGGTGAGCCGGTACGAAGCCGAGGTGATGTAGAGCTGATCCAGGTCCGGCCCGCCGAACGCGCACGAGGTCACGCAACTCACCGGCAGCTCGATCGTCGCCAGGTGCTCGCCGGTCTCCGGGTGGTAGCGCTTCACCGCTCCGCCGCCGAAGATGGCGATCCACACCATGCCTTCCTCATCCAGCGTCATGCCGTCGAAGTGCCCCTCCCCGTCGTGGCGGCAGGTCACCCGCTCGTTGGCGATCGCTCCGGTGTCCAGGTCGTAGTCGAAGGCGCGCACGTCGTTCTTGACCGTGTCGATGTAGTACATGGTGCGCGCGTCGGCGCTCCAGACGATGCCGTTGGAGATGCTGATGCGGCCGAGCTTCCAGGTCACCGTGCCGTCGGTGTTCAGGCAGTACAGCGATCCCTGCTCCCGCTCGCGCATGCCGTCGAAGGCCATGGTACCGGCCCACAGCCGGCCGGCCGGGTCGCACTTGCCGTCGTTGAAGCGGTTCGCGGGGATGTCGGCCTCCGGATCGGCGATCGGCGTCATCCGCTCGGTCTCCAGATCCAGGAAGGCGAAGCCGTTGTGCAGGGCGACCACGACACCGCCGGCGGTCCGTGGTACAACCGTGCCGACGGCCTGCAGCAGGTTGATCTCGCGATTCTGACCTGTGGCCGGGTCGTAGATGAACAGCAGATGACCCAGGATATCGACCCACAGGAGATGCCGGCGGTGCGAGTCCCAGATCGCACCCTCTCCCACCAGGCACTGGCGATCGACGATCACTTCGACTTCATTCGTACCCATTCCGGTTTGGCCCATACCGGTTTGAGAGTCTGGCGGATGGACTGCCGCAGCGGCAAGGCCCGCGGGGTTCCGCGGTGAGTGCCGCTGTCCGGCGCGAAGCGCTGATCGTGCACGGCGGCTGGGACGGTCATGAGCCCGGGAAGGTAAGCGAGATGTTCCGGCAGGTGCTGGAACGCGAGGGCTTCGCCGTCACCGTATCCGACCGCCTGGAGTCGCTGGAGGATGCCGGGCTGCTGGGCCGGATCCACCTGCTGGTGCCGATCTGGACGATGGGCACCATCGGCGGAGAGCAGGTGGAGGCGGTCTCGGAAGCGGTCGCCGGCGGCGTCGGCATGGCCGGCTGCCACGGCGGCATGTGTGACGCCTTTCGCGACTCCACCCTCTGGCAGTTCATCACCGGCGGCAACTGGGTCGCCCACCCCGGCGGGGACGGCACCGAGTACACGGTCAACATCCGCGGCTCGTCCAGCGGCATCACCGACGGCATCGAGGACTTCGCCGTGAGCTCCGAGCAGTACTACCTGCACGTCGACCCAGCGGTGGAGGTGCTGGCCACCACACGGTTCCCGGTCGCCGACGGCCCGCACGCCGCCAACGGCGCGGTGGACATGCCGGTGGTGTGGACCAAGCGCTGGGGCGCGGGCCGCGTCTTCTACAACTCGCTCGGCCACCACGCCGACGTCATCGCCGCGCCCGCCCCGCTGGAGCTGATGCGGCGCGGCTTCCTGTGGGCGGCCCGCGACCTCTGACGGGCTCGGAACAGGACGTGACGCCCACGGCACAGGAGGTTGAGCCCGTCTGCATTGGACTGATCGGCTGCGGGAAGATCAGCGCCGCCTACCTGCAGGCGGCGCCGGACTACCCGGTGCTGGACATGGTCGCCTGTGCGGACATCGACCACGCCGCCGCACAGCGCATCGGTGCCGAGTTCGGGCTGCAGGTGATGGAGGTCGACGACCTGCTCGCGAGCGACGACGTCGAGGCGGTCCTCAACCTGACGGTCCCTGCCGCGCACGCGCCGGTGAACTTGGCGGCTCTGCAGGCGGGCAAGCACGTCTACTGTGAGAAGCCCTTCGCCGTCGACCCGGCGGCCGGCGCCGAGGTCCTGGCCGCCGCGCGCGAGCGCGGACTGCGCGTCGGCAGCGCACCCGACACATTCCTTGGGGCCGGGCACCAGACGGTACGCACGCTGGTCGACGCCGACCGCATTGGCCGCGTCGTCGCGGCGTCCGCGATCTGGATGGGCCACGGGCACGAGGGCTGGCACCCCAGTCCCGCCTTTTTCTACGAGCAGGGCGGTGGGCCTCACTTCGACATGGGGCCCTACTACCTGACCGCTCTCGTACACGCCCTGGGTCCGGTGCGGGCGGTCACGGCCATGACCGGACGGGCCTTCGAGACGCGCACCGTGGGCTCGGGGCCGAACGCCGGGGCGGTGGTGCCGGTTCAGGTGGACACCCATCTGTCCGGTACGCTCGAGTTCGCAAGCGGCTGCATCGGCACCATCGCCATGAGCTTCGACGTGTGGCGGCACGCCCATCCGTGCCTGGAGCTGTACGGAACCGAGGGGAGCATCTCCGCTCCGGACCCCAATGGCTTCGGCGGGCCGGTAGCGGTGGCCGACCCCGGCGGGGAGTGGACGGAGGTTCCGCTGGCCGGCGGCCCCACGGCGAACGCACGCAGCATCGGTTTGGCCGACATGTGCATCGGGCTGCGCTCCGGGACGCCGCATCGATGCAGCGGGGACTTGGCGCAGCACGTGCTTGAGGTGATGGCGGCGTTCGACCGTTCAGCCGCCGAGCGCGCGCAGATCCCGATCGACTCCCGGCCCGGCCGCCCGGGGTGACGGGACGGTCAATCCCGATCGGCACGCCGCTGCTCGCTGTTGCGAAGCTTGGCGAGGAGCTGCCGCGAGTAGCACATTCGTGCCCAACGCATGGATCAGCAATGCCGCAACGACCAGATTCGCAACGCCGCGATCATCGCCCACGTCGACCACGGCAAGACCACGCTCGTGGACGCGATGTTCCGCCGTTGCGGGATGTTCCGGAAGGGACAGATCGTCGCCGAACGCGTGATGGATCGCATGGACCTGGAGCGGGAACGCGGCATCACCATCACCGCCAAGAACTGCGCCGTGCGCTGGCGCGGCATCAAGATCAACATCGTCGACACACCGGGGCACGCCGACTTCGGCGGCGAGGTGGAGCGGGCGCTTTCGATGGTCGACGGCGCCATCGTGCTGGTGGATGCGGCCGAGGGACCGTTGCCGCAGACCCGCTTCGTCCTCGGCAAGGCGCTCAAGCTCGGCCTCCATCTGATCCTCGTCATCAACAAGATCGACCGGCCCGACGCGCGGCCGGCGGAGGTGGTGGACGAGGTCCTGGCACTGCTGATCGACCTCGACGCCCATGAGGACCAGCTCGATCTGCCGATCCTCTACGCGGCCGGCCGGGACGGCGTCGCCAAGACCGCCGTCGATGGGCCGGAGCAGCACCTGGACGCGCTGCTCGATGCCATCGTCCGCGAAGTCCCGGCGCCGGTTGCGGATCCCACCCAGCCGTTCCGGATGCTGGTCTCCGACCTGGGGTATGCCGACCACCTGGGACGGCTCGCGATAGGCAAGATCCACACGGGGCGGGTGGCGTCGCGCGATCGACTCACGCGAATAGGCGCCGACTCGGAGCAGTCGCTGCACGTAACCCGCATCCAGGTGTACGAGGGCGTGGCGCTGGTGAGCGCCGAGTCGGCGGAGGCCGGCGACATCGCGGTGCTGTCGGGGATCGACGAGATCCACATCGGCGATACCGTTTGCACTGCTGACGCGCCCGTGCCTTTGCCCCGCCTCGTGGTGGACGAGCCGACGGTATCGATGCGCTTCGCCAAGAACACCTCTCCGTTTGCGGGCAAGGAAGGCAGCATCGTGCAGATGAGCAAGATTCGCGACCGCCTGCACCGCGAGACGCTGCAGAACGTCTCCATCGAGATCGAAGAGGTCGAGGGTGACGACAGCATGCTGGTCAAGGGGCGCGGCGAGTTCCAGCTCGCCATCCTCATCGAGACGATGCGCCGCGAAGGTTTCGAGCTGTGCGTCGGCCGGCCACAGGTGATCTTTCGCATGGAGAACGGCACGCGCCTGGAGCCGATCGAGCATCTCACCGTCGACTGCGGCGACGCCTACACCGGCATCGTCACCGAGAAGCTGGTGCGCCGGAAGGGGCGTCTGCAGGGGCTGTCCAACCACGCGACGGGAAGAGTTCAACTGCAGTTCCGCATCCCGACCCGCGGGCTGATCGGCTACCGTCCCGAGTTCCTCACCGATACACGCGGCACCGGCATCATGAACTCGTACCTGGCCGGATACGATCCGTACCAGGGTGACTACAGCCCGCGGCCCACCGGCTCGCTGGTCTGCGATCGCCAAGGCACGGCGGTGCCGTACGCAATCTTCAATCTGGAGCCGCGCGGCAGGATGTTCGTCCGCCCGGGCGATCCCGTCTACGCGGGCATGATCGTCGGCGAGCACAATCGCGGCAACGACCTGCATGTAAACATGTGCAAGATCAAGAAGCTGACCAACATGCGCGCCGCCGGGAAGGACGACGCCGTGACGCTCGCTCCCGTTACGCCCCTTGCCCTGGAGGCCGGGCTGCAATTCATCCGCGACGACGAAATGGTCGAGGCGACACCAAGCTCCCTGCGCCTGCGCAAGATATAGAACGGACGTACACCCAATGTGCCTCACAGCAACCAGATCGCGGACCGAAGCGCGCACGATGGGCCATGACGTGGAGCCGGTACGCATCGGCGTGATCGGCTGCGGGAGCATCAGCACCCACTACCTGCAGGCGGCCCGAGACTATCCGGTGCTGGACATGATCGCGTGCGCGGACATCGACCACGCGGCCGCCGAGCGCCTCGGCGCCGAGTTCGGGCTGCCGGCGATGGGCGTCGACGATCTGCTTGCACGCGACGACATCGAGGCGATCCTCAACCTGACGGTGCCGGGCGCACACGCGCCGGTGAACCTGGCGGCGCTGCAGGCCGGCAAGCACGTCTACTGCGAGAAGCCCTTCGCCGACGATCCGGCCGCCGGGGCCGAGGTCCTGGCCGCGGCGCGCGAGCGCGGGTTGCGCGTCGGCTGCGCGCCCGACACGTTCCTGGGCGCCGGCCACCAGACGGTCCGCGCGCTCCTCGACGCCGGGCGCATCGGCCGTGTGGTGGCGGCGTCGGCGATCGTGATGGGCCACGGGCCCGAGGGCTGGCACTCCAATCCCGCCTTCTTCTACGCGCCGGGCGGCGGACCGCACTTCGACCTTGGGCCCTATTTCCTGACCGCGCTCGTGCACGCACTGGGACCGGTGCGGGCGGTCACGGCCATGGCGGGGCGGGCGTTCGAGACCCGCACGGTGGGCTCGGGACCGAACGAAGGGGCGGTCGTCCCGGTGCAGGTGAACACCCATCTGTCCGGGACGCTGGAATTCGCAAGCGGCTGCATCGGCACCATCGCCATGAGCTTCGACGTGTGGCACCACGCGCATCCGGGCCTGGAGCTGTACGGCACCGCGGGTAGCATCTCCGCCCCGGACCCCAACGGCTTCGGCGGGCCGGTCACGGTGGCCGATCCGGACAGCGAGTGGGAAGAGGTGCCGTTGTGCGCCGGCCCGACCGAGGACGCCCGCAGCAGCGGCCTGGCCGACCTGTGCATCGGCCTGCGCACCGGAGCTCCGCACCGCTGCAGCGGCGAGCTGGCGCAGCACGTCCTGGAGGTCCTGGGCGCCCTGGACCGGTCCGCCGCGGAGCGCGCCCAGGTCGCGATCGAGTCCCGCCCCGACCGCCCTGCCCCGCTCGCGGCGGCCTCGACCTGAGCAACCTCGCCTACGGCAACACGAGCGCCCGCGCCTGGCGGACGAAGAACTCCTTGCATCGGTCCCAGTCGAACGGCGCGAGCATGCGGGGCAGCGGCTCGGCTTCCGCGTCGTCGAAGTAGGTCAGGCTCATGACGACCTGGTTGGGATTGAGCCGTCCCTTTCCGTACTTCCGCGGAAGCATCTCCAGGTAGTCACTCAGGGTTGCTCCTCCCGTCCGGAGGATACTCATCGAGGTTGGCCGGAACGAGTGGCCGATCCCAGAACAGCCTGCCAATGCGCTGCACCACGCGATCCCTGGAAACCGTCCCGTCCGTCGGGAACATCGCCCGGAAAGTGTATCACGGATGCCGGCATCTCACGTGTAGCCAACGACATCCGAACCGGCCGCGCCGGCGTCAGGCCAATCCGAGTTCGCGAAGGCGATCGGCATCGCCGAGGTGGAAGCCGTCAGCGAGGAGCCGGCGCTGCAACTCGCGGCGTTCGACCGCCTTCACCGTGGTGTTCGACTCGATCGCGAGCGTCGCGGCCACGCCGGCCGCCTGGCCGAGCACCATCACCAGCGGCCGGGCGCGCATGCCGGTCGGGTCGTGCCCGCGGCGGATGTAGGCGGCGCCGCGGCCGACGACCAGCAGGTTGTCGACGCCCCGCGGCAACAGGCAGCGATACGGGACATCGCAGCCCTCAACCGCGCCTGCGTGGGGCGGCCGGCCCTCGTGGACGTTCACGAACAGCACGTCGTCGAAGCGCGCGCCGCGCTCGTGGTCCTCGACGGTGAGGGTGTATTCGCCGTCGATGCAGGGTCCGCCGCGCGCGCCCACCACGGGCGACAGATGCAGGGCATAGCACCCTTCACAGCCCGGCGCGGTGCGTCGCAGCCGCTCGGCGCATTCCAGCGCGAACCGCCGCATCAGCGTCTCCGCCTGCGTCACGTGGCTGCTGTCCCCGGAGTCGATCGACCCTTGCAAGGTGATCGCCAGCCCGAGCACACCGCCCATCCGCCGACCGGCTGAGGCCCGCAGCATCACTTCGCCACCGCCGTCGACGTGCGCGCGCTGCATGGGCGGCAGCCTCGCGTTGACTCCGGTCCGGTTGAGAGCATCGCCGCCCGCGGCCCAGTCGATCCCGTTGACCAGCAGGTAGATGCCCATGTTGTTGTGGAGCGGGCCGCCCTCGTTGCTGCCGGGGCGGACGATCTTCGAGCCGGCCCAGGCTGGATTGGGCGCGACCTCTCGAATCATGGGACAGCCGGCGCGCGCGGCGACCGCGCCGTCACCGGTAGCATCGATGACCACGCGCGCCCGTACCGCCTGCCGGCCGTTCTTGTTCTCCGTGAACAGACCTGCTACCCGCGGCTCACCGTCGTCCCCGGATGACACGATGGGATCGGCGATCGTCGTGCCGAGCAGCACGGAGACCCCGGCCTCGGCCATCATCTCGGTCGCCACTGCCGAGACCAGCAGCACGTCCTCGGCATAGTTGAAGCGCGCAGGTTGCGCATCGACCCCGATCGGGTCCACGCGGCGGGCCGCGACGCGTTCCAGCAGTTCCTTCGGGATCCCGTGCAGGCCGCCGATCAGGGTGACGTCGGCTTCGCCGGCAAAGCTGCCGCCGACCACCATCCCCGGTCCCATGTTGCCGCCAAGAGCGCCCAGGCGGTCGATCAGCAGCGTGCGCAGGCCGGCGCGCCCGCAGCGCAGCGCGGCGAACATGCCGGAGATCCCCGACCCCGCCACCACCACGTCCACCTCGGCGGCCACCGGCACCCGGCGCTGCGGTTCGACCACGAACGGGGGGTCGGTCATGGTCCGCCGTCGAAGCGCTTCAGAGCGAGGCGCGCACGTCGTCGAGCCAGCTCCGTGCCTTGGCAGCGCCCTCGGTGAGGATGCCGAAATCACCGGTGGCCAGCACGAACAGGAAGCCTTCCCGCAGGTGCTGCTCGGCGCCCGGGCCGCCGGTCGCGATGCCGGGAAACCGGCCCAGCTCCAGGCAGATGTCGCGGACCTGGAGTTGCATTCGCGCCTGCTCATCCTGGCCGACGGACGGACCGAGGGACTTGCCCAGGTCGCTCGGGCCGATCATGCAGCCGTCCACGCCGTCGACGGACAGGATGTCCCGCGCGGCGGCCACGGCCTCTTTCGTCTCGATCTGCACCATCAGGCAGATCTCGTCGTTGGTCGCCTCGCCATAGTCCGCGTCATAGGTCAGGTAGCCGGTGGGCGCCCCGCTCGACCGCCTGCCCCGTGGCGGATAGCACACGGCCTGAGCGGCGGCTTCCGCCTCCTCGACCGAGTTGACCATCGGCACCACCACGGTGAGCGCTCCCCGATCGAGCACGCGGCCGATGGCGGCGTAGTCATTGCCGACGACCCGTACCGACGGGGTGGCCTGTCCCAGGCAGATGCGATGGAACGCCTGCAGGGCCGTGTCGTCCGTCCACATGCCGTGCTGCATGTCGACCTGCACGAAGTCGAACCCGGCCAGGGAGAAGATCTCCCCCGCCAGGGGGTTGCCCAGCGCCAGCTCCGCACCCACCACGGGCGATCCGGCCCGCATCGATCGCTTCATCGTGTTCGCTTTCATGACTCCGTCCTTGAGTGTGGAACCGCGACCGGGAGCGGAAAACGCTCCCGGTCACGGTCCGAATCGGTTCGATGATCGATCAGCGGCGATCGCCGATCTCGTCGGCGAACCGCGTGTGGGCCGCCTGGTGCAGCTCCACGTAGCGGTCGATCCTCATGGCCTTCATCTGTTCGACGTACTCGTCCCACTCCTTGTCGATGTCGCCGGCGCCGGTGATCCAGCGGGCTTCATTGCTCTGCCAGAGCGTGTTGATGTCGGTCCGCAGCTCGTTGACCTCGGTCTGCTCCGAGTCCGTGAACTCCGGCCGCACCCACTGCTCGGCCGCCTTGTAATCGATGTAGTGAGCGTAATAGGCGTCGTACAGCAACTGCGAGCTGGCGTCCATCGCCAACCGCACGCCGTAGTCCTCGGCCCGGAAGAGTGCGGGGATCGCTCCGACGGTGGAGATCTTCTGCCGCCGTTCCGCGGGGATCTCCTGCGGCGTCCAGACGCCGTCGATCAGCTTCACCCCCTCGGGAGCGATGCCGAACATGCTCTGCACGCTGTTCTCCAGCGTGTAGAAGCGGTCGACCCACGCCATCGTGTGCTCGGGATACGGGTTCACGTCGGTCATGAACCAGACGTGCTTGATCGCCAGCCGACCGGGATGGACCCAGATCTCGGGCTCATGGCCCGGGGCGCGGAACGGCGGTATCGACTCGAACTCGGCGCGGCCGTCGGTGCCCTGGTAGCCGCGCACCGCGATGATGAATCCGTACACGTTGCCGGCAGGATCGTCGACCTTGGCGTCGAAGTCCGCCCGCGACTGAGTGAAGCTCTCCGGGTCGATCAGCCCCTCGCTGTACAGATCCGCGAAGTAGGTGACCATCTCGCGATACGCGTCGGTGATCGGGGCGAAGTACGCCGTGCCGTCCGTGATGGCGATGCCGTTCTTGGTGGGCATGCCCCAGATGCCGTACATCGAGCGCAGGTGCTGGGCGTAGCCGTCGGTGGCCATGTAGCCGAACGGCAGCTCGTCGCCCGCGTCTCCGTTCCCGTTGGCATCGTTGTCACGGAACGCGATCAGCACGTCGCGCAACTCGTCGGTGGTCGTCGGAACGTCCAGTCCGAGTGCGTCGAGCCACTTCCGGTTGATCATGTAGTTCTGTTCCAGGTAGTGCGATTCCTGGAACTGAAAGCGTGCCAGGTTCGACAGCTTGCCCTCCGGATTGAGCATGTAGGCCAGCGACTCCGGCTTCTCGGTGAAGATCTGGTCCAGATTGGGGGTGTACCCCTGAAACAGGTAGGGCCGGAGGTCGGCGACGACGCCCTCCTGCAATAGCCGGGCGATGAGATTCTTCTCGAGGCCGGCGGTCCCGAGCATCAGGTCGGGATAGTCGTCGGCGGAGAACACGATCGTGATCTTCTCCTCGTTCTCCATCTCCACGAACTCGAGCGTGACCCCGGTGGGCTCCGCCCAGCTCTGCGCCCAGAGGTTCTCCTCTGCGCTGCCCCACCGGCCGGAGTTCCACCCTGCCTGCAGGGTGATGCCCGGTTGCACCGGAAACACCCCCGGCTCGGTGAGCTCGGCGGAGCTCATGGTCTCCTCTTCGCCGGCGGCGAACAGGAACGCGGGGCTCACCAGCATGCCGGTAACCAGCATGGCGATCCCCAGAAACGAAACGAGTGCCTTCTTCATAGCACCCTCCTTGATGAAATCGGGTCCCTTCACTCGGGACCCGTGAACGCAGCGAACCGCCCCGAAGGGGCCGCTCACAAGCGGCTGAACGGGCATCGCGGTCGGCGTCATCCCTTGATCGAGCCGACCATGATGCCCTTGACGAAATGGCGTTGAATGAACGGATAGAGGATCAGCAGCGGCGCGATCGCCACCACGATGATGCCGTAGCGCAGCAGGTCGGCCAGGATCTGCCGCCGCTGGATCTCCTGCGGTGTATAACTTTCCAGACCCTCTCCCCCCGACAACAGCTCGTTCAAGATGAGCAGCCGCCTGAGCACCAGTTGCAGCGGATACTTGTCGGAGTCGTTGATGAACAGCAGGGCATGGAAGAACGCGTTCCAGTTCTGCACCACGTTGAACAGCACGATGATGGCGACGATCGCCTGCGCGAGCGGCAGCGCGACGCTGACGAAGAACCGGCTGTTCGTGCAGCCGTCGATCTGCGCGGACTCCAGCAACTCCTCCGGCACGTTGCTCGCGAAGAACGTGCGCGCCACGATCAGGTTGAAGACGTTTACGGCATTGGGCAGGATCAGCGCCCACGCCGAATCGTTCAGGCCCAGGCGCCGCACGACCACGTAGAACGGGATGATGCCGCCGGTGAAGTACAGGGTGAACACGAAATAGAACATGATCAGACCCCGGCCGCGCAGGTCCTTGCGGGACAGCGCGTACGCGGCGGGGATGGTCAGCACCAGCGACACCGCCGTCTGCCCGATGGCGTACACGACGGAGTTGCGGTAGCCCTGCAGGATGTTGCGGGTGCGGAAGATGTAGGAGTACCCCTCCACGTTCAGTCCGCGCGGCCACAGGTAGACGTGTCCGGCGGAGACCAGTGTCGGCTCGCTGATCGAGGCGATGACCACGAAGTACAGGGGATAGACCGTCACGGCCAGGATGACCGCCAGGAGGGCGACGTTGACCCCGTCGGTGACGCGGTCGGCCTTGCTGCGGAAGTCTACCACGCGGCGACTACCACAGCGATGTCTGGCCGAACTGCCGGGCCAGGCGGTTGGCGATCACCAGCAGCGCGAAGTTGGCCACGGTCTCCAGCAGCCCCACGGCAGTCGCGTAGTCGTATTGCGCCTGCTGGATGCCCGACCGGTACACGTAGGTCGAGACGACCTCCATGGTCGTGATGTTCAGGTTGTTCTGCATCAGCAGGACCTTTTCGAAACCGATGGTGAGAAGCTGCCCCAGCCGCATGATGAACAGGATGACGATGGTCGGCGTGATCCAGGGCAGGTCGACGTGCCAGATGATGCGCAGCTTGTGCGCGCCGTCGCAGAACGCCGCCTCGCGAAGCTGCGGGTCGACGGCCGACAGCGCCGCCAGGTAGATGATCGCTCCGAACCCGGCATTTTGCCAGAGCTCGGAGAGCACGAACAGCGTCGGGCCCCACGAGGGACTGGCCATGAAGAAGATCGCTTCGCCGCCGAGCAGCTTGATGAACGAGTTGATCACGCCGATGCGCGGACTCAGGAACACCGTGAGCATGCTTACGACGACCACGGTCGAGATGAAGTACGGTGCGTATGTGGCCATCTGCACGGCTTTCTTGAAGTGACGGTTGCGCGCCTCGTTCATCATCAGCGCCAGCACCAGCGCGATCGGCCAGGTCGCCAGGCTGTACAGGGCGATCACCACCGTGTTGCGGATGACCGGCACGAAGAACGCGGAGTCGAAGAACCGCAGGAAGTGGGCGAAGTTGTTCCACTCCGGCGCCGACCTCCCGGTGCGCAGGGAGAAGCCGTCGGTGAAGGCGATGCTCAGGCCGTAGATCGGCAGGTACTTGAACAGGAAGATGTGCACGACCGCCGGGAGTATGAAGACGTACAGTTCCCAGGAGCGGCTCAGGTAGCGCGCCGTCTCGTACAGGCGCTCGGCCAGGGCGGGGCGCGTCAACGCCGACGCGGTCCCGCCGGCAGGCGGTCCGTCAGTAGTGCTCATCCAGGGTGGGATGGCGGCGCGCTCCGGCGTCCGGCCGGAGCCGCGGCCACGACACGCCTAACATACTACGCATCGGCCGTCCCGGACAGATCTCCCGGACCGACTCCGAAGGGGTCCGTGTGACGCAGCCTGACATGGCCGACCGGCACGCCATACGGACCGGCGTGGCCGCCATGTTGGCCGCGACCGTGGTGTGGATGATGATCCCCATCCTGGTGAAGGTCGCGTTGCGCGCCTTCGACCCGATCACGATCTCGGCGACGCGGCTGGCGGTGGCGACGTTGCTGCTCGCCCTGCTGCACCACGCGCGAGGTGGGCGGCTGCGCGACCTGGTGCCCTGCACCGGCTGGCACCTCCTCGGCGGGGTCGCGCTGGGCGTGAACTATCAGCTCTACGCGCTGGGGATGAGCCTGACCACCGCCGGCGCCGGGACGGTGATGATCCAGGTGCAGATCGTCACCCTGGTCCTGCTGGCGCGCTGGGTTCTGGGGGAGCGCCTGTCCGCGGTCAAGCTGGCGGCGATCGCCTGCGTGATCGCAGCCGGCGGGCTGCTCCTGGCCGCGCCCGGCGCCCTCGACGAGCTGACCGCGTCCTCCTACCGAGCCGGCAACCTCGTGATGATCGCCGCCTCGGTCGGGTTCGGGATCTATGGACTGGTCAGCCGCGCACTGGCCGGCGGCCACGGGCCGGGCCGCGGTGCCGCGCTGAAGATCGCGGTACCGATCCTGGCGATCGCCTCCGCCGTGAACCTGTGCCTGCTGCCGTTCGCCCGCCGGCCGGACCCGGTGTCACTCGATACGGTGGCCGCGCTGGCGGCGCTGGGCGTGATCGGCACCGCGGCCAACTACGCGCTGATGACCGTCGCCTTCCGGCGCCTGTCCGCGGCGACGGCGGGGACCATCACCGCGCTGACCCCGTCGGGCGTGATCGTGCTGGCCGCGCTCACCCTGGGCGAGCCGGTTCCGTTGTCCGTGGTCGCCGCCGCCGCGATCGTCACCGCCGCCCTGCTGGTCTTCATGTGGGACGAGCGGCGTGCGGCCCGACCGGCGCGAAAGCGCGGCCGGCCATGACCGCGGAGCGACTCAGGCGGTACCGCCCTCGTAGCGCAGCAGTCCGCGCCGGAACACCAGGGCGGACACGAGCGCGGTGGCCGCGACGCCGGCGCCGAACCCGGCCACGTGCCAGCCGAGCCCGCCCCACAGCACCGACGCCGGCAGCGCCGCGCTCACCGCCGCCGGCAGCAGCACGGTCGCGGCCACCCGCACCCCGGCCGGAAGGACCGTCGGCGGAAAGCGCGCCAGGTTCAGCGCCTCCAGGTAGGGCATCTGCAGCCAGTCCACCTTCTCGATCCAGAACGCCAGGCACATCACCAGGAACCAGAGGCTGTAGTTGCCGGCCACCGCCAGGATCAGGAGCGCCAGATAGCCGGCCACGCCGCCCGGTGAAGGCCATCCCGCCTCGGCGGCGGCTCCGGCGGCGACCAGGAACACGCCGAGCACGGCGGGCAGCGCACTCATCGCCGACAGCCGGCGGCAGGAGACCAGGAACCGCGTGTTGACCGGCATGAGCAGGTCGTAATCCAGTTCCCCGTTGCGGATGCGGTCCTGGAGCCGCGGCAGGTTGCGGATGAACAGCGCATGCACGATCGCGCGGACGATCTCGAAGGTGCCGGCGAGGGTGAGGATCCGGGCGTACGTCCACCCTTCGATCCCGTCGGTCCGGGTGTAGATCAGGCCGTAGAACGCGATCGACAGCGTCAGGCTGGCGATGCCCTCGCCGGCGCGCGCCACGAAGGCGCCGCGGTACGCCGTGTCGGCGCGCACGCTCGCCCGCAGCACCGCCGCGCCAACGGCCAACGCCCTACGCGGCGACATTCGTGTACCGGCGCAGACCGGCGCGAGTGAGCGCCCAGGCGGCGGCCAGCAGCAGCACCGCCCATACAAGCTGGCCCAGCAGCACCGGGTGGTCCGGCGTCCCGCCCGTCAGCAGCGTTGCCGGGGCGAAGACGAGGTAGTAGAACGGTGTCAACGCCATGACCGCTTCCACGCGCTCGCCCAGCAGATGGAGTGGGATGAGCCGGCCGGACAGCACGCTCGCTGCCAACTGTATGGTGAAGTAGACGCCCGCGACGTCGTCGATCCAGAACGAGAGGGCTGACACGGCCACGGAGAGCAGGAACCGCACCACGAAGGCACCACAGAGCGCCAGGAGCGCGTAGCCCAGGTGGCCGGCGCCCAGCAAGCTGCCGGCGAGCAGCACGCCCGCGGCGAGCAGCACCAGGCCCGGACCCTTGGCGATGATCTGGCCGGCGCGCATGCCGGCGGCCGTCCCGAACCAGACGATGCCCAGCGAGGTTCCGGCCAGAGCCTCCAGCTCGACCTGGCCCTGCTGGATCCGCCCGGCCAGCCCCCACTGAAACTCCCCGGTGTCCGTCAACTGCTCTACCAGGCCGGCGGCAAGGAAGTACGCCAGCAGGGCCAGCCGCTCGGTGCCGCTGCGCGCTCCCAGGATCGACCACCAGAGGAACGCGAGCATCAGCGTCGGCAGCAGCGACATGCCGATGCCGATCAGGTAGTCGGCCCGGTACGTCATGGACTGCGTCACAAGCGCCCTGGTCAGAGCCCACGTCACCCGCGGCGACGTGCGGACCGCCGCGGCCGCGCGCCACACCACGCTCATCCCAGGTTCCGGTACAGTTCCGCGAGCGCCTCCTCCGCGCTCGGCACGTCGGTCCGCACGTCCCGCACGTCGCGGGCCTCGGTGACCGCCGCCAGCACGCGGCGGACCGCCTGCGGATGCACGGCCAGCTCCAACTCGTCCGCCGTGTCGCGAATGACGCGGGCGTCGGCTGACGGCGCGTCGCTCAGGCGGCGGCCCCGAACCTTGATGCGGACGGACTCACGCGCCGCGCCGACCACGTCGCGCAGCATCCCGTCGTACACCAGGCGGCCCTCCCTGATCAGCAGCACCCGCCGGGCGATGCGGGTGATGTCGGCCAGGTTGTGCGAGGTGAGCACCAGCGCCGCGTCGCCTCCCAGGCCGTCCGGCTCGTCGCTGCCCAGGAAGTCGTGGAGCGCCTCGCGCGTGCGCTGGTCCACCCCCACGGTGGGCTCGTCCAGGAACACGACGCGCGGCGCGTGCAGCAGCCCTGCCATCAGCTCCAGCTTGGTGCGCGTCCCGAACGACAGCTTCCGCACCTGTGTCCTCAGGTCGCCGGCCACCCCCAGCAGCTCGGCCAGCCGCGCCGTGCGACCGGCGTGCTCGGAAGCATCCAGACCGTACAGCGCGTACAGCAACTCGAAGTTGTCGTTCGCGGTGAGCTCCGGCCACAGCCGGACGCGGCCCGCCAGCACCAGGCCCATCTGCCGGCGCACGGCGATCCGGCGCCGGATCGGCTCCGTGCCGAGCAGCTCGACCTGTCCGGCCGTGGGGCGAAGCAGGCCGCACATCAGCTTGACCAGGGTGGTCTTGCCGGCGCCGTTGGCCCCCAGCACGGCCACGCGTTCTCCGGAGTGTATCGAAAAAGACACTCCATCCACCGCGCGCACCGTCCGGTAGCGGCGGCGGAGCAGGTGGCGGAGCGTGCTGAAGCTGCCGCTCGGCTTCTGCGCGACCCTGAAGTCCCTGGTGACCGAGCGCACCCCGACCACGCACGAGCTCATCGAACGGCACCTCCAGCTTGATCCGCCCCGGTCTCAGGGCGAACGGTCAGCGTGCCATGGCGGGCGCGGCAGGTGCAACGGCGCCCCGGCGTCGCGTGTAGGCTGGCGCTCAGCCCAGTCCGATGTCCCGGAGGTACTCCCTGGTCCGCTTGGCGATGGGAAACGGCGCGCCGGGCGCCGGCGGATACATGTCCTGCTCGACCACCCCGAAGCCGTCGTAGCCGATCCGATGGGCGACGTCGCGGAGCCGCTCGAAGTCGACCTCCCCCTCGGACGGTTCGCAGAACATCCCCTGCCCGACCGCGGTCGCGAACGGCGTGCCGTCGCGCAGCACCTGCGCGCGCAGGTCGCCGCGGATGCTCTTCAGGTGCAGATACGGGATGCGCTCGTGGTGCTTCTCGAAGAACGCGATCGGATCGCCGCCTGTGTAGGCGTCGTGGCCGGTGTCCAGGCAGAGCATGACCGACGAATCGGCGTCCGCCAGGAAGCGCTCCATCTGCCGGTGGTTCTCCACGTGCGTATCGGCGTGCGGGTGGTACACGACCTGCAGCCCGTAGCTCGCCGCCCGCTCCTGGGCGCGATTGGCGGTCTCGATCAGCCGCGCCCACGCCGCGTCGTCCAGCTCCCTGGGACGCTCCAGCTCACCGGTTTGCAGGTTGGTGTAGGCGTCGTCGATGAGAACGACGAAGCGTGCGCCAAGCTGGTTGAACGGCCCGGACACGTGGTCGATGTCCTTGAGCACGACCTCCGCGGTTCCCTCGTCCTCCAGGTGATGCATGATGAAACCGCCGCAGAGCTTCAGGGAGCGCTTCTCCAGCTCCGCCTGCAGCACGCCGGTATCGGTCGGCAGGTAGCCGATCGGGCCCAGCTCAGTCCACTCGTAGCCGGCCGCGGCCGCCTCGTCCAGGTACTGCTCCCAGGGGGGTTGCTTCGGATCCGACGGAAACCAGACACCCCACGAGTCCGGCCCCGTTCCTACGGTAATCGCCATTTGCACGGATTATAGAGCGCAGTCCGAACGCGCGGCCACGCGGGCGGCTCAGTCCACCTCGACCCAGAGCCGTTCGACGCCGCGCAGCGCCACTCCCTCCCGGTACTCCGGCTCCACCGCCAACCGCATCGACGAGAACCGATCCAGAAGGCCCGCCAGCGCCATGCGCGCCTCCATGATCGCCAGCGGACCGCCGAGGCAGTAGTGCACGCCCCGGCCGAACGACACGTGGCTGTTCCCGCGCCTGCCGACGTCCAGCGACTCGGGATCGTCGAACGCCTCCGGATCCCGGTTCGCCGCGCCGAGCACGGAGATCACGACGTCTCCCGCCCGTATCTGCTTGCCGCCGACCTCGACGTCCTCGCGCGCCGCACGCCCGTCGAGCTGCACGGGGCTGTCGTACCGGAGAAGCTCCTCCACCGCGGAGTCCAGCAGCCCCCGGTCTTCCCGCAATCGCTGGAGCTGCTCGGGATTCCGCAGCAGCGCCAGGACCCCGTTGCCGATCAGGTTGCGCGTGGTCTCGTTTCCCGCAACCAGGATCAGGAGCATCACCGACAGCATCTCCTGGTGCGTGAGCCGGTCGCCGGCTTCCTCCGCCTGAATCAGCGCGGTCACCAGGTCGTCCTTCGGCTCGCGCCGCCGCTCGGCGATGATGCCCTCGAAGTAGGCGTAGACGTGCTCCGCGGCCTCCCTGATCGCCTGCACCTGCTTCCCGCCAAGCATCGGATCGACGGCCAGCGCCAGCGTGTTCGACCACGTCTCGAATGCGCCCATGTCTTCCGATCGCACCCCGAGCATCTCCGCGATCACCGTGATCGGCAGCGGGTATCCCAACGACCCGACGACGTCGAACCGGCGCTGTCCCGCGACCTCGTCCAGCAACCCGTCGGTGATCTCCTGGACGCGCCCCCGCAGCCGGCCCACCGCCCTGGGCGTGAACGCCTTGGATACGAGCGCCCGCACGCGCGTATGCTCTGGAGGATCCATGTCGAGCAGGCTCAGCGGTATCGTCTTCACCAGGATCCGGTCGCCGCTGCAGAACCGCTTGTCGTCCCGCAGCACCCGCTCCACGTCCTCGTACCGCGTCAGCGCCCACGCCTTGACCAGCCTCATCCGGTGCACGGGATCCTTGCTGCGCATCTCCCGGTAGATGGGATACGGATCCTGCCTCAACCGCGGCGACAGCAGGTCGTAGGCGACGCCCGACTCCCGCCGCTCCCAGGCGACCAGCAGCTTGGCGATGGTCGACTTCAGCCATTCGGTCATCGGACCTCTCCTTTTCCGGGCGCTGCGACGCCGCGCACCGGCACGGTACTGCCGCTCTCCAGGGAGCGCAACGCGGCCTCCGCCAACTCCAGCGCCTGCCGGCCGTCGGCGAACGTCACCGACGGCTCCCGGCCGGCCGCGACCGCGTCGATGAAGTCGCCCAGCTCGGCCCGATAGGCCGCGGCGTAGCGCTCGATGAAGAAATGCTCGAGCGGCGCCGGGGATCCGGCGCCGGCCGCCGTGAACAGCCGCGCCTCGTCCTCGCGCCGGTTGCCGGAGCAGGCCATGCCGAGCGAGCCGTGCACCTCCAGCCGCTGGTCGTAGCCGTACGCGGCCTGCCGGGAACAGTTGATGTGGCATTGCACCCCGGACGGGGTGGCCATCATGACCATGGCCGTGTCGACATCACCCAGGTCGCCGATCGCCGGATCCACCAGCGCGCTGCCGATCGCCGTGATCGACGCCGGCTCCTCGCCGAGCACGAAACGGGCGAGGTCGAAGTCGTGGATCATCATGTCCCGGAACAGCCCGCCGGACACGCGCAGGTAGGCCGCCGCCGGCGGCTCCGGGTCGCGACTCGAGATGATCACCTGGTGGATCGCGCCGATGGCGCCGCTCGCGGCCAGGTTGCGCACGCGTCGGTGGGTCGGATCGTAGCGGCGGTTGAAGCCGATCTGGATCGGCACGCCGGCACCGCGCACCGCCTGCCAGCACTGCTCCACCCGCTCCAGGCTCAGGTCGATCGGCTTCTCGCACAGCACGGCCTTGCCAGCGCCGGCGGCGGCGATGATCAGGGGCACGTGCGTGTCGGTCGAAGAGGCGATGAGCACGGCATCGACGTCGGCGCCGAGCGCGGAATCGACATCCGCCGCGGCCGCAGCACCGTGGCGCTCGGCTACCGCGGCCGCCACGGCCTCGACCGGATCGTAGACACGTAACAGCCGGGCATCCGTCCGGGCGGCGAGGTTGGCGGCATGCATGGCGCCGATCCGCCCCGCTCCCAGGAGTGCGAAGTTGACCATGCGCCATCGTAAACCGAGCAAGGTATGCAGCGGGTACCCTCCGTCCTGATCCGAGACGAGCTTGCGAATAGTGCAATCATTGGAGTACGCTCTGCTCGTTGAACCGCAGGCAACGCAGAGTCCTCGACGCCGTGTTCACCGACCCGGTATCGGGCACGATCGAGTGGGCGGCGATTGAGGGCCTGCTCCTGGCCGTCGGAGCACGACTGATCGAAGGGCGGGGCTCACGGGTGCGGTTCGAGAAGGATGGCGAGGTCGAGACGTTTCATCGGCCTCACCCCACGAAGGAGGCTAAACGCTACCAGGTACGCGCGGCCCGTACTTTCCTGGAGCGGATCGGAGTAACCCCATGAGTAACGCCATGACCTACAAGGGCTATTCGGCCCGGATCGAGTACGATAACGATGACGGACTCTTCACGGGACGTATTGCGGGCATTCGCGATGGCGTGGGCTTTCATGGCGATTCGGTGACCAGTCTCCGAGGCGCCTTTCACGAGGCGGTCGACGACTACCTCGAGACCTGCGCCAAGATCGGCAAGGAGCCGCAGAAGGCGTACTCGGGCCGGGTGATGTTCCGTGTCAGTCCCGAGACTCACCGCAACGCTGCCTTGGCGGCAGAACTGTCCGGTAAGACCCTGAACCAATGGGCGGCAGAGGTCTTGGACCGGGCTGCGCGGCTGCGCCTCGTCGACGGCTTGGCTGAACTCGACGCCGACGTGCCCGACAGCGCCCGGCAACTGGAATCGGAGATCGTGCGCGGCGCGACAGAAGAGTGAGCGGACGCGGACACCCGCATGGCTGTCGCGCCACGTAACGGCTATCCGCCCAGGAACAGCCGGCCTACCCGCTCGTCCTGCAGCAGGTCGTCGCCCCGCGCGGCCAGCGCCAGGTCTCCCGACACCAGCACGTAGCCGATGTCCGCGAACGCCAGCCCCTTGCGGGCGTTCTGCTCGACCATGATGATCGTCTTGCCGTCGTGGTCGCGCAGATCGGCCAGCAGCTCGAAGACCATGTCGATGAAGCGCGGCTCCAGGCCGATCGACGGCTCGTCCACCAGAAGCACGTCGGGGTCCATCACCAGGGCGCGCGAGATCTCCAGCATGCGCCGCTCCCCGCCCGACAGCACGCGCGCCGGTTGCGCGCGCCGCTCGGCGAGGCGAGGATACCTCTCCAGCACGCCGCCGACGGCGGCCCGCGCGGCGGCCCGGTCGCTCATCAGGTAGGCGCCCATCTGCAGGTTCTCCTCCACCGTCATGTCCGGAAACACGGAGTTGTCCTGCAGGATGTAGGCGATGCCGGCCGCCCGCAGCTTGTCGGTAGCGGGCATGCGGGTGATGTCGCGGCCTTGCTTGCGGATGGTGCCGCCCATGATCGTGTTCAGGCCGTAGATTGCATGCAGCACCGTGGACTTGCCGGCGCCGTTCGGTCCGATCAGGCACAGCGACTGCCCGCGGCCGACCTGCAGGTCCACGCCGTGCAGGATCTCCATGCGGCCGTAGCCGGCCACCAGACCCTGGACGCTGACGAAGTCGTCCCCGCCGGCAAGCCCGTCCAGCGTCTCCCGAGGCACGCCGCGCTCGATCAGCGACGCGCTCTCGCGCGCCACCTGCTCCACCGAGATCGCGGCTCCAAGGTCGCCGGATCCGTAGCCGGAAACGCCGCCACCCGCGGCAGTGCCTGGTTCCGTCATCGTGCCTGCAGGTACGCGTCCAGGACGCGCGGGTCGCTGCGCACCTGCTCGGGCGTGCCGGACGCGAGCAGGCCACCGTGGGCCAGGCAGTGGATGTGGGAGGCCAGGTTCATGATCACCCGCATGTTATGCTCGATGACCAGCAGCGTGACGCCCATCTCCGCGTTCGCCCTGAGCAGCCGGTCGATCACGCCGTTGATCAGGGTCGGATTGATGCCGGCGGTCGGCTCGTCCAGCAGCAGCATCTTCGGAGCGCGCATCAGCGCCATCGCGAACTCCAGCAGCTTCTGCTGGCCGAACGAAAGGCTGCCCGCCACGTGGTCGCGCAGCGCGTGGAGGCCGGCGAAGTCCAGCAGCGCATCGGCGCGCTCGGTCACGGCCGCGGAGAACCGGCGCAGCAGCCGTCCACCGCCCGCCGTGAGCGGCGCGGCCGACACCAGCATGTTCTCCAGGCAGCTCATGCCCTCGTAGACGCGCGTCTGCTGAAAGGTGCGCAACAGCCCGAGCCGGGCGATGCCCGGCACCGTCATGCGCTCCACACGGGTGCCGTCGAAGGTCACCGTGCCGCGGTCCACGGGGTGGTAGCCGACGATGCAGTTGAACAGCGTGGTCTTGCCGGAGCCGTTCGGCCCGATCAGGCCGTGCACGGCGCCGGCCTCGACGCCGATGGTGACGTTCCGGTTGGCGGCGACGCCGCCGAACGACTTGCTGACGCCGTCGACCTGCAGCAGGGCGCTCATCCGCCTCTGCCCGCGTCCAGCGCCACGTTGCCGCGTCGCTCCCGGAACCAGCCCAGGATGCCGTCCGGCAGGAACATGACGATCACGACGATCAGGACTCCCATGGCAACCCGATGCCAGCCCAGCAGATAGGTCCAGAACAGCTCCTGCGTGACGTGGAAGACCATCGCCCCGAGCACCGGCCCCCACAGCGAGCCGCGTCCGCCCATGATCGCCATCAGGATCATCCACACCCCGAACGTGGCGCCGGCGAACGCGGTGTCGAGCGGATCGATGAAGCCGATGAAGTTGCCGTAGGCGCCGCCGGTCAGGGCGAGGAAGAACGCGGCCACCGACCACGCGACGACCTTGCAGCGGATGGTGGGCAGCCCCATCGCCTCCGCCTTGTCCTCGTCGTCGCGGATGGCATTGAGCAGCAGCCCGAACCGGCGGCGATACAGGACCTGCAGCACGACGAAGCAGATGACCGCCACCGCGAGGAAATAGAAGGAAAAGAACCGGTTGTGGCTGCCCAGCGCCTCCGGGAACAGGGGGGTCACCAGTCCGGAGCCGGCGCCGAGCCAGTCGACCCCGCTGACGATCTCGCCCGCCGCGACGCCCAGTCCCAGGGTGCCGACCGCGAAGTAGTGCCCGCGCAGCCTGAGGATGCTCGATCCCAGCAGGACCGCCAGGGCCAGCGCGACGACCGCCCCGACCGACACGCCGAGCCCCAGCCCGCCGAGGTATTGGAGCGGCTCCGGGCGCAAGGCGGCGCTGGCGGCGACCTCCGCGAACTGGTCCGCCTCGAAAAACAGCGCGCGCTGCACCACGGCGCTGGCGTACATCCCGGCGCCGAAGAACACGACGTTGCCGAACGAGTTGTATCCCATCTGGCCGCCGACGATGTCCCAGGTCAGCGCCAGGGTGACCAACACCCACAGCATCGCGATCTGCGACTGGAATTGCGGCGCGATGAACGGTCCCGCGATGCCGACCGCCAGCAGCGCCAGCGGTCCGACGTGGCGCAGATTCATCGCAGCACCTGCCGCCTGCGGCTGAGCAGATAGCTGCGCACCAGCAGGATCACCACCAGCAGCGAGAACACGAACGCGGTCTGGAACTCCACGCCCAGGCTGAAGCCGGCGAAGTTCTCCGCCACTCCCAGCGCGGTGCCGGCCACAGCCACGCCGGCGACGTTGCCCAGCCCCGCCAGCACGACGATCATGAACGATCGTACCGTGTAGGTGATGCCGATGAAGGGATGGATCACCCACACCATCGCCACCAGCGCGCCGGCGACGCCGCACAGCGCCGCGTTCAGGGCGAACGCCAGCGCGTAGACGCGATCGGTGCGCACGCCCACCAGGCGCGCCGCGCGCGCGTTCTGCGCGGTCGCCCGGATCGCCCGCCCGGCCCGGCTGCGGCGCAGGAACAGCACCAGCAACCCGGCGGTAACGAGAGTCACCGCAAACGCGACCAGCTTGACGTTCCCCAGGACCACGCGGTCGCCGAGCAGGAAGGTGGAGCCGAGCCCGGCGTTGGCGGTCCGCAGGTCGGCGCCGAACACCTGGTTCATCACCTGCTGCAGCACGATCGTCAGGCCGAACGTGGCCAGCAGCGACACGAACAGGTCGCGGTCGACGAGGCGGAACACCACCGCCCGGTACAGCGCCCAGCCGACCAGGAACAGGACCGCACCCGAGACCGGGATCCCGAGCAACGGATGAACGCCCAGGGACGACAGCAGCCAGGTGACGTAGCCGCCCAGGATGACCAGCTCTCCCTGCGAGACGTTGATGATGTTCATCACGCCCCACACCAGCGCCATCCCGTAGGCTGCCAACACGAAGATGGCGCCGACCAGCAGCCCGTCAAGGAGGATCTGCACGGACAGCGATCCCGACTGCAGCAGCAACGGGCCGCTGCGCGCGGCCACCGTCTCGGGAACCGGTGCCGAGCCCGGGCGCGGGAACGCCAGATCGTCGGAGGCCCAGGCGGTCGGCGCCACGACCCGGTACTCCCCGTCCTGGATCTGCAGCAGCACCATCGGCTTGGCGATGTTCTTGCCGGTCTGGTCGAAGCGGATGTTGCCGTAGAAGGTCTGCATGTCGGTCGCGGCAAGGGCGGCGCGCACCGTCTCGGTGTCGAACGATCCGGCCCGCTCCAGGGCGTCGGCCCAGACCATGACGGCGGCCGTGGACTCCGCGGCCTGGTACGGCGGGACGTAGCCGTACTCCTCTTCGAACCGGACCGCGTAGTCGGCGGCGCTGCCGAACAGGCCGTCGCGGTACGTCAGCGTGGGCGCCCACTGGGCCGCGCACAGGATGCCTTCGGCCGCGTGGCCGAACTGCTCCGCGTCGGTGACCCGCGCCGACTCGCAATGCGTCATGGCGACCATCGGCGCCGACGCCCGCATCTCCTCGGCCTGCCGCACCAGCAGGGCGGCGCCCTTGGAGTGGCCGGACACCAGCAGCACGTCCGGCCGCAACGCCTTGACCTTGAGCAGCGTGGCCGCCATGTCGTTCGCTTCGCGCGGCAGCTTGTCGTCGATCACCACCCGCATGCCGTGCCGCCGGGCATCGTCGAGGACGCCGGCGCGGATGTCCTGCGAGAACGGATCGTTGGCGGTCGCCACGGCGACCCGAAGGGTCGCGGGATCCCGTGCGCCCGCCGCGGCCTGCTCGGCCGCCAGGTTGATCGCCTCCTGCAGGTACTGCTCGGAGGTGGAAAGCACCGCGAACAGGTAGCGGTAGCCCTTGTTGAACAGCGCCCGTGAGGCGCCGTTGCCCTCCACCATCGGCACCTTGTGCTGCTCGGTGATCGGCGCGATGGCCGTGGTCAGCCCGGAGCTGTAGGGGCCGAGCATGAAGCGGATACCGTCCTGCCGGATCAGGCGCTCGGCCAACTGGGCGCCGCGCGCTGGTGTCGACTCGTCGTCGTAGTACAGGATCTCCAGCCGGTACGCCGTGCCCGCGACCACGACGCCGCCCCGCTCGTTGACCATCTTGACCGCCAGGTCGTACCCGTTGCGCGTGTGATGCCCGGCGGTCGTGTATCTGCCGGTCAGCGAGACCGCCGCGCCGAGCACGATGGCGTCGTCCGTGACGCGGGCGAGCACGGTTGCGGGCAGGAGCAGAAGTGCCGCCGCCAACAGCAGCGGCATCGCGCCTTGCGCGCGGGCGAGGAAGTACCCGATCCGGCGTTCCATGAGGTCGCCTCGATAGCAGCAAGACGACGCCGGGCCGTCAAGGGGTTGCCGGTTGGTTGGGGTTGTTGGTTGGGAGGCATTGCGATGTGAGATGTCTGGAGTGCAGGGAGGGGAGAACCGAACTGACAGCGGCAACCAGAGGGGCCCGGTCGCGGCTCCTCCGCGTCCGGACGGAGACTTGACTGACACTCTGAGCATGCGAAACGCAGCAGCGAACTCTCCTTCGATGGCACCACAGCGAGTCCGGCCTGGGCACGAGGCGCACCGCTGGCTGGCTGATCCGTCACGCTGACGGAGTGCACCCTGCCGCTCCGGTGATCTTGACGGGAACCGCTCGCCATATCCGGTGTTGGCGGATTCACGAAGAACCGTGGTAACAGCCGCGCCGGGGCCGCACGGCTCTGACTCGGCACGGCTCATCCCATACAGAAAGGCCTTGCGCGGTCCGCCCGCCGAGGCCATGCGCGTCTTATCGCGGCCGCACAGCCGTCAGGTCAGACTGCACACAACGGCCCTTCACGGACTTCGGACCACGTTACCGCACTTTGCTCGTGGACACCCGACGGCGCGGTTACGACCGAGTCACCCCTTGGTGGCTGACCCGAATGGAGCATAGGGAGACCGCCGAAGCCGCCAAGCCCGCGCCCGTCGCGGCAGCGCGACGCCGGACACGACCTGTGCAGTCAGCCCACCCGCGCATCGCGGCGGCGCGCTGCTGCGTCGATCGCTTGATGGCTCCCTTGAATCCACGTACCATACTGCCGTGCTATGATCGTCCCACAGGAGATTCGCCATGAACAAGCTCGTTTCACTCGTCGTCTCCCTCGGGGTTCTGATCGCAGCGTCGGGCGGGGCTCAGACCATCTCAAATAGCTGTATCAGCTTCCATCATCTGCCTCCAGGTGAGGGCTACCTCGCCGAAGAGGTCTTCTCGACCGCCGGCCCCGTGTTCGCGGGCACCTCCATCTCCCTCGCGGAAGTCGGACCCACCGTCAATCCGCTCATCATCGAACGTTCGGACGTTTATGGTCGCGCGCTCTCTCTCGACGGCTACCGCATTGTCGTCAAATTTCCCCGTACTATCCTCCGTCTCGAGATCAGAGGATCAAGCGGCCATAGCGTCACCATCATGGTCAACGGCGAAGAACGCAGCGCGGCCCGGTTCGACGAGATGCCGCCGTTCGCTGGCACGTTCATGGCACTCCAAGGCGGCGATCGCTTGGCGTTCCAGCCGGACAACGAGACCGGCGTCGCATACCTTGAAATCGCTGGCGTCGAATTGAGGATCGGCGAAGTGTGTGTGGCGCGTATGATTACCGATCGACGCTAAGAAAGACGCGCTGACGGCCGCTACCGCATGACGAGTCACCAAACGGTCCCCTAGGAGAAGAGAATACAATGAGAGCCGCTATGACATCCAAACCTGTTGCCACCGGAAGCCACCACCTGCCTGCAGTGATGCTGATGCTGTCCGTTCTATCCGGTTGTGAGGTCGCACCCAGTAACGTACCGCTGAGCGATGGTCCGCGGGACATGAAGACACTTCGGCACCATCCCATGGCATGTCCCCGAGCACTTGAGGACTACAACGAAGGAGGGTTTTACGCACGGCCTTTAAGCGATGCGATCGAAGATGGGGGAAATCTGACCGTCAGCGGCGGTGCGTCGCTGTCTGATAGGAGTCAATGAGCCGGACATTAGGGTTCATCTGATAGCAGAGTCGCATCATGAAGGACTAACGAGTTTTACTAGCGGATCTTTGGACCGCGACAAGCTAAACGGCAAAGGTGAGGCCAAGGCATATTTCGATCGCCCGTTGGGTCTGAGACAGGCGGGCGCCAAGATTCTAATCATGTATTACACGGCCAATAGCGAGGCTCATACAGGCCGTTACTTCTTGCATTGTTACGGAGGAAATAGGTATGTTAGCACCAAGCGTGCTGTGGATTGGAACGAAATTCCTGCTGGTACAGTGAGTGTATGGCGATTCGATAGCGCCGACTTCACCACCGGTATGTCAGGGAATGTGACTGTCGAGCTTGGCGGTTACGCCGTGGATTGCACAAGGTCTCCGAGTGGCGATGCCGGTCATCTTAGAACGAATTCCGGAAGAAGCAGATCTTCTCCGCCAGGTTGGATACAAATTCAGGGCAGCCTATCGGGTGAAGCATGTTTGGACCACTCTACAATTGCACAGCAACATTTCAATTGCATGGGTCCTTTGGACGGGCGCTGCACCAAAGACCTCGAATGGATACAGTGCTATCAGGCACACATTAGAAACCCGATGGCACACTGCAAGATTCGTGGCTTGGCGGACGACCTTTGGTTTTCACCTTTGGGTTTTGACCGCTGACGCTGGCAGAATGCTTCGGGTCGGGATCAAGAACCGGACTCGCGGATCAACGATCCGGTTCATTTTGTTCATATTGATAGTCGGTTTCGCGCGAGCAGATGCCTGTAACGGCGTCGTGGGATGAGCACGGCGCCGACGTGTGCGAGCGGTGATTCCGGCCTGGGTGGTGGACCGATGACGGCACTTGGTGTGGGTGTGGGTATGGGAGCCCGGCGTACCCTCGACCCGACACGCGAACTATCGGGTCCACTCACCATATGTTGACGACTCCTGCAGAAGGGGATCGCTGCCATACCGCGACATTTCCGATTGGCAGATCGCAGGACTCCCATCTTCTACTAGACCGCCGGCGCTCACGCCGCCAAGGCCAACCGGCCTGAGCCGTATCGGAGTCTGCGCGGGCCGTTCGTGGTGGATCTGACCGGACGCGTGGCCGTGGTAACCGGAGCCAACTCCGGCGTCGGCAGATCGGCCACGGAGCTGCTGCGTGCGGCCGGCGCCGAGGTCACGCTAGTGTGCCGCGACCGGACGCGCGGCGGGCGGGCGCTGAGCGAGATCGAAGGCTCCCGTCCCGACGCCGCCGCCACGCTGGAGCTGGCGGACCTCTCCTGCCCGGATTCGGTGCGCGGGCTGGCCTCGCGACTGACCGAACAGCTCGCGCGCATCGACATCCTGGTGAACAACGCGGGCTTGGCGCTCGACCGCCTGCAGACCACGGCCGAGGGGTTCGAGCTGACCTTCGCCACCTGCCATCTCGGCCACTTCCTGCTGACCAACCTGCTGCTGGACCGCTTGCGCGGAGGCGGCCGGATCGTGAACGTCAGTTCCACCGCCCATCGCTTCGGCGACCTGCGGCGCGCGCCGCTCGACCGGATCGCCCGCGGCCGGGCGTGGCAGGGCGGCTTTCCGGCGTACTGCGATGCCAAGCTGGCCAACGTCCTGTTCACGGCGGAGTGCGCGCGGCGCTGGTCCGGGCACGGCATCGCCGCGAACGCCGTGCATCCGGGCGTGCTGGCCACGAACATCTGGAACCGGAGCCAGGGCGTGATGGCCCTGCTCATGCGGGCGATCACGGTCTTCATGCGCCGGGCGGACGTGGGTGGCACCGCGGTGGTGGAGCTGATCCGGCGCTCGGAACCCGGCCGGGTGTCCGGCCGCTACTTCCACGTCAGGGCCGAGCGCCCGCCGCAGCCGCAGGCCGCAGACCCCGACCTGGCGCACGACCTCTGGGAGCGCAGCCTCGTCTGGACCGGACTCGGCTAGACGGCTGCCAGTTCCTCCTCAAGGTCATCCATCTGCGCGCCGCCCGCCATGAGCCGGCGGATGTCGCCGCCGCCGAGGTCTTCGGCGACGCCGCTGCCGATCACCTGGCCGAGGCTGAGGAACGTGTAACGGTCGGCGACCAACTGCGCATGGATCTCGTTGTGGGTGATGAGGATGACCGCAATGTCCCCGCGGCTCCGCACGCGCTTGATCGTCTTGAGCACCTCGAGTTGCTGTCTCTGCCCGAGGGCGGAGGTCGGTTCGTCGAGAATGAGCACCCGCGCCCCGAAGAAGATGGCGCGGGCTATGGCGAGAGCCTGTTTCTGACCGCCGGACATCGTGCCGACCGCCTGCTCGGGATCGGCGATGTTGATGCCGATCTTCGCCATCTCCTCGCGGGTGACGCGGTTCATGGTCGCCGTCCGCATGACCCCAAAGGGCCGGGGCCCCGTGGTGATCTCACGCCCCATGAAGAAGTTGCGGGTCACGGACGTCAGCGAATTGAGGGCGAGGTCCTGGTAGACGGTGCCGATCCCGGCATCGGACGCGGCCAGGGGATTTCGGAACACCACCGGCTTGCCGTCGAGGTAGATCGTACCCGCGGTCGGCTGGTGCACGCCGGCGAGCACCTTGATCAGGGTGGACTTGCCGGCTCCGTTGTCGCCCAGCAGGGCGTGCACTTCCCCGGCGTGGACGCCCATGGAAACCCCGTTCAGCGCCGTGAAGTTGCCGAAGCGCTTGACGATGTCATCGAGTCTGACAAGCGGCTCGGCCACGTCATATCCCCCCGGTGAAGCGTTTGCGGATGGTCTCGTTGCTGAGCGCCGCGATCAGCAGGACCGTGCCCAGGAACATCCGGTAATACGATCCGTCGATCCACGAGATGTAGAACACGGAGTTCTGTACGAGCCCGAAGATGACCGCCCCGAAGATGACGCCGACGATCGATCCGAAGCCCCCGGACAGAATCACGCCGCCGACCACCGAGGCGGCGATCGCCTCCAGCTCCTTGAGGTTCCCCTTCGCCGCGTCCGCGGTGTTGGTATCGAACACCTGGGTCGCGGCAAAGATGGTCGCGCAGAACGCGGTGAACATGAACAGCGACACCTTCACCTTGTTGGTGGGCACGCCGTTCGCCCGCGCGGCTTCCTCGTTTCCGCCGGTCGCGTAGATCCAGTTGCCCAGCTCGGTACGCGACAGCACGAACCAGGCGGCGGCGGAGATCACGATCCACCAGGCGACCTTCGCGTCGAAGCCGGTGACCCACTGCTCGCCGGCCCGGTTGAAGTTCAGGCCGAGCCAGAAGAGGATGTCGTAGAACCACTGGAAGGTCTCGCCGCCGAACAGGGCGGCGAAGAAGTCGGTCTCCTTGAAGTCGGGCAGTCCGGACACCTGCGTGGAACCCTGGTTGAAGGTACGGAAGCTCACCTCGGTCGCGCCGCGCAGGATGAAGAGGAAGGACAGCGAAACGATGAATGATGAGAGCGTTGTGCGGACGACGATCGTGCCGATCAGCCAGCCGATGGTCAGGGTGAGGCACAGGGTTATCAGGAACGCCGCGAGCGGCGATGCCGGCCCCAAACCGAACGGGAGTCCCCACTTGAGCATGATCGCCATCGACATGCCGGCGAAGCCGATCATCGACCCGATGGACAGATCGAACTCGCCTGCGATCATCAGCATGCAGGCGCCGGTCGCGATGATCCCGAGCTGAGCGACGATCGCGAGGTTGTTCTTGATCCCGAGGGGGTTGTAGACGACGTCCCCGGCAGCGATTGCCAGGAACACGAGCAGGACGCACATGCCGGAGAACGATCCGATCTCCGGGCGGTGGACGAGGCGGGAGAGCCAGCCGGCTTCCTTGAGCCGGTCGGCCTCCGAACGGAGCCCGGAGCTTCCCGGTGTCACTCCCTTGTCAGCCGTCGAAGCCATCCTGATCGCAGCCTCCTCCGAGCGATGAACGATCCGGCGGCGGACGGCTCACTCACCCGGGGGAGCGAGCCGACCGCCGGCGTTCAGGCGAACGTTCTCCCCTAGCGGTTCACGCCGGCCTGAGCGGCGACGCCGGCCGCGTTCGACGCGTCGACGAAGCCGGGACCGGACGGGATGTTCGCGCCCGGAAGCAGGCCTGCATTCTGGTTGTAGAGATGCAGCACGATGATGGGCATGTAGCCCTGCAGGCGCTGCTGCTGATCGATCGTGAACGCTACCTCGCCTCCCTCGATCAGGTTGATCACCTCGGGCGACAGATCGAAGCAACTGAGATGGACCTCGGCTCCGACCTCCCGCACCGCATCGGCAGCCGCCACGCACACATGCGGCCCGACGGCGAGCACGGCATCGATGTCCTTGTCCGCCTGCAGGGCGGCGGCGGTGCGCGTCTTGATCTGCGCGACGTCGTTCGAGACGTCGATCATGTTGAGATCCATCCCCATCGAGTCGAAGTACCCGGCGCAGCGGTCGACCAGCGCGGTGTTGAACGACTCCTGGTTGAGACAGATCGCCTTGGTGGCGCCCTCGGCCTTGGCGCGCTCTCCCGCCTTCTCGCCAGCCAGCCTCTCCGGCTGCCCCACGTGCATGAGCGCTCCGACCGCGGCGGACGACTCGAGCCCGGAGTTCATGGTGATGACCGGGATACCGGCTTCGACGGCGCTCCGGATGGCGCCACCGAGGGCGTCCGCGTCAGGAAGGGACACGACGATCCCATCCGGCTGTGTCGCGACTGCCGCCTCGATGAGGCGCGCCATGTCGGCCATGTCTCCGGAGGGGGCGAAGTTGTACTCGAAATCGGCACCGACGGCGCGGGCCGCGTCCTCGCCGCCTTTCTGAACGACGGGCCAGAACGGATCGGTGCCCTGCGTGTGGGTGACCATCACGAAACGCTCGGCGCTCGCGATCCCGGCCACGAGCAGCATCGCGACGAGGACTGCTGCTGAAACGACAACTGCTTTCTTCAAGGTGGAACCTCCACAAAAGGATTGTGGGCCATTTCCTATCACGGACCCCGCTGGCATGCAATGGCTGTCGGTCGGGTCGATCAGAGTCGGTCGGTCAGAGTCGGTCGGTCAGTCAGGTCAGCATCGCACGGAGACGGTCACGCCATGATCGACCGGACCGGTTCCCCGTGAGCTGAGATGGAGCTACGATCACCTCGGCCCAAACCAGTCGGCTATGGCTCCAGAGACGGTTCTCATCGGCTACTTCCCCAAGCAGTTCACCGCAGCAACGGGTGACATCCACGCGCCTGCGTCCGCGGGCGTCGATGAGATCTGCAGCGTCAGTGAGTGCTTCGCCAAGTCGCCACCGGATTGGGTGGACAAGTGGGCCCACAATACCGAGACGTGGCTGTTCGACACGCCGGAGGCGGCTTGGTCCGTCGTGCCGCCCGTAGAGATGGAGCGGTACCGGCTCTACGCGTACCGTCTTTTGCCGCGGTTGTTCCACGAGTCCGGCAAAGAGACGGAGCACCCGCTGCCGGAGCTCACGGCGCTTCCCATATCGGATGAGTTCTCGTGCCTGGGGTACGACGCCGTGGTGCGCGACCCAGGTGGACGTCCATCGGAAGGCTGGCCGATGGTGCCGACATTCGGCTGCTCGCCGTTGTCGTGCAACTACATGGCTGCCGAGTACGCGGTGAACCGGTACTGTCTGGTCGACGATCCGGATACGGCGATCCCGATGGCTCGCGACTTCGCTGCCGGCAATTGTGAGCCCGGCGCATACTGCGTGGTCGAGGTCTGGCGGCGCGGGCCGTAGCGGCTCGAAGAAACGACGCGCCAACGGGGCGGGCCTGTCAGGAAGCTCGTTTCGGATCGTACGGAGCGTGCTCCGGCTCGTCGCGCAGAAGGGGCAACTGCGCACGTTGGGCGAGCTTGCGGGTCACGCGCACGACATCGCGCGTCCGGCCGCGGCGCCCCCAGATGGCCAGCGCCTTCTGGAACCTGCCTTCGCGCTCGTACACCCTCGCCAGCCCGATCTCGTCGCCGATTGTCTGGTAGCAGCGCCGCGCCTCGGCGTAGTGGCCACCGTCCCGGTACTCCCTGGCCGCCGCCTTCACGTCACCGGCTTGCTCCAGGACCTCAGCGGCGCGGCGCCGGTCCCCGTGCATGCGGCATATCTTGACCGCCCCGGCGATGTCGTCGAGGCTCCGCAGCACCTCCACGGCCGCGCCAAATCGGGTCGGACTGAGTGCGAACAGCAGGTAGTTCCGTTCACTCGGTTGCAGGGGACGCAGCCCCTCCGTCAGCGACTCCGGCTGGTCCATCTGCGCGCACAGCATCAGCTCCGGGTCGCCGGTCTCGCGCGCCGCCTGGGTAACCCGGTCAAGGAACCATTCCCTCCGCTCGTCCTCCATGAGGAGCGCGGACGGGGTCAGCGCCGCCACGATCGCGTTGACGAGCCGCAGATCGATGAGCATCTCGCCCATCTCGCCGGACAACCTGGCGGTCATCAGGTAGTACGTGGGCATCGTGGCCAGGATGGCCGCGACGCGCTCGTGGCGATCGGTTTCGTCCCCGCAATACAGGCAGCGGTGCAGCAACCGCATGACAATGCGCAGGCAATCGCCTGGCAGCGTCCACAGCGTCCCCTCGGAGCCGCCGAGTTGCGCCAGACGCTCTACCCGGTCGAGCGGCATCGTCAAGTCGGGCCGCGCAGCCAGGTAGGCTTCGGCTTCTTCGACCCGCAGGTGCTTGAAGAAGAACCCGATTGCGTCTTCGTGACGGTCGAGCTTCGCATACTCGCGGCAGGCCTCATCCAGGAACCCGGTGTGGACGGGGGCGCCATAGATCTCGTGGAGGGCGATGAAGTGGGCCAAGGCCCGTTCGTGCTCGCCCGAGGCTCTGAGACGATAGGCGGAGCGATTCAGTTGGTCGACCCGTCTGAGACGATCCTCCAGGGTTTCCAGCCCGTATTCGCTCAGGTATTCCACCGCCTGCCCGAGCCGCTCCGGCTGACCGCTCCGGGCAATCTCGCCGGCGGCCTCCCGGTAGTGTCCGTGGCTCGCGAGGCATGCTGCTGACGTGGCGAAATCTCCGGCCCGCCGATAGAGCGCGACGGCGCGCGTCAGGTGGCCGCTGCGCCGCCCGAGGATCTCCGCGGCGTCCCGGTGTCGTCCGAGCGCGGCCATGCGCACGGCTGCCTTCACGCCAGGCCGTTTCGGGCTGATTTTCACCAACCGGCGTTCCAGGTCCAACCGGTTGGCGTCAGAGGCTTCCGCATAGCTGCGGAAACACTCGATCGTCCGATCGAGATCACCCAGCTTCTCGTACGCGAGTCCTGCTCCATGGAACTCCCCACCCCGCAAAAGACAGCGCGTCAGCGCCTCGGCATTGCCCAGCCGGCGGTACAGCGGAGCCGCCTTGAGGTGCTGGCCGTCCTTCTCGAACGCGTCCGCGGCGCACTCGATCATCCCGGCGCGGCGGAAGCACACCGCCGCCGCGCCATGGTCGCCCAGCAGCTTGAGATGGTGCGCGGCCTTGCCGCTCTTCTTGAGGCCCAGGTAGTGGTCGGCCAGCAGGCGGTGCTCGCCGCCGCGCTCCCAGATGCCCAGCATCCGCTCCGTGTCGCCAAGCTTCGCCCAGCAGGCGGCGGCCTTGACGTACCGCCGGGCCGTCTCGAAGTGCAGCGCGTCGCAGCGGAGAGCGCGGCGCTCGTTGCCGGCGCGGCGCCATTCCCGCGCTGACTCGCGATGGGCGCTCCCCCGCTCCAGGTTTTCGGCCGCCCGTTCGGCGTTGCCGTGCGCGGAGAACAGGGCGGCGGCGGCGCGATGATCGCCCGTCCGCTCCAGGCGGTGCGCACGCGCCAGCGCTTCCTTGGCCTGCGCGGCGGCGTTGCGGTAGCACTCCTCGGCTGCCGCGAAGTGCTCGCGGTCGAAGAAGTAGTCCCCCTGAGCCTCCCACTCCGCCGGGCTCGACACGCGCTGCCAGACGGTGCTGAGAGCCTCCGCGTCGCCGGATCGCAGCATGTGCCCGGCGAGCCCGTCGATCGACCACACCGGACCGGCTTCCGTACCGTCCCAGACCACCAGCGTGTTGCGCGCCCGCGTCACGGCCACGTACAGCAGGTTCAGCTCATGCCGAATGCGCGGTCTCTCCGACTCTCCCAAATGATGTTCCCGGGCGATGCGGCGCCAGCGGGCCGCCGAACCCTCGGACTCGGCGAATCGCCACAGCAGTACCCCGTCGAACTCCAACCCCTTGGCGTCGTTGATCGTGAATACCAGCTCGGTCGCGAGCGCCGCGCGGAGCCGATCGCGCTCGGCCGGCGTGCGGACCAGCACGACCTGACTGGCTCCGGCCTGCTTCATGGCCTGCAGCATCGTCGGCTCCGCCAGGCCGTCCACCAGCAGCGGCGGCCGGCCGCGGAACGTCCAGCGCTCGGCGATCTCGCCCGAGGCCAGGCCGACCAGCGACCGCTTCAGCTTCAGCAACTCGTTGGCCAGCGCGACGATGTTGCCCACGCTGCGAAAGTTGACGCTGAGGTTGACCACCTCCGGGACCCGCAACCCGCGCTCGTAGTAACGGGCGCGCACCTCTTCCCATCGGAAACCGCTGGGGTTGATGATCTGCTTGGGATCGCCGGCCAGCACCGTACGCAGGGGATCGGCGGCCAGCCGGAACAGCAGCGCGAGTTGCACGTCGGTGAAGTCCTGTACCTCGTCACACACGACCAGGTCATAGCGGAACGAGTCTTCGTCCTGCTCCAGTCGCTGCAGGGCAGCGCGGGTCAGGTCGATCTCGTCCACGCGCGAGGTCTGTTGCAGGCGGTCCTGGTAGTACTCGGCGATCCGGTAGATGTCGCGGCGGTCAAACGGGAAGTTGGGAGCCCTCTTGCGTCCCAGGCTCTCGTACTCCCGCAGGGTCAGCAGCGGCTGATCCAACCGGTCGGCCTGCTTGTCCAGGAGGCGCAGCGCCGCATCCAGCACGAACATCTGCTCCGAGTGCCGGGCGGCGCTCGCATCGCGAACGCTGGCGGCGAACTGCTGCAGGGACGTGAACGAGGTCTTGCGCTCCCGTACCGCGTCGAGCCGGTCGCCAAGCTCCAGGTTGCCCAGGCGCACCAAGTACTCGGCCAGCTCGGCGCGATCACGCATGGTTGCCTGCGAGCGGCCCAGTCGATCCGCCAGCTCGGCGAAGCGGCGCCGGCTCACCGGCGGCTTGGCCCCCTTGATGATCGAGCGGATCTCTTCCCAGACCAGCTCGGCGTCGTAGCGGGCCGCGCTCGCCTGGCTGCGGTAGATGGCGTGGAACTCCGGCAACCCGGCGGGAGGCTGCGCAGAAGCGCGCGTCTCGAGGCGCAGAATCCCGTTCAGCAGTTCAGTGAAGGTCGCGAAGCGTGCCGCGTCGGGCGCGGCTTCCAGTTCGGTCGCCGCTACCAGGCCGCGGTAGATGCGCTCCGAGAAGCGTTTCAGGTGCGGGCTGCCGGTGACGAACAGGGCGCGCTCGCGGGCCGCTGCGAAGGAGGCGGTGTGAGCGTCGCCGGCGGCGGCAGCCAGGGCCGCTTCCGCGTCGGGGGTCGCCGCTTCGCCTCCGGCGAGCTGCCGCGCACGATGGCGCAGAAGATAGTAGACCGCAACGGTCGTCTTGCCGCTGCCCGCCGTTCCCGACAGCAGCACCGGGGGCTCGCTGCGCAGCAGGCGAGCCTGTTCGCCGGTCAGGAACAGGTACAGTTGCACGCCGTCCGGGTCTGCCGTCTCCACCAGACGCCGCCACTCCTCGTCGTCGACCACCAGCCACCGCTGCGGCGCCGCGGCATCGCCGTTCGAGTCGTCACGGTCGGCACGCGAGCCGGCCGGCGCCACAGAGAGCGGACGCTCCAGCGCGGGACCGAAGTGCTCATCGGGGAGATCGTCCAGGACCAGATCCGGCAATCGCTCCACCTCGTCGGCGTGGAAGTCGAGAAACGGCGCATTGGCGGCGACGATGCGGCGCTCGGCCGCGGCGACGGCGTCGTGCTTGACCACGCCCCACACGTAGACCCTGGCGGCGTCTGCGCTCGCCGCCGCTCCGCCGCCGGGGGTCGCGGCCGGCGGACGACCCAGCGTGAACAGAATGCGGTCGCCTCGGCTCAGTCGTGCCTCGAAGCTGAGACGGCCGCCTCTGAGCTTCTTGACCCGCACGCCGGTGTCCCACATGCCGTGCTGCAGGTACTCCAGCTTCTCGCGCAGGCGCCGTCGTTGGCGGCTGCCGAGCGACGCGATGTGCGAACGAACGGCGTCGTGGAGGAGCAGGAGATACGTGCGGGGCTGCATACGTGGCGGCTCCGCGGTATCGTACCTCATACGGTCGGGGTTATTGATGGAGCGGGCGCTCCGCTGCATCATGCATTCATGGAACCCGCCGAGAGATTCTTCGCATCGTCGATGGCTGCCGCACCCGGCGGTCGCGTCTACCTGATCGTCACGGCGTGAAAAGCGCCATGGCGCGGGAGCGAACAAGCCGACGGAAGGCCGAGGGAGTCGGAGCCGCCGACGCGCAGGGCTCCACGACCGGATACGAGGCAGATCTCTGGCGCATGGCCGACGCGTTACGCGGCTCCATGGACGCAGCGGAGTACAAGCACGTCGTCCTGGGCCTGATCTTCCTCAAGTACATCTCGGACGCCTTCGAGGAACGGCACGCCCAGCTCGAACGCGAGCAGGCCGAGGGCGCCAACCCGGAGGATCCGGACGAGTACCGCGCGGAGAGCATCTTCTGGGTCCCGCGCGAGGCGCGCTGGGGCCACCTCAAGGCGCAGGCCAGGCAACCCACCATCGGCCAACTCGTCGACGACGCCATGGCCGCGATCGAGCGCGACAACCCGGCGCTCAAGGACGTGCTTCCCAAGGACTACGCCCGTCCGGCCCTCGACAAGCAGCGGCTCGGCCAGCTCATCGACATGATCAGCAACATCAAGGTGGGCGACCGGGACGCCCGCTCGAAGGACGTGATCGGCCGGGTCTACGAGTACTTCCTGTCCCAGTTCGCCAGCGCCGAGGGCAAGAAGGGCGGCGAGTTCTACACCCCGCGCTGCGTCGTCAAGCTCCTGGTCGAAATGCTGGAGCCGTACCGGGGCAGGGTCTACGACCCCTGCTGCGGCTCCTCCGGCATGTTCGTTCAGTCGGTCGAGTTCATCCGAGCGCACACCACCGGCAACGGCAACGGCGGCAGGGCACGCGGCGACATCTCCGTCTACGGCCAGGAGTCCAACTACACGACGTGGCGCCTCGCCAAGATGAACTTGGCCATCCGCGGCATCGAGGGTCAGATCGCCCACGGCGACACGTTCCACAACGACCGCCACCCCGACCTCAAGGCCGACTTCATCCTGGCCAATCCCCCGTTCAACGTCTCCGACTGGGGCGGCGAGCGGCTTGCGGACGGCAAGCGCTGGCGCTATGGCTTCCCGCCGCGAAGAAATGCCAACTTCGCCTGGATCCAGCACATCATCCACCACTTGGCGCCCGATGGCACGGCCGGCTTGGTCCTCGCTAACGGCTCCATGTCCTCCAACCAGTCAGGCGAGGGAGAAATCCGCAAGAACCTGATCGAGGGCGATCTGGTCGACTGCATGGTGGCGTTGCCGGGGCAACTGTTCTACTCGACGCAGATTCCCGCCTGCCTCTGGTTCCTCGCCCGCGATCGTCGCAGCGGTACGTTCCGGGACCGTCGCGGTGAGCTGCTGTTCATCGACGCCCGCAAGCTCGGCCGCATGGTCGACCGCACCCACCGGGAGTTGACGGACCAGGACATCGCCCGCATAGCCGACACGTACCATGCATGGCGCGGAGAAGAAGCCGGCGCCTACGCTGACACGCCGGGATTCTGCAAGAGCACGGCGCTGGAGGAGGTGCGCACGCACGGCCATGTCCTTACCCCCGGCCGTTACGTCGGAGTGGAAGCACCGGAAGACGATGGCGAGCCATTCGAGCAGAAGATGCGGCGGCTGGTCGCCGAATTGGAAGTTCAGCGTGCCGAGGGAGCACGGCTCGACGCCGCCATCGCCGAGAATCTGAAGGCGCTCGGGTTCGGCTTGGCGGAGAGCCAGGGGCGGTCGTGAGCAGTTCCGACGAGCGGCGCTGGCAACAGCGGTTCGGCAACTTCGGCACCGCTCTCGCGCAACTGACCAGCGCTTGTGAGCGCGACCGATACGACGACCTGGAACGCGCCGGCCTGATCAAGACGTTCGAGTTCTGCTTCGAGCTGTCGTGGAACGTCCTCTAGGACCTGCTCTTCTACGAGGGTTACGACGAGAAGGTGCCACGCGCGGTGATCCGCAAGAGCTTCGAAGTCGACTACCTCGATGAGGCCGACTGCGAGACCCTGCTCGACGCGTTGGATAAGCGCAACCTGTTGAGCCACACCTATCGGAGCGACGTGGCACGGGCTGCGGAGATCCTGATCAAGGAGCGCTACCACCCGGTCCTGCTGCGCCTTCACCGAACTCTGGACGCCAAGCGGAAACCATGACGGACGGTCTCAAGGACGAGCATCGCGAGGCGATCATCGCCGCGATCGCGGCCAGTGACCGCGTGGAACGAGCCGTCCTGTTCGGATCCCGCGCAACCGGAACGAACACCGTGTCGTCGGACGTGGACATCGCGTTGTTCGGCGGCGGCCTGACCCTGACGGATCACGCCCGTCTGGCTGTCGCGCTCGACGAGATTCCTATGGCGCAGGAGATCGATCTCGTGCTGTACGATTCGATCCAAGACGAGACCCTGAAAAAGAACATCCGGGATCAAAGCGTCGAGTGGTACTCAAGACCGATTCAGGAGGCTGCCAACCGTGGCGCCTCTCGGCACGCATGTACGTGGCCACTCATGTCACTTCGACAAGCAGGTGTCTCATTGATCGACTGTGAGCACCGAACACCTCCTGCCACCGATGACGGCTACCCGTACGTCGGGATTCCGCAAATTAGGAATGGGCGCTTGGACTTGGATAGCGCCCGCCTCATTGCCGAGGAGCATTATCGTGCTTGGACACGGAGGGCCAACCCCGAGCCATTTGATATAGTTCTCTCCCGACGCTGCAATCCTGGCGAAACGGGCTATGTCTCTCCGGGGCTCGGTAAGTTCGCAGTCGGCCAGAACCTGGTCCTACTTCGATCTGATGGTGAAAGGGTCATAAAGCCGTTTCTCCGCTGGCTCTCGCGCAGTCCTGGATGGTGGGCTCAGGTAGAAAAATACGTTAACGCAGGCGCTGTATTTGATAGCTTGAAGTGTGCCGACATTCCAGAATTCCAGCTACCAATACCGACTCGATCTGAACAGCACACAATCGCGCACATTCTCGGCACCCTCGACGACAAGATTGAGCTCAACCGGAACATGAGTGCGACGCTGGATGCCATGGCGTGCGCGCTGTTCAATTGCTGGTTCGTACACTTCGACCCCGTGCGGACCAAGCTGGAGGGCCGAGACACTTGCGTGCCCGAGCATGTCGCCGCTCTCTTCCCGTGTAAGTTCGTGGAGGCAGAGACCGGACCAGTCCCAAAGGGATGGGACGTGGTCTCGCTGAGCCACATCATCGACATTAATCCGACGCGACGGTTGCCGAAGGGGCAGAGGGCTCCGTACCTGGACATGGCGAATATGCCGACGACGGGGCACGTGCCCCATGGCGTAATCGACAAGCCGTTTGGGTCGGGAATGCGATTCACCAACGGCGACACTCTGGTAGCGCGTATCACCCCGTGTCTTGAGAACGGAAAGACAGCATACGTAGACTTTCTTCAGCCGGGAGCTATCGGTTGGGGGTCGACGGAATACCTCGTCATGCGACCAAAGCAGCCGCTTCCAACACAGTTCGCCTATTGCCTCGCTCGAAGTGCTCACTTTCGGGCGTTCCTCATCAGCAACATGTCGGGGACGAGTGGACGCCAACGCGTGTCTGCGCCGGCGCTGTCGCAGTTTATGTGCATCAACCCCCCAGAGGGCATCGCTCAGGCGTTCGAGAAGATCGTTCAACCCGTCATGCGTCGCGCGAGTGTGGCGGCCCGCGAGTCTCGCCGCTTGTCCACCATTCGTGACACCCTGTTGCCTCGGCTGCTCGGGGGTGAATTGCGAATCAACCGCTTCATGGAGGAAACGGCTTGATCGATCCTCTTCATTCACTCGCGTTCTCGATCCAGGCCAATCCGGGCGTCTATGCTGTTCTACTTGGTTCCGGCTTATCGCGAGCAGCGAAGATCCCGACAGGTTGGGACATTACCTTGGACCTGATCCGCAAGATCGCGGCGCTCGGCAAGGAGACCTGTGAACCGGATCCGGATAGACCGCATACAGGAGGAATATATTCAGTTCGATCGGGGCGGGCTTGTCTGGGATGCCTGTCGGCCCTGGATAGTCGAGTCGGCCGTGACGGAGTCGATGATCGAGGATGGCGCTCGGTTAATGTCGGGCGCGTGGGTACCATATGGCCAGCGGGCCGGACATGACGCCGGGACCGGATCCACTGCGATATCCGCTGCGCGCGAGCCATGCGGAGATCGTACTGACGAGTGCCGTGGGCGGCCCGCTTCGGCGGTACGGCGTCGATGGCGTCTTGCGTGACAACGAACACGAGTCGCGAAACTCTCCGAATGACGATGAGTAGACATCGGGAACAAGGTTCATCGCCTCGTTCCGATCACCGGTGGTGATGAAGGTGAAACCGTCTCTTGGCTGCAATCTGGCCCGAGGAGAGTAGACCGTGGCGACTCTACACCGACTCACGGTTCGCGGCTTCAAGTCGATCCGCTCACTGGACGAATTCGAGGTGCGCGGAGTCAACGTGCTTATCGGGGCGAATGGTGCGGGCAAGAGCAATCTGCTTGACGTGTTCCGTTCGGTGTCCGAGCTGGCGGGCGGCCGATGGCAGGTTCATGTCAGGCAGGAGGGGGGAGCGGATGCAATGCTGTACGGAGGGCGAAGGAAGACTCCAAGTCTGGAGATAGCGCTGTCATTCGACCGCGGACACTATTACTACAGCTTCTCAGCGGAGGCTGCTGGTGACGATCTTGTTCTGGGCACGGAGTGGCTGTCTCCCGGCGCGGCACAGGAGGCAGAACCGGTGACCGCGCGAAGGCTGTTGTCTGGACGGTCATCCGGGTGGTCGGGGGAGGCCGTGAGAGAGAATCTCAGGGACTTGGCTATCTATCGGCTCTCGACGTTTGCACTATCTGGCATCCGGGACTGGCGGGTGTACCACTTTGGTGACACGAGCCGTGTGAGCGGGATGCGTTGTCCGCAGGACGTGCGCGACAACCTGCGCCTGAAGGCGGACGGAAGCAACCTGGCCCCATTTCTGCGATTCCTGCGTGAGCGTCATCCGCGCAGACTTCAGGACATCGTGAAGACAGTGCGGATCGCCGCGCCGTTCTTTGGAGATTTCGTATATCGTGAGGCCGTTGATGAGCGTCTCGAGCTGGAGTGGTACCACCGGGATGATCGGGACACACCGCTGGGGCCGGGGCAGATTTCGGACGGATTGCTCCGATTAGTCTGTGTGGCAACGGTGCTCCTCCAGCCGCCCGAATTGCAGCCTGATCCGATCGTGATCGACGAACCGGAGTTGGGCTTGCATCCGTTGGCGCTCACACTGCTCGCCGAGATGGTTCGAGGCGCCAGCCAGGCGCGGAGGGTAATCCTCTCCACTCAATCAGCCGACCTTGTCAGCGAGTTCGATCCGGA
>JAPPNY010000084.1 GCA_028818385.1 Spirochaetaceae bacterium
AGATAACCACAAATTCCACCCCGTGTATACCCCTGTGGTGAGCTATCCGGGCTAGCCCCAGCGACAGGAACGCCGCCGGCTCCGCGGCGACGCGCCGCCAACAACCGGCGAGTCTCGGATCGTCGATGACGAGCGGAGTCAGCGAACTCCCGTCATCGGTCGCGTGCAGCCGCGCGAGCGCGTCGAGGACCTGCTCGACCCGCTGGCCGTCCCAGGGCGGCGGCCACCCGCACGCGCTCAGGTCCTCCAGCAGCAGCAGCGGGCGCTCGCCACCATCCCAGCCGAGCACCTCCGGCATGAAGTCGCCGCCGATGGCCGCGTACACCCGCTGCTCGTCGCGCAGCCATCCCGCGGTCAGCTCGTCGACGCCGATCTTCGCGAACAGCCTGGCGCCGTCCTCCAGGGTCACGACCCAGCGCTCGGCCGGCGTGTAGCCCCCCGTGGCGTGGCGAAAGCCGACCGGACGCCGGCCCGTCAGATCACCGATGCGCGCGACATCGGCGGTGCGCGGTCCTTCCATGGCGAACTCTACCGGCGCGGCCCGGTCCCGTCACCCCCGTGTTCACGCCGCTTCGACGATCGTGCCTGCCACGAAGCGCTGACCGCCGTCGTTGAAGTAGTAGACGATGAACACCCGCCCGTCGCGCATCACGGCCGCATGCGGATAACCCAGGTCCAGCGTTCCTCCGTCCCGCCGGAGCACGTGCTCGGGAGCGTCGCCGGGAGCGCGGCACTCCGGGTCCAGCACGCGTGCCCGGAGGCCGTAGGGCTCGCGGCGGTACCCGTAGATCAGCAACACGTTGCCGGACGGAAGGGTGAGGGCGAAGTACGGATAGCCCCACACCGCCTCGCGCCGCGGAGCGCTCCAGGTCCGGCCCTTGTCGGCGGAGCGCACCGTCCACAGGTGCCGCCCGCCGTGCCGCTCCTCCATCTCCGAGCGCACGAATCCGACCAGGTCTCCGGATGCGGTCTCGATGACGCTCCACTCGTTGAACGCCATGCCCGCCCTGCCGGGCGGATTCGGCGCGGCCAGGCCGCGAAACTCCCACGATCGTCCGCCATCCGCGGAAGCCACCAGAACCGAGCCCACTCCCCGCCCCTGCACCGGCAATACCACGTCACCATCGGCCAACTCGATCGGGAACCCGCGCAGGTGCACCGGTGCATGCAGCCCCGGATGGAGCGGCGGCAAGCCGGGAATCTCGCCCACCCAAGCCGGCCCCTCCCAGTCATCGCCCCGGTTGGCGGACCGCCAGACCTCGGTACCGGCACTCAGCGTCGGCCAATGCGACTGTTTCCGCCGCAGGCTGTCCGCCACCTCGCCCTGCCCGTCGGCACGCAAACCGGCGATGAGCGTGGCGACCTCCGAGCTGACCCCGTCGACCAGCAGGTCGCGCGCGGCGTACGGAACCAGCTCCTGCCGGTGGGTCACGAACAGCATGGCGCCGTCGCGCATCAGGCCGGCGACGGCGCACTGGCCGCCGCCCATGAACACCCGCGGCGGCGACCACGACCGGCCGCCGTCGGCCGAACGGATCACGCACTGCTCCGTGGTCGGATGGACGTGCATCATCACCTCGGGCGTCCAGCAGCGGTGGCGGCGAAACACGACCCGCAACTCCCCGTCCGGAAAGCAGACCACGGCCGGCCCCGGGCCGCAGTAATACCGGTCGTCCCGGTACAGGACCACGTCCTCGATCTTCTTCAGCACGAGCCCTGCCCGGTTGCGCTCACCTGCAGCTTGATCTCGGCATCGTTGTCCGCCGCCGCCGCGATGGCGCCGGGAACGTCGTCGAGCGATGCGACCGAAGAGACCAGCGACTCGATCTCGATCCTGCCGCTCTCCACCAGCGTCGCGCCCACGGAGAACGCGTTGCTGCCCAGGCGGAAGCTCCCGGTGATCTCCAGCTCTCGCGTCATGACGAGGTGCAGTGACGCGCTCGTGGGGATCGGCAGGTGACCGATCTGCACCACGCGGCCGCCGCGGCGTACGTTCGCAAGCGCCCACTCGAGCGAGTCGGCCGCGCCAGCCGCCTCGAAGACCACCGCAGGCCCGCCGCGCGTCAGGTCGGCGATCTCCGCCGCCCCGGAAGCGTCCGTCGGGTCGAAGGCGTGATCCACGCGGCTCGCGGCGACGGATCGCGGATACGCCAGCGGATCGCCGACCGCGACGAACGAGGCCCCCGTGGCCTTCGCCACCGTGGCTACCAGTTGCCCAATGGGACCGCCGCCCGAGACCACGACCGGCCTGCCCATGAGCGCACCCGCTCGCTGGACGGCGTGCGTGGCGATCCCCAGCGGCTCCAGCAAGGCTCCAGCCGCGTAGCTGACCGCCTCCCCGAGCCGGTAGCAATTGGCTGCCGGCACGGCGATCAGCTCGCAGAACGCCCCGTCGACCGGCGGGTCGCTAGCGGCGCTGCCGTAGTAGCGGGTGGACTCACAGAGGTTGCTGCGTCCGTCTCGGCACACCTCGCAGCGCAGACATGGTTGAGCCGGATCCACTGCCACCCGGTCTCCGAGCGCGAAGCCGATCGCTTCCGATCCGACCTCCACGACCTCTCCCGAGAACTCGTGACCGAGCACGAACGGCCGCGTCGGCGTGAAGGGTCCGATCTTGCCGGTCTGGAAATAGCGCACGTCGCTGCCGCAGATCCCCACGCGCTCCACCCGAACCAGCACCTGGTCCGCAAGCGGGCTCGGCGCCGGACGCTCCTCGGGTCGCAGGTCCCGGCTGCCGTGCAACACCCATGCGATCATCGGCCCTACCTCCAACCGCGTCAGAAATCGCGGGCGTACCCGGCTGTCCAGCCCCCATCCACCACCAGGACGTGTCCCGTGATGTAGGAGCTCTCCGGTGCCGCAAGGAACAGCGCTGCGTTGGCGATGTCCTCCGTCTGAGCCGGCCGTCCCAGCGGAATGTGAGCCATGAGCTCGACGGCCGAGTCGTTCAGCTCACCGGACTCCCCGTAGAACAGGCCGCGGGTCGCTTGCGTGACGGTCGATCCCGGAGCGATCGCGTTGACCAGGACGCCGTGCCGACCCCATTCCAGCGCCATGGCGCGGCTGAAGCCGACCAGGCCCGTCTTCGCCGCGATGTACGCCGACTGCAGCCGGAACGGCACGATCCCGCCGACCGATGCGATGTTGATGACTCGGCCCGCCTGCTGAGGGATCATCGCCCGTGCCGCCACCGCCCGGCTCACGCGGAAGGTGCCGGTCAGGTCGACGTTCACGATCAGGTTCCAGTCCTCGATCGAGGCCTCGTCCGTGGGAACCCGATTCGACGTGTTGACTCCGGCATTGTTGACCAGGATGTCGATGCGACCGTGCTCCGCCAGCAGCTCGGTGACGGCGCGATCGATGTGCTCATCCCTCGTGACGTCCAGTTCCATCGATTGCGCGTTCGGCCCGGCGGGCGGATCGGCCGCCAGCCGGTCGGCAGCGGCGTCGCTGTAGACGACGTGCGCGCCGTTGCCGGACAACGCGTCGGCGATGGCGCGGCCGATGCCCTGCGCGGCTCCCGTAACCAGCGCGACCGTGCCGGCCAGATCGACCTTCATGTGCGTGCGACCTCCCGGTCCGTCAACCCTTCAGCGAGCCGATCAGAACGCCCTTCACGAAGTACTTCTGCAGGAACGGATACACCAGCAATATCGGCAGGACGGCGATCATCACGGCAGCCATGCGTAGCGACAGGGACGTGATCGTAGCGTAGTCGGTGATGAACCGGCCCATCAACTGCTGCGCCGCCTGCACCGTCTGCTGGTTGAACGAGTCCGAGAGATCCGCGGTCATGATGCCCATGAGATAGGTCTGCACCGGCCGCAGGTGCTGCCGGGTGACGAAGAAGGCGCCGGCGAACCAGTCGTTCCAATGACCGACCGCTACGAACAGGGAGATCGCGGCGAACAGCGGCTTCGAAACCGGGAACACGATCCGGAAGAGCACGACCAATTCGTTGGCGCCATCGAGCCGCGCGGACTCCTTGAGGCTCACCGGGATCTCCTGAAAGAAGGTCTTCATGACGATCGCGTTCCAGATGTTGAACAGCAGCGGGATGACGAAGACCCAGAACGTGTTGATCAGACGCAGATCGCGGAGCTGCAGGAAGTACGGGATGAGCCCGCCCGAGAAGAACATCGGGATCACCATGTAGATCATGATGTACTTGCGGCCCGGAAGACGCCGCTCTGCCAGACCATAGGCGACCAGCGCGGTGACGAAGACGCCGCCGGCCGTGCCGATGACCGTCCTCATCACGGTGACGACGTACGCGCGCTGGATCGCCGCGTTTTCCAGGATGACCCGATAGTTGACCAGCGTGAAGACGCGAGGCCAGAGCGTGATGCCGCCACGCATGCTGTCCGTGCCGGCGTTGATCGACAGCACCGTCATCATCACGAACGGGTAGAAGCACACGAACGCCAGCGTCGCGAGCACCGTGTAGTTGACGACGTCGAACCAGCGCTCGCCCCGCGAATGAACGTGCACGGTCCTACCACAAACCCACGTGACCCACGCGGCGAATCGTCCAGTTGGCGATCAGGACGAGCAGCAGGTTGATCCATGCCAGCATGAAGCCGATCGCGGTAGCGACGCTGTACTGCGCCTGGGTGAGGCCGAGCCTGATCAGGTAGACGTCCAGGACGTTCGATACTTCCAGGTTGGCCGGGTTCACAAGCGGATAGATCTGCTCGTACCCGGCGTTCATGATGCCGGGCAACGAAAGGATGAACAGGATGCTGACGGTGGGCATCATGCCGGGGATGTTGATGTAGCGAATGCGCGCGAAGCGGCCCGCACCGTCCAGGAACGCGGCTTCGTGCAACTGGGGGTCGATGGTGGCGATCGCGGCAAGAAAGATGATGGTGCCCCAGCCGACCTCCTTCCAGATCGCGCTGGCCACGACGATCGTGCGGAAGTACTCCGGCCGACCCATGAAATTGACCTGCGGGAAACCGAGCGTACGGATCGCGGAATTGACCACCCCGGTGTCCAGCGCCAGCATCGTGTAGAGGATGTACGCCACGACGATCCACGAAATGAAGTGCGGCAGATAGCTCAGGCTCTGGATCGTTCGCTTGAACCGGCTGTGCCCGACCTCGTTGAGCAGGATGGCGAGCAGGATGGGAGCCGGAAACCCGAACAGGAACCGGAAGGTCGTGATCAGGATCGTGTTCTTGAACGACTGCCAGAAGTAGCCGTCGCCCAGGAAGTAGAAGTACTTGAGGCCGGCCCACGGGCTCTGCCACATGCCGAGGTGGATCTTGTAGTCGCGGAACGCGATCTGCAGGCCCAGCATCGGCATGTAGGCGAACAGGAACAGGAAGACGACGCCGATCAGGATGAAGGCGTAGTGCCATCCGTACAGCGACAGGACGCGCGCGGCCTTCGCCGATAGTGTTCGCCTCAGGATGCGCCCGGCCGCCCCGGCAGCCTTCATGGAACCGCGAGGAAGGCCTGATCGCGAGAAGCGGAGCTGCTCCGGAATGAGGAGGAGGCTCCGGTACGGAGCCCCCTCGATTGATCGCAGCAGACGCGAGAATGCATCGAACGGTTTCGATGCCGACCGGCGCTAGTACCCCATCAAACTGTAGCTTTGGGCGTGCGTGCTACGGGACTCGACCGCGTGCGCGCTGTTCCAGCGCGCTTGAAGCCCGTGCCACCCATTGTCACCCGTCGACATCAGTTTGATGGGGTACTAATTCACCTGCTCATCCAGCGTTGCCAGCCACTCCTCCTTGACCTGCGGCCAGCTTCCCTGCAGCCGAAGTTGATCCTGATAGGTGCTCCACGTGCTCTCGAACTCCGCCGGCGAATCGGCGCCGATCAGCTTCGCGAAGAACTCGACGTCGAGCCTTCCCAGGATCTCGGCGTTCTGCTGCCAGAGCCCCTCGGCCGGCATCTTCAGGTTGTCATACGGCCTAGCGATGGAGACGTTCGGCTCGTCGTAATAGAAGCGGTGCATGTCGAAGATCCAGTTCAACGTCTCCCGCAGCTCGCGCGGGCGGAAGTAGTTCATGTCCTCGGACTGCATCCCCAGAGGATTGGAGCCGAACCCCAGCGTCTTGATCTTGTTGTAGTCCCCGGCGAACAGCGCCTCCCGGAGCTCGGCGTCCAGGAACGTCATGTAGGGTTTGCCTTCGTCAGGGTCATAGTCCCAGGTCACGCCGCGCGGCCCCTGGATCAGCTCCCAGTCCCGGTTGATGCCGGTCTCGTACGCGTAGTCGGCGAAACGTGCGACCGCATCCGGGTTCTTGGCATTCGTGGTGATCAGGAGCCCGTTCGATCCGTACGGGTTGTAGGTGATGTTCACCCCCGGCCGGCTCGCTCCCGGCGCTTGCGGATAGTCGATCAGGACCATCTCGGTCGCCGGGGTCACACCCGCGGTGACGGTCTGCCAGAAGCCCCACGCCCAGTCGCCGATGGCCGCGACGCGGCGGCCCATCATCTTCTCGCGCAAGGTCTCGTTCTTCTGCGACAGCGCTTCGGGATCCAGCAGCCCGTCGCGATACAGCGTGTTCACCCACTGCAGCGCGGCCTTGGTCTGCGGATGATCCCGGAAGTGGATGAACTCGCCGTCGTAGTCGTCGAAGCCCATGCCGGCGGTCGACACGCCGAACGTGTTGAGCATCACCTGCCGCATGCTCAGGTTCTGGCCACCGGTGATCGGCAGCACCGGCAGCCCGTCCTCCGTCGTGAGGCCGGCGGCCTGCACGGCGCGCAGGTAGCGCTCGACGCCGTCGATGGTCGCCAGGTCGGCGGTCGTCATGTCGACCGCGGCGAGGTAATCGGGATGAACGGCCCAGACGGCAGCCGCCCAGTAACCCCACGGCTGCTTGGGGTCCTCGTAGACGCTCCCCGGAAAGTGGTAGATCTGGCCGTCGGTATACCGCCAGAAATCGATCACCTCCGGTGACAGCTTGGCGATGTTCGGGTAGTCGGCGTTGCCGTAGTACCCGTCCAGCGGGATGACGACGCCGGCCTCCAGCAGCCGCTGCAGCCAGACGAAGTTGCGTTGCGAGGAGCGGATGACTTCCGGCCAATCACCGCTGGCCAGCCGCAGGTTGAACGCGGTCTCAACGTCGCCGGACTCCGTGTAGGAGAAGACCCAGTCGATACCGCTCTCCTCGGCCATGAGTGCACCGATCTTGGTGTCGCTCCAGCGCTCCTCTGCCTTTCCGGTCGCTCCGACGCCGATGGTCGTGGTCCAGATCGTCACCTCGACCGGCCCGGAGGCCATCGCCCCCGGCTCTTCAACCCCGGCGGCAAACGGCGTCCCCGATACGAGCACCGCCATCAGAAAGACGATCAGCCTCGTTTTCATGCGTCACCTCCCGTGTGAGTCGGCGGCGCCACCGCCGTGTCCCGGCCGCGGGCGCCGCAATTTGCACACTATGGCCCCCCTGCGCTTCGGTGGCAACGATGCATCCGGCGGTGCCGGCACTGGACCCGCCGGGCGGCATGCGCTTCACTGTGATCTGGAGGCGCAGTGGGACACGCGGCGTGGGCGCATGCGACGGCGCGCGGCTGGACCATCGGCAACGATCGCCTGCAACTGGAGTTGCAGCGAACGACCACGGGCGGAGTGGCGGTCACGTCACTCACGCGGGTCGCGACCAGCGGCGTGCGGGCGCCGCGCAACTGGGCTCAGGCCGGTGCAGCCGCCGGGCCGTGGATGCGCCGCGCAGGCGAAGCTCGCTTCGGCCCCCCGGAGCGTCACGGCATGCCACTGGCGGGGAGCGAGTCTGTCGAGCTTCCCGGCGGTGGCATCGAGCTGAATCTCCGGTTTGGCCACGACGCCAGCGGTGCGTTTCTGATGCAGTCGTTGCGCTGCTTTCCGGGCCGCTCGACGATCGAGTGCGCGGCGCGCCTGCAGAGCACACGCGGGGACGGGCCTGTGATCTGTGCCATCAACCCGGTCTCCATCGCGCTTGCGGACGCGGCGCACCAGCTCATCCTCTGGACCGCCTCGGCGGAGGGAGAACACGGCTTTACCCAAGCCGCTCCAGCGACCGGTGCCCGCGAAGAGGATGGTTGGATCGTCCTCGACGATACGGAAAGTGGCGAATCCCTGCTTCTGGGCGGGGACCTCGGCTCGGGAATCCTGCGCTTTGCCGTCAACATCGACCCGGCCGAAGGAGGAGTGCGCATCCGCGCGGGCGCGGGTCCGCCGGCGAGCGGGCGTGCGGCGGATCCCGACGGCACGCTGGCGCCGGCCGTCGGGCGTGCCATCGAGGCTCCTCTGACGTTCCTGACGCTCGCCGGCGGCGGACCCGACGAGGCCGGCAACGAGGCGTTCCGCTACCTCAAACGACACGTGATGCCCCCGCCGGTGCCCGATACGCCGGCAGCCGCCTACTGCGTGTGGCTCACCGACCCGGACAGCGAAGAGATCGTCAACGAGGAGCTGTCCTTCGCGAAGCGCATGGGCTTCGACGTGTTCTATCACGATGCCTCCTGGGTCGCAGGCAGCTCGACGGTGCCGGGCATGAACGACTGGGCACAGGGGCTGGGTACCTACGAGGAGAGCGCGGAGAAGTTCCCGCATGGGCTCGCCGAGCTCTCGCGCCGCGTCCGCGCGGCGGGAATGCGCTTCGGTCTCTGGGTGGACCCCGGCATGGTGGACTCGCGCAGAGTCTCGACCGGGGAGATCCCGCAGGCGTGGGTGGCGATGCGCGGCGGCACGCCGCTCGAGTGCCGCCATCCTTCGCTCTCCCCCATGACGCAGCTCTGCCTGGGCTGCCCGGACGTGATCGCCGAGGTCAAGGAAAAGCTCACCGCGATCATCGAGCGGTACCGACTGGAGTGGATCAAATGGGATCCGTCGGGCACGGTCAGCCACGCCTGCGATCGCGCCGACCATCCGCATGGACCGCGGGGCGGCACGTGGGCGGCGTACGCCGGTCGGGCGGAGATCATGTCACACCTGCTCGACCGGTTTCGGCACCTGATCGGCTTCGAGTGCGATCCCTCGCTGCGGCACAGCCGAACGAACCCCGGGCCGCGGACGCTGCTGCCCGGCGGCTTTACGAACGAGTTCATCACCGGGCCGATGATCGCCCCGTACGTGTGGGGTTCCCTGGCCGGCATGGCAACCATGGAGGCCGCGACGCTGCCGCAGATCGTCTCCGGATGGTGCTCCGCCTCCACGCTCGACTACAGCCTGAGGCGCCATTTCACCCATGGAATCTCCTTCGGCAACATCAACGGCATGCAGGCGCAACTCCTCTCCCACGCGCCGGCGGGATACCTCGAAGCGTTCAGGCGCAACCTCCTGAACTTCAGGCGCTACCGCCATCTGCTGACCGCAGACGTGTGGCATCCGCAGCTCGAGGACCCCGAAGGATGGGAAGCACTGCAGTACACGGCGGAGGACGGTTCCGAGTCGGTCGTGTTCGTCTTCCGCCACCCCGGAGGCGCAGAACGCAACGTGCTTCGGCCGAAAGCTGTCGATCCCGGAAGCGGCTACGTTGTCGAGCGTCTGAACGACCGGCCTGGCCGGGAGGAACGGTACTCCGGCGAGCGGCTGCTGCATGACGGCATCGCCGCAGCGCTCCCGGACCCGTGGCTGGCGGCAGGTGACGGCCTGCCCTCCGGCGAATTCGAGGCGCAACTCGGATTCGGCTCGGACATCCTCCTCATCAGCCGCGAATCGACATGAGCGCCGCTGCGGTACCGCGGATTCTGGGAATCACCGGCACGGTCCGGGACGCCGGTTTCGTTCCCCGGTCGGCGGCAGCCCCGGCACCGCGCCCGGCAAGCCAACGCACGGCCGACGTCGACCTGAAACGGATGGCCGAGTGGTCGCTCCACTACCTGATCAACACGCCGCGGCCGCACCTCGGCTACGAACCGGTCTTTCAGTGCCACCCGCTCAAGTGCCCGCCGGTGCCCGACGGCCACGACGTGGTCGTTCCGTGCGATACGGACGCCCGCATGGAGTGGGAGTGGTACTACATGCGCGAGATCAGCGGCTCCGACGCCGGGCGAGACGTGGAACAGGCGTTCCATCGCCGCATGCGCGCCTATGTCGAACGCGACGGCACCGTGCTGGCGCCGCCCGGCTGCTACAACGAAGCCGACATACACGCCAGATTCGAGCGACGCGACTACGTCTACCACGTGTGGGGAGCGACCAAGATCCTGCACAGCCTGGCGCTGGAGTATCTGCTCTCGGGCGATGCCGAGACGAAAGCGACCGCCCGTGCGGTAATGGAGAGGCTGCGCGGACTGGCGCGGTGGGAGACGCGTGACGGTACGGAGGTGTGCTGGCTCCCGGGCGGTATGACCGCCGTCAAGCCGGACGGATCGCTCCTCGACAGCGGATGGCGCAAGCATCCGGCGCCGATCGTGGAGCCGTTGATCACGTACTACCGCGCCACCGGAGACCAGGACGGCCTCGCCTTCGCCCGGGCGTACGCCGAGGGGATCGTGAGAGGGCTCCAGCCGGACGGCATCCGCTTCAAGGCGGATGGCCGCTTCGACGAGCCGCTCGGGCATAGCCACGCGACCATGCATGCCCTCTGGGGCGTCAACCACCTCGGCATCCTGACGGGGGAACGGCGCTACGTCGACTTCGCCCGCAGGGCATGGAATTGGATGCTGTCGCGCGGAACCGGGACGGGATGGTTCCCGGCGATGCCGGACTCATGCAACGAAACGTGCTGCGTGTCCGACATGATCTCCCATGCCGCGCTGCTCGGTCACGCCGGTGACGCCGAGCACTTCGATTACGTCGAGCGTTATCTGCGGAATTACATCGACACGCTGCAGTTCGTCATCACCCCGGAATTCGAGGACTACTACCGCGAGATCAATGCGGGGATGGAGCCCGACGCCCTCGCCGGCGGCCTGCGCCAGCTCCGCAAGTTCCAGGGCGGCATCATCGGCGGTTCCGGGCTCAACGACTACGAAAACGATCTGCTCGGCAACGTTTCCGGTTTCGAAATGTTCGGGTGTTGCGCGCCGGAGGGGATGCGCGCCATTCATACCGCGTGGGCGCACACGATCGAGCAGCGCCATGGCTCGCCGTGGGGACCGGACGGGATCTACGTGAACATGAGCTTTTCGCGCGAATCGCCGTGGGGCGACGTGTGCTCGTTCTTTCCGGACCAGGGGCGCATCACGGTCAAGCCGACGGTCGACGACGTTTTCTATCTGCGCCCCCCGCACTGGGCGCCCAGAGAACAGGTGACGGCGTTTATCGGCACGCGACCGATCCCGACGCGCTGGTCCGGTGACTACGTGCGGTTCGATGCGCTCGCAGGCGCGGAGATCACGATCACCTACCCGCTTGTACGGTTCCACCATCGCGTGCACGGGCTGTGGCCGGACACAGCGCCAAACCTGTCGGTGAGCTTCGACTGGCTCGGCAACATGGTGACCGGCGTAAGCCCCGCACCCGAGAAAACGGCCCTGTTTACCGGCTCGCCACGTGTCCTGCCTGAGCCGCCGCTCCCGTCGTGACCGCGAGTTGCAGCTACGGCGGCGGCTGACTACCGGGCCCTCCAGCACACTTCCCGCGTGCCCGGCGAGCGATGCGCGGTCCGTCGCTTCGGCCAGCGGTTCCGTGATCGGCTCGTTTCCGGCACGGTATCCCTGCCGTGCGTGACACCGAGCCGATCCTGGAGGTGAGCGACCTGATCCGCTCGCTGCTGCCGTACCGAACAGGAGACGGAGCATGATCGCCTACCGCGTCGCCCCGCCCGGCTTCAGCCTCGAGCAGTGGCGGGAGCTCAGAGAGCGCGGCATCGTGATCCTGGAGGACGCCCTGACCCCGGATGAGGTCGCCTATTACCGCGCTGCCGTCGACCGCGTGTGCGCGAGAGACCCCGGCTACGTCGAGGGCGCCACCGACCACCGCGTCTCCAACGCCGTGGAGGCCGACCCGGCGATCGCGGAGCTGATCGACCATCCGCGCCACGTCGGCTACGCCTACGATCTGTACGGCGAGATGCTCAAGATTATCCGAAGCGACATCTTCGCGCGCCCGCGCGACACCGATAGCAACATGTGGCACCCGGACAGCCCGCGGGCCACGCCGTACCGGGTGTTCGCGCCGGAGCTGCCGCTGCGCATGAGCGTCGGCTACTGGCTCAGCGACCTGCCGCGCGCTCAGATGGGAAACTTCGTCTACCTGCCCGGCAGCCACCGGCAGCAGTACCTGGACGGGTACTACTCCCATGAATCCGCGCCCGGCGAGGAGATCCTGCGCGTCGGCGCCGGCACCATCACCGTCTACGACGGCAACCTCTGGCACCGGGTCGAGCCCAACCGCACGGACGTGGTGCGCAAGAACATCTTCATCGCCTACTGCCCGTCATGGGTCTGCGCCGGGGACCGGCTGCTGTCCGATCCGGAGTGGCTGGCGACCCTGAACCGCGAGCAGCGCATCATCATGCGCAGCTACCCGCACCCGCACGACTACACCAATCCGGCGGCGGACGACTTCCCGCTGTTCCTGGACCGGGAGACCGGCGCCGACACCGACCCCGGCGTGCCGGAGCGCATCCCGCTGCGCCTGCGCAAACGGCGGACGGCCGCCGAGCGCTTCATCACCGAAGGACGAGGAGGAGACCGATGAGCGACAACGGGCTGCGCGTCGCACCGCGCGGGTTCACGGACGAGCAGTGGCGGGAGTTCCAGGAGCACGGCCTGATCCGGATCGAGAACGCGCTCTCGCGCGACGAGATCGGCCACTACCTGGCGGCGGTCGACCGGGTGGCGGCGGCCGATTCGAGCTACCGGCCGGGGCAATCGCTGCGCAAGGAGAACGCGGTCGAGCTCGATCCCGCGATCGCGGAGCTGATCGACCATGACCGGCACGTGGGCTACGTCTACGACGTGTTCGGGGAGATGCTGAAGCTGCTGCGCAGCGACCTGCGCATCCGCGCGCGCGGCACCGAGCGCAACGCCTGGCACCCGGACAGCCCGCGCGCGCTGCCGTACCAGGTGTTCTCGCCCGAGTTGCCGCTGCGCATGAGCGTCGGCTACTGGCTCACCGACCTCCCGGCGCCGCGCATGGGCAACTTCGTCTACGTGCCGGGCAGCCACCGCAGCCAGCACCTGGAGCAGTACCACACCCACGACAGCGCCCCCGGCGAGGAGATCCTGTGCGTCAAGGCAGGCACGATGACCATCTACAACGGCAACCTCTGGCACCGCGTCGAGCCCAACGAGACCGACGTGGAGCGCAGGAACTTCTTCCTCTCCTACTGCCCGAGCTGGGTCACCGCCGGCGACCATTACTTCTCCGACGACGGCTGGCTGGCCACGCGCACCCGCGAGCAGCGCATCATCATGCGCAGCTACCGGCACCCGCACGGCCTGACCAACCCGGACGCGGAGGACTTTCCGCTGTTCCTGGACCGGGAGACCGGCGCCGACAGCGACCCCGGCCCGCAGGCGCACGTGCCGCTGCGTATCCGCAAGCGCACCACGGCGGCAGAGAAGCGGCTTGCCGCCGCCGGCCGCACCTGATCACCCACGCGACGGAGGCACACCAATGCGAGCTATCTTCACCGGCATCGAGTACGCGGGAAAGACAACGAAGGGGCACCTGCCGTGAGAGCCATCTTCACGGGTATCGAGTACGCGGGAAAAACGACCCTCATCAACCTGCTCGGCGGCTACTACGAGGCGCGCGGCCTGCCCGCGCACTACGACGACCACTTCAGCCTGCCCGACCGCACCCTGAGCGAGGAGTCGCGGAAGCTGCTGCTGGACGCGCCCGACGACATGAAGGAGCGCTACCAGCGCATGCAGATCCAGTTCCACATCGAGCTGATCGAGTTCATCCAGAACCCCCTGTTCGGCGGCTGGTTCATCGAGGAGGCCGTCTACTGCGACATCTACGGCGATGACCCCGACAGCCCCTACTACCGCCGCTACCGGCACATCAAGCAGCGCGTCTACGAGGCGCAGATCTTCGAGCGCCGCCTGCCCGACGTGGTCCTGTTCCACCTCACCGCCGACGACGAGACGATCCGCCGGCGGATGAAGGACGCCCCCCATGAGCACCAGGTGATACGCGAGCCCGACATCGCCCGCATCAAGGAACGCTTCGCGGAGGAGGTGGAGAACTCCTTGTTCCGGAAGGTCGGCCGCGTCGTCACCATCGACACCACCGGCCGCACGCCCGAGCAGTCCCTGGACGAGATCCTGCTCAAGTCCGAGCCCATGGTCACCTTCGGCGAGCTGACCCTGCGCGCCCTCCCCGTCCCCGGCGGCAGGCAGCAGGTCGTCTACCGCAACGGCGTCCGCACCCTGGTCCCGGCCAGGAGCGCAGGGTGAGTATGTCGTCACGAACCGCTCACACCTGCGGCCACCAGGAGTCGCGTGCCCACACCCGGCGTAAGCTGCTTCCGTAGATGGAAGATCCCATGGTCCCGAAGAACCGGCTTGACCGGATCACTCTGAGGGGCTTCAAGACCATTCGGGAGTTGGACTTCGCGCCAGGTCCGCTCACGGTCCTGATCGGTCCCAATGGCGCAGGCAAGTCGAATTTCATCTCGTTCTTCCGCCTGCTGAGCTGGGCTCTGTCCGACCCGGACAACCTGCAGGTTTACGTGGGACGGCATGGGGGTGCGGCCTCGCTGCTGCACGACGGCCCCACGACGACGCACGAGATCGAGACCGAACTGACGATCAGGACCGATTCGGGCGAGAATCGGTACTCATTTCGGCTGGTCTATGCGGCTGCGGACACCTTCATCTATGCTGACGAACGCCTCCGCTACTCTGCAGACAGGCATCAGGGACCGGCGCCGTGGCAGGAGCTGGGCGCCGGACACCGGTTCCCGCAGCTACTGGCTCGTTCGGGTGACACCGCCCGCATCATCCGCCACGTTCTGCGACGAATCGTCGTTCATCAGTTCCACGATACGTCGTTTACGTCCCGCATGCGTGCCAGATGGCGTCTCCACGACAACCGTCGGCTCAAGGAAGACGCGGCCAACATCGCGCCGGTCCTCTATCGACTGAGAGAGCGCGAGAGCTTCAGCTACCAGCGGATCGTGGACACCGTCCGGTTGATCCTGCCGTTCTTTGCCGACTTCGAGTTGGAACCTTCTGCGGAGACCATCCTGTTGGGCTGGCGCGAACGGAACAGTGACCTCGTGTTCGACGCATCGCAGGCGTCTGACGGAATGCTGCGGATCATCGCTCTCATCACTCTGCTCCTGCAGCCGGTGCAGGACCTTCCCGACGTGCTGGTCCTCGACGAGCCCGAACTCGGGCTGCACCCCTATGCGATCAACGTGATCGGGGGATTGATACGCGCGATCTCGACCAGGATACAGGCGATCGTGGCCACTCAGTCGGCAGCGCTCGTGGACTGCTTCGAGCCGGAGGACACGGTCGTCGTCGAGCGCCGTGGCCGCGCCTCCGAGTTCAACCGACTCGACGCCGACGAGCTCGCCGTATGGCTCCAGAGCTATTCCCTGTCCGAGCTGTGGGAGAAGAACGTTATCGGCGGGCGGCCGTAAGTGGCCGTACGATTGAATCTGGTGGTCGAGGGACAGACCGAGGAGGCGTTCGTTCGTCAGATCCTGAAGCCGCATCTGGAGCAGTACCACGTCTGGCCGAGCGCACGTTGCATCATGACCGGCCGGAAGCGCGGCGTCGCCAGCAAGGGTGGCATCGGCAGCTATGCACGTGCCAAACGGGACATCACCATGTGGATGAAGGAAGATCGGAACGCCGACGCCCGGTTCACCACCATGTTCGACCTCTATCGCCTGCCCACGGACTTCCCAGGATACGAGCCGGCTCGCGATCTGTCTGATCCGTTCGAACGCGTAGAACATCTGCAAGACGCCCTGAGAGACGATCTGGAAGACGTGCGGTTCATCCCGTATATCCAGTTACACGAGTTCGAAGCGCTGCTACTCGCGGATCCACGGAAGCTCCAAGCGCGATTCAGCGAAAACGGCGCCGGCATTCAGGAGCTCGTAGAGCTCGTCTCCACGTACGATTCCCCCGAGCTGATCGACGACGGATTCGACACCGCGCCTTCGAAACGCATCGCCGACCTGATACCGGAATACGCGGGCGCGAAAGTGTCCGCCGGCCCAATCGTCGCCAGGAATGTCGGCCTGCATGTCATTCGATCGAAATGCAGGCACTTTGGAAGATGGCTCGGTACGCTGGAGGGGCTCGCCGCCCACGGCACGCCGTGAGAGGCGGCGCAGGTGTTGCGAACGTCCCGACAGCCCTTACCTTACTACCGCCGCTACCGCAACCTCAAGCAGCATGTCTACGATGCGCAGATCTTCGAGCGCCGCCTGCCGACGTGGTGCTGTTCCACCTCACCGCCGACGACGAGGCGATCGGCCAGCGGATGACGGACGCCCCCCACGAGCACCAAGTGATCCGCCAGCCCGACATCGCCCGCATCAAGGAGCGCTTCGCCGATGAGGTGGAGAACTCCCTGTTCCGGAAGGTCGGCCGCGGCGTCACCATCGACACCATCGGCCGCACGCCGGAGCAGTCGCTGGACGAGATCCTGCTCAAGTCCGAGCCGATGGTCACCAGGGTCGACTCTTAGTAGCAACCCGCGAGATACCACCGCAGTTCAGCATCTCTCGACGCCGTGAGGTATGTCACTTGCCCAGATGTTCGTCGATCTGCCGGCGATCCTCCCGCTCCTCGTCAGGTGTGTAGGAGCCTGACCATAGCTCTCCATATAGCCTCAGCGCATACTGCCCAGCTTCCGGAGTTACCTCTTCCTTGCTTGCCGCGAAGGCGAGCAACTTTAGTACCATGATGTCGTAAACGCGGTTGCGACCGCTTGACGGGGCCGACATCATCGCCCTCGCAGTCTGCTCGGCCTCAACACTTGCGCCCATCAAGAGCCATAGCTCTCCCCAGAATCTTAGCTCGTCTATGCCGAACTGACCTCCATCCTCAAATCGGTCCGATGCGATGCGGAGAACCTCCGCTTCAATCATATCGTCGTATGCCGCCTTGCTCCCACGGTCACGATCTCTCTTTGTAGATCGCTGGTGCATCAGTGCCCAAAGCGCCCGAGCACTGACACCTGAATGCCGCGCTTGATCTAACAGCCAGCCGTCACTCGGATCTCCATATTCGGCGACCGAGCGCCCCGCATACTCCGCGACCAATGAGTTCTCGGGATGACCAAGAAGATGCTCCCCCGTGAATCGGCAGTGAGCCCAAAGGCGCTCGGCAAGAGCCCGCACTTCGGCAGCGCCAACGGCACGGCCAAGTTCGTTCAGAAACGGGATCGATAGGAAAGCGACGAGGAACCAATGTGGCACTGCCGACTCAGCAGTGCTGAAAGACTCGACGTCATCCTCCGCATCCCACACGCTCAAGGCCAATGATCCGCACCGCGCCGAAACCCACTCGGTCAGGCTGAGATCCTCGCAAGATAGCGACAGCGCAAGGCCAAGCCCATTCATCCACTCCCGGTCTTGCCAGTGACTCCAATTCAAATGCAAGTGAGCTTGCACTAAGCGCTCCGCAATCTGCCTTTCGGTCTCTTCAAGTATACTACAAGCAATCTGCGTCGCTTGACTCGGCGCGTCGTCGCGGATCTCCCAGGCAACCTCTGCTAGATGGCGCGTCCAAGTCATCCACGGCGACATCCGTAATCCCTCGCACCAGGAGACAAACAGCTCTTCCGACCACGACACCGTGCAGAGTTTCCCTAGCAATGCTGTACATGCACTCTCAAGTTGCTTGATCCTACACGGTATATCGTAGCCGTCATTCTGCGTCAGCACTTTCGGTCCACTCACTAGCAGCTCACCGACCCATCGAGCGCAGTCCCGTGGATCAAGTGCTGCCAGCTGGTCCACCAACTCGTGAATAACGCTTGCGGCTGCCGCGTCAAGGTCGTTCTCTGGATGCCTCAGCTCCGTCCTCCAGTTGTAGCGCTCTGTGCCGAGGCGATTTGATGTACGCAAGTCTTCATCCAGTCGATCCACTGTATACAACGTGTGCACGATGCCCAGTGCTATTAGCTCATCGCATGACTCCTCGGCGATCCAATGCAAGGGCTTTCGATAGTCTTGCGGAGGCGCCTGATCAATCATGTAATTGGCCGCTCGCGCCCGTAACACCGGATGATTCAGCTCTTTGATAATGTCCTCAAAACGCTCCGGTCGAAGATCCAGGACCAACTCGATCAAATTGCTGGCCTGATCACGAATCACGGTGTGAACAAGACGAAACCCATGCGTCTCCAGGTAATCGAAGGTTTCCACCATGCCCCGTTTTTCGATCTCCTCCTTGCAGATCCTGGCATCTCTATCTAGTCCTAAATAACGCGCAGTACGCATCGGATCAAGAACTTCGTCTCGATCGGCCAACTCCTTCAGCGCACTAATCGCAGCGTCCACAATGGCCTCAGTTTGTTTGCTGTTCCAACGAGCGCGTATAAGCTCGGCCGCCTGCCGGGCGTCAATCGATGCGACAGCCCATGCTGCTCGCAGTACCACCCTTGCCTCCGCTCCATCCAGAGATAGACCTCCCACGGCATCCAGAATCACTACTGCGACCGGGTCAATCATCTCACCTTTGAGCTCTCCATCAGATTCGAACCACCCCCTAATCTGCGCTACTAATCGCTTTCGATCGCTTGGGATAACATGCTTCTCGACGATCGGCTCAATCAACTCGTCAACCGACCGCCTTTCAAAGGGCGAATGACCGGATCCGAAGATCCGCCAGACTGCACCCATCTCCTCGCGAGACAACGAGATATCAGACATGCTGCTACTCTCCATCAGCCGATCTCTCTCACGAGATATCGTGCGGCTGCCGAGCCGATCGGCATGAACCACAGGACCTCGGCTTCCGCGCGATAGACTCCGTAAGGGAGTCGCGCAAACGTAACCCCGTGCTTGCTCCATCCGTTGAACGAGTTGGTGATGATAATTTCACGGTCCGGTGTTATCAAGTAGCGATCATGAAACACGGGATCGTCGCCACCATGCTTAGAGAACGACCGAACACTGACATGGCTGGTTACCATGCTTGGAATCCCGGACCACCAAGGTGGTCCAATCACGTTCCCCTTATGCGCGCACATGACTCGTAGTTCTCGACCCCTTGTGGCCGCGAACATATCGAGGTATAGCTTCGCCAGGTCCCCGCCAGGGGAGTGTTTCATGAAATACGGGTCAGCAAGATATATTGGTCCTTTCTGTTGGCGTTCTTGCCGTAGTACAGAGACCATATATTTCTGTGCGTCATCGAACTCAGAAGGTCCGAACCGCTCCAAATTGCCTTCCTTACGAGCGTTTCGATCTTGCTCATGCATCTGACGTTCGAGATTCAACTGCCGAATTCCTTTGTCTAGATCGGAGCTATCACTGTCCGATGAAACGCTGACTGCCGAGTCAATGCCGGCCGGCGAAATGGTATGAAATAATCGCCGCTTACGGTCCCGAACCTGCAACGAAGGTCCGGAATCCAAATGCACGACTCCTCTTACTTCCATTATAAGAAAATACTCCATCAGATCGACGCACTGTCCGTCTGTTGATCTGTACACGGCGAGTCCCGCGTGATCGACATCCGCTGGGAGCCGAACTATTGTTTGACCCGGCGTGATGGCAAATCCCTTACGAAGAACGTCGTCTCCACTGTGGCGCGCCCACACCATCGCGTGGTAGCGCTCATTTAGAATCTCTTCCGCCTCAAAATGGAGCCTCAGTGTCCCATCTCGGTGAGACTTCAGATCACAAGCAATCGCGTCGTGAGCACTCGCGACCATGAGGTTGCCTACGCGATCTGGGCGGCGGTGAAGCGGGAACCCTATAGATGCAAATCGACGAGGTATCTTTGGCGGCAACGATTCGACTACATCCAACCAATGCTTGCGAGGGGCTTCTGTGAAGCTCCAGTACTCAGTCACCTCTGCACTGTATCTCGAGAACGGGCTGACGACTGAGACTTCCGCGTGCGGCCGGCTATCGCGATATGCCCAGTGGGAGCGGGGCAGTGGGGCCAGAGAGTATCGAACATCCAACCCGTCGATCTCAAGCGCGCCTGAATTGAGGATTCGGTCGATGTGCTCCTGACACTGATCAAGTGGTGCGTCCATACTGAAAAGCCGAATGTCGTGTCCGAGGTCGTCACTGCTCCATGTCTCGCTCGGTGCGCCATCCCACGGGCCCAGCGAGTCCTGACGACGATGACGTATGAGCGTGAACATGTTGTGAACCTGATCGCCCGGCCCGCACCACGCCAACACCGTCATGCGAGCGACTCGGGCCTGCATGGTGTCCGTCGCCACCGCGACACGAGCGGGTAGGACTAGGCTAATGCCTCGCTCGCGCGCCCATCGCTCTGCCTCGTCAAGCGTCACATACACGTTGCGGCCTTCCCGCCGCACGGCCAAGTGCTTCCGGTGGACATGCTGGCGTACATAGGTCTCGCTCCTGTTCACGGCGCGAGCCAATTCTACAATCGTGAGTTCCATTCTTCCTCCTTGTAACTCGTGCATGTAGCTTACAGACGTATGTTACGAATCGTCAATACGTTGATGAAGAATTGTTAATTAATTTGCTGTAATATAAATAGTCGACTCGTGCACTTCACGGCTAGATTGGCACATCCCGGATGGGACGGCGTCAGCCACTCATGGAGCGGGCACGAGGTGCGTCTCTCTGCCACCTCCTGACCGCGGTCCGACATCGCGGCGACCGCTGCGATGGTCAGACCTTCCTACCCTGTCGCTGCCTCGTGGGCGAAGGTGTAGACCCCCCTCGCGTCCTACTGACCGTAACGGTGGGCGATTACCGCTCCCGCGCGCGCTGTAAAGCCGGTCGCCCCGTCCCGGTTCACACCACCTCGATGGAGAGCACCGCGCGCCTGATCGCCTGCTTTGGCAGGCCGTGGGTGCCTATGTCGCGGGTGAAGTCGGAGGCCGAGTAGATCACGTGCAGCCTGCCGTCGCGCTGCATGGTCGAGGTGTACGAGCAGCCGGGGCCGGTATGGAAGCAGAACGGCGGCTCCCAGTGGCGGCCGGTGCCGTCCAGGCTGAGCATCACGTGGGTGACCTGCGGCTGGCCGTAGGAGCCGCGCCCGGACGCGCAGGCCAGGACGCCGTTCGGCAGCACCTGCAGCCGCGGCTTCACCGCCGGCCAGCCGATCGGCTCCGGCGCGGCCCAGGTGCGCCCGCCGTCGCGCGAGCGTGACTGCCACAGCGGGGAGTCCGATCCCGTGCGCATCACGCACAGGATGTCGCCGTTCGGCAGGACGCGCAGATCCGCCTCGTCGAACCCCTCGTCCACGGCGCGGTCGCTGACCCCGTACACCGGCTCGATCTTCTCCGGGTCGAACTCTTCCACCAGCTCCCATGACCTGCCGGCGTCGCTCGACCGCACGATGAAACACGCCGAAGCGGTACACCCAGACCGTGCCGTTCGGCCGGCGGATCCACTCCGACTCCGGCAGGATCTTCGCCCACTCCATCGCCGCCAGCAGGTCGCCGCCGGGAAGCTCCAGGATCGTCGAGTAGACCTGGTAGGACGCCCGGCCCCACGTCATCCCGGACACCTTGAACGGCACGGTCTCCAGCAGCCGGCCGTCGCGCGAGGCGCGCTGGAACCGGAACGTCGGGTCGTCCTGCTGGAACTGCACGTGCATGTGGCTCTCGGACCGGTCGTAGCCGACGTCGTGCTGGAGCTGGGTGTTGTGGCCGATGTGCACGATCGTGCCGTCGCGCAGGTAGCCGAGCGAGGTGCTGAAGGTGTCGCTGATCCGCCCCGACACCGGATCGCGCGACAGCAGCTCAAAGTCGTCCGGCGCCGGGTGCCAGGTGTCGCCGTCGTCGCACGACTCGATGACGTTGACCGGATCCTCGGCGGCCACGTGCTCGCCGCCGTGCCGGGAGCGCGAGTAGAACAGGATCAGCCGGCCGTCCAGCTCCAGGAGGCAGGGAAAGTTGACGATCTCGCCCGCGTCCTCGACCCAGGTGTCGATGCGCTCGACACGCACCGAAACCGTCCTTCCGTCCCGTCGATAGGTCGCCTCCGTGATCATTCGCCTGCCTCCTTTACAGCCAGCGCTTGAACCATTCCACGGCCCACTCGAAGTACTGCATGGTGAACACGTGGTGGCCGGGCGGCCGGTGCACGAGGAACCGCTCCGGCACGCCGGCACGCTCGTACACGCCGCTCACGTAGTCGACGAACTCGTCGACGCCGTCGGCGGGCATGTCCTCGTCTTCCAGCGGCGCCACCATCATGAACGGGCGCGGGGCGACCGCCGCCGCGATCAGTTGCGGGTGGTCGAAGTAGCGCAGCATGTGCGGGACGAAGCAGAACGAGGAGTGGCGCCACACCAGGCCGTGGTCGATGTTCGCCCGCAGGGTCCCCAGCCCGCCGGCGATCGGCGCCGCCGTCTTCACCCAGGGGGCGGCCACCATCCCCAGCCACGACGTCCAGCCGCCCAGCGACATGCCGGTGAGCCCGATGCGGCCGGAGTCGACGCCGTCCAGCGCGCCGAGTACGCGCGTGGCGCGCACCGCCTCGTCGGCGATCACGGCCACCTGCGACCGCCCGAACGGCAGCAGCAGCCGCTGCTCCTCCTCCCACGCTTCCACGGTGCCGCGCCGCGCCGCCGCCCCCTTCGGGGTGAACGTCAGCACCGCGAAGCCGCGGCGCGCCATCTCACGCCCCCAGCCGTACAGGGGGCCCTTGTGCGGGGTCTTGCGGTGGTACTCCGGATGCGCCACGTCCTCCGCCGTGCTGGCGGTGCCGTTCGTGCAGATCACGCCGGGCAGCGTCCCGGCAGGCGTGGCCGGCAGGATGGAGATGGCGTGCACGGATTCGCCCAGGCAGTTGCGGAAGGTCAGCCGGGTCAGCGCCAGGCCGTCCTCAACCACGGTGGCGGCGGCGGTGAAGTCCACCTGATCCGGGATCACGTCCAGACCGATCAACTCCCGGAACCTGGCCGGGACCTCCTCCAAAGGCAGCGGACTGGGAAACGCCGGCTCGATGCCGGCCATGCGTGACGCCATCGGTCGAAGTATACCCGGCTCGACCCTCCGCTTCGCCGGTAAGAAGGGCAGGCCGCGGGGTGTCCTGACCACATGCCTGTCTCGACCACCACACGCCGCGCGTCCGTCGCCTGCGCGATCCTGTTGCTTGCCGGAGGCCCCGCATGGGCGGCCGACGAATGCACTCCGTCCACGCAGCTCCCGGTCCCGGAAGAGGTTACCCAATCCCTCAACGGCATCCCCTTCCTGCTGCACCCCGGACAGCTTTCGCACGGCGGTCCGCCGCCCGACGGCATTCCGTCGATCGACCTGCCCACGTTCTCCAGCGTGAGCGACGCGGACGGCTGGCTGGAGCCGGACGACCTGCTGGTCGTGCTCACCCACAACGGGATCGAGCGCGGCTATCCGTTCCGGATCCTCACCCACCACGAGATCGTCAACGACACGGTGGGCGGCGATCCGATCGTGGTCACGTACTGCCCGCTGTGCGGGTCCGGCATCGCCTACGAGCGCACCATCGACTGCGAGCCGGTCGAGTTCGGCACCAGCGGGATGCTGTACAACTCCAACCTGGTCATGTACGACCGGCGGACGCGGTCGCTGTGGATGCAGATCGGCGGACAGGCGGTGTTCGGCAGCATGAGCGGCCAGTGGCTGACCCCGGTCGCGGTCGACGTGGTGCGCTGGGGCGAGTGGAGCCCGCATCATCCCGACGCGGAGATCCTGGACCGGGGAGGCGGGTACCGGGACTACAGTTACGATCCGTACGAGGGGTACGACACCGACTACTCCGTCTGGTTCCCGGTGCAGAACGTCGAGGACGGACGCTTCCACCCCAAGGCGGTGATCTTCGGCATCGAGGCCGGCGGCATCCACAAGGCCTACTTCGAGGACGCCGTCATCCAGAACGCACCGTTCGAAGACGCTGTCGGGGACACCGTGATCCGCGTAGAGCGCGACGCCGCGGGGCTGGTCACCTTCACCGACCTGGCCGACGGCAGCGTGCTGGCCAAGGAGCGCGACTTCTGGTTCGCCTGGTACGCGTTCTACCCCGACACCGAGATGTACGCACCGGCGGAGTAGCGCGATCGCCGGGACCCCATGCGGTCCATAGTGCTCAAGTCGCGATTGCCGCCTGACGATCCATAGATATGCACATGACAGCTCGGCGACAGAGCCAGGCGACGGTGTGGCGCAGGCGCGTGGCGCTCCTCGTTACCGCGCTGGTGGTGATCACCGCGGTAGCGCTTGGCGCCATCAACATCTGATCCCGGCAGGCTGACCAGACCGCCGACGCATTTCGTCGCGGCACGGGGGGCGAAGCACGACCCTGGCCGGCGGCGCCGTCGAATCACCCCCCACGCACGCTGCGCCGCGCGCCCCGATGTGGCACGCTTTCCGCGCGATGGATCGCGCAGCGTTGCAGGCCCGCCTGGCAGGGCCCGTCGCCTACCCACCCACCCCGTTCACGCACGACGCTCCTGAGGCTCCGGTCGATCTGGAGGCCTTCCGCCGCCTGATCCGCCGCCTGGTCGATCACGGCGTGCCGGCCATCACCCCGTGCGGGGGGACGGGCGAGTGCTTCTCGCTGTCGATGGACGAGTGGCAGGCGGTGACCGCGGCCGCCGTCGAGGAGGCCGGCGGCCGCGCGCTGGTGCTCGCCTCGGTGAGCGGCTCGATCGGCCGGGCGATGGCCCAGGCGCGGGTGGCCGAGCGGCTCGGCTGCCCGGCGGCGCAGATCACCATGGTGGACCCGATGTTCGGCATGACCGGATCCGGCGCCGAGCGCTACAACCGCGCCGTCGCCGCATCCGCCGACATCGGCTTCATGCTGTACCGGACGCCGGCCGTGCCGCTGAGCGTCGAGTCGGCGGGGCGGCTGGCCAGGCTCGGCAACGTCGTCGCCGTGAAGGAAGAGTCGGGCGACTTCCAGTGGTTCCGCGCCTTCATGGCCGCCCAGCGCAAGACCGCGCCCGATCGCCGGCTTGCCGGCGTCTGCGGCGGCGAGGGACTCTTCCCGTACTGCGCCCTGGAAGGAGCCCGCGCCTTCTCCACCGGCGCCGTCAACCTGGCGCCGGCGCTGTCGATGGATCTGTGGCGCGCAACGAGCGACGGCGACCGCGAACGCATCGGCGCCATCCAGGAGCGGCTCGCGCCGCTGGCCGCGCTGCGCGCCAGACCGGGGCGGTCGATCCCGGTGGTCAAGGAAGGACTGCGCCTGCTCGGGGTCTTCCCGTCCAGCGCATGCCGCCCGCCGCTGTCGGCGCTGGACGCCGGGGAGAGCGCGCAGGTGGAGGCGATGCTCGGCGAGTGGAAGGCGTCATGACGGACTGGCCCTGACAGCCACGGCCACCCAGAGCGAAGGCGTGAGCGTGACCTCCGCGCGGAAGCCGTGCTCGACGAACAGCGCCTCCAACTCTTCCTTGCCGTAGTACAGCTTGACGATCCGATAGGTGCTGCCGTCGGCCAGGTCCCGCGCCTGTGCCCCGTCGGCACTGGTCTGCTTGTCCGGCGACGCAGCCGAGTCCACCGCGAACACCCGGCCGCCGGGGCGAAGACAGTGCCGCAACAGGTCGAAGAAACCGCCGAGCCGCTCGTGCGGCACGTGCGACAGCCAGAACGTGAACGACACCAGGTCGTAGCGCTGCACGGGCCGGTACGCGAACAGATCCGCGACCTCGAACACCACGCGCGGGTCGCGCCCGACGCGCTTCCGCGCCAGCTCGATCACCTCCGGGGAGGCATCGACGGCCGTCAGGCGGCGCGCCTGGCGGAGCAGGTGCACGGTCCAGAGCCCGGTGCCGCAGGCCAGCTCCAGCGCGTCGTCGACCTCTCCCAGGGACCGCAGCCTGGTGCGTGCGGCCTGGATCTCCGCCTGCCACTGCGCCCGGCGAGCGTCGCCTTCATCGTAACGGCCGCGCTGGTAGAACCAGTCGTCGTACTCGGGCGCGCGCCGGCGGTAGTACTCGACCTGCTCCCGGAGCAGGCGCGCCTCCTCACTCACAGGCACCTCCTTCCGCACATACGATACCCCGGCGACAACCGCTATCATCCCGTCGATGTCCATGCACCGCCGATTCGTGGTCGCGATCGCGCTGCTGGTCGGGATCACGGTCGTCGCCACGCTGGGGTTCTCGCTGATCGAGGGCTGGCCGCTCGGCGACAGCCTGTTCATGGCGGTGATCACGATCTCCACGGTGGGCTACGGCGAGGTGCATGAACTCTCACGGACCGGCCGGCTGTTCACCTCCGGCCTGATCGTGGTCGCGGTCATCACCATCTGGTATTCGGCCACCTCCCTGGTCGCCTACCTGCTGCAAGGGGCATTCCTGCCCGGATGGAGGAGGAGACGCATGGATCGAGCGATCCGCAGGCTCAACGGCCACTACATCGTGTGCGGCGCCGGCAAGTTCGGACGGGAGGTAGCCGCCGAGCTCGCCAGGGAACAGGTGCCGTTCGTGATGATCGACCTGGATCCCGACCACTCTGAGTGCGCCGGCGACGACTCGCTCCTCTTCGTACAGGGCAACGCCGAGGAGGACGAGACCCTGTTGGCCGCGGGGGTCGAGCGTGCGGCCGGAATGGTGTCCGCGCTGCCCAACGACGATACCAACGTGTTCGTCGTCCTCTCCGCCCGGCAGCTCAATCCGGCGCTGAAGATCGTCTCGCAGGCGACCGAGCGGCAGACCATCCGCAAGCTCACGAAAGTGGGCGCGAACAGCGTCGTGTCCCCGTACCGCAGTACGGGCCGCCGCCTGGCGGACTCGCTGCTGCGCCCGTCGCTGACCAGGTTTCTGGACGAGGTGCTCGATCGCGAGCGCCGCTCCCTGCAGATCGACGAGGTGGCCGTGCCGGACGGTTCACCGCTGGCCGGAAGCACCCTGCAGGACGCACGGATTGCCGATCACGTCGGTGCCATGGTCGTGGCCATCCACACGGTGGATGCGATCCACGGCGAGGAGACCAGCCCAACCGCCGACACCGCCACACCGGTGGCGGGTGTCACGGTCCGGCCCGGGGACTCGCTGGTGGCGGTGGGCACCGACGCGCAACTCGCCCGGCTGCGCGAGTTCGTCCACGGGACGGCATAACCGGGACTGGCCGGAACGGTCAGCCCAGGTTGAGCAACTCCCGCCCGTTGCCCCCGAACACCGCTTCGCGCAGCTCCTGCGGGAACCGCGCGGCCGTGGGCGTGGGCTCGTCCCAGTCCCAGTGGGGGAAGTCGCTAGCGTAGACCAGCACCTCCCCGGCGTGCATCAACCGCAGGTAGGTCGCGGCATCCTGCCTGCGTTCGGGAAGCTGCAGCGGCTGGGTGCCGACGCGGATGTGCTCGCGGAAGTACTCGCTCGGCAGGCGCTTCACCCACGGCGTGTACTCGCGGGTGGCCTTCCAGTCGGCGTCGAAGTGCCACAGCAGACCGGGGATCCACCATGTGTCGACCTCCACGAACAACCACTTGAGGGTGGGATAGCGCTCGAACACCCCCTCGCAGATCAGGCTGGCCGAGTGGGCCTGGGCGATCTGCGGGCGGGCCATGCGCATCTCCAGGTAGTACGACGGGAAGCCGGCCGCGGTCGGAGGGTTGGTCGGCCCCTGCCCCTCGCACCCGAAGTGGGTCACGATCGGCAGGCCCTGCTCGGCTGCGGCGGCATGGATGGGGTCGTAGCACCGGTTGCCGAACGGCGCGCGCGCGCCGGCCGGCATCATCACCGCGGCCGCCGACGGGTGGGGCCCGAGCCGCTCGATCTCGGCCGCGGCCGCCCGCGGGTCGTTCACGGGCACGGCGATGGTCATCAGCAGCCGCGGGTCCTTGGCGACCCAATGCTCGATCGTGTAGTCGTTGAACGCCCGGCAGAGCGCCGCGGCGTAGTCCAGGTCGGGAAGCCCGGCCGCGGAATAGACCGAGGAGCCGGTCAGCAGCGCCGCGTCGATCCCGTAGGCCTCCACGTGGTGCTCCACCGTGAACTCGGCCAGGTCCGTGTCCGACTCGACGGCATGGTCGACCCGGAACGCCAGGCCGCTGTTGTTGCGCATGTTCGTGTACGGATACTTGGGCAGCATCGGGCCGAAATCCCTGATGCTCTCCACGTAGCGGCGCGGCAGGTACGGGAAGATGTCCTCGATCTGGCGCCACACGTGGTGGCAGTCGCAGTCGACCACGTACGGGGCCACCTTGCGCGCGCGAGCGGGTTCGCGGCCCGCTGCCTGTGCGGTCGTGACCGCCGGCCGATCGGCGACGACGGAATCGGTGGCGGTGGCGGTAGCGCTCGGTGTCATCGCCATGAACCCTCCCTCTGCTGGTCTTCCTTAGGGCGCGTGCAGTATGACCTGATCGCCGCGCACGCTCACCCGGTAGGTCTTCGCACAAAGGCGCGGGGCGTGCAACGCGCAGCCGGTCTTCAGATCGAATTCCCACTGGTGCGTGGGACAGTGCAGGATCTCGCCCTCGCGCTCGTACCGAAAGCGGCCGGGCGCGTCGCCGGTGACCAGGGGTCCGACGAATCCGCGGGTGAGCTTGCCGCCGCGGTGCGGGCAGAGGTTCCGCAGCGCGACCAGCTCGCCTGCCACGTTGAACACGCAGACGGCGTGCCGGCCACCCACGTCGACCTCGCGGCGCGCGCCCGGGGGCAACTCCTGAAGCTTGCAGACGGCCACCTCACGCGGCTTCGGGCGGTCGGCCGACTGCTGCGTGACGGGCATTGCACGGTTGTCCGGCGTCATCGCGCGCCGGGCATGGACGCGGAGCCTTCCGGTCCGGACGCTATCCGTCGAGCGGGCGCACCGCCTTCACAGCTCGCACTACCCTCAAAGCTGGAGGTTGGCGCTGACGGTGGCGCTGTGCTCGGTCGCCGCGGCGATGTGGGCTCGTTCGTGCTGCGCCTCCAGGTTCAGGGCCAGGTCGTCGGTGAGCGTCAGACGGCTGCCCCACCGATAGGTCGACGTGCCCCCGTCGGCAAGAGTAACAGCCCCGTATGGCGTCAACAAGCCGGGCACGCCGTCCACCTCCAGTCCCTCGTAGCCCAGCTCGGCGTCCACGCGCCCCTGGCGGGAGATCAGCTCCGCGGTCGGCACGGAGGCGATGGATTCCACCGGCTCGAAGCTCGGCGTCACGTTCAGGAACGGCCCGAAGCCGTCGCGGTCGGAGGAAATCCGAACCAGCCCGCCGGCGGTCCACTCTCGAGAGGTGTCGTCGAGCGGAACCAGCGCGCGGCCGTGCGCCTCCAGCGTCAGGCCGACCGACTGATCCTCGTAGCGGAAGCGGCCGCCGAGCTCGACGCCCGCGCCGCTGGCGGCCTGGCCGCCGTCGTATCGGACTCCCGCTTCGAGCGTCGGAATCAGGTACACGCTGTCGTTGACCGGCTGCTCGTAGGTGCCCTGCACCATGAGACGGCCGCGCCACGTGTTCATCTCCAGGTCCGGCATGTCGCCCCGTGAAGAATCCACCCTGAAGTGATTCAGGGAGCCTTCCCCCCTGACCGCCACGCCCACGCGGGAGCCGGGATCGTGCCCCGGGCTGTCGATCACGTTGACGTTCCATCCCAGCGCGCCGCTCAGCAGCGATGACGACCCGGCATGGGGACGCGCGACGCCGGGCTCGTCCTTGTCGGCCATCTCCGCCTCGCCGACGCCATAGGTTGCGGTGGCCCACCACCACATGCCCGGGAACAGCACCCAACTGAAGTACGGAGAGGCACTGAGCATGTGATGGTCGAGGAGTCCCCGCTGTCCGTCCACCTCGAACGTGGTGCTGGTCTGCGATACTCCCGCCGTCAGACCGAGCAGCAGCTCGCGGACCGGCCGGACGTCGAACCCCAGGTGCCCGGTGATCACGTCACCGTCCCAGCCGACGTCCGCCTCCTGGCCGCTGCCCATGCTCCGGTAGTCGCCACCGGCGGTGAGGCCGAATCCCCAGAGTGTGCCGACCGCTCCGTTGACCTCACCCGCCTCGCCGATCAGCAACGGGGTCCCGTCGTACGAGATCAGCTTGCGGTGGCTGAGCTTCGGCAGGCCGTACTGGGTGATCTCCGACGATTCCAGCCGCTCCATGGTCGCGTGCAGCGAGCCCACGGTGTCGACGCGACCGGATACCGCGTCGACGATGCCCCAGGTCGTCGACTGAGCGATCTTGGGGGCGATGGCGTTGCCGGCCGTCGAGTACCGGTCGTGCCGATCGGTTTCCTGCGCACCGGCGGCCACCGCTCCCAGCAGCACCAGCGTCATGATGATAGCCAGCGGCGCCGGCCCACCAAAGTGCGTTCGAGTGTCGTCACGTGTCATCGAGGTCTACCTCCTGGTGCCACGGGTCTACTCCCAATCCTCATTTTCGGCACACCCGAGCCACCGATTGACCGCTGCGAAGCGCGCATCATGCCCATCCGCGCGCGCGTCGTCGAGAGAGGGGTCAAGCGGACGCTCACGCCAGGTAGTCGTGAGCGATCTCCGCATAGCCCTCCGTGTAATCGCACTCCAGGTAGCCGGCTGCCCCGCAGCTCGCCGGCGCGAGCGCCGTCAGGTCGCAGTCCGGGGCCGCTTCCAGCGTCACCGTGCCTCGCCCGCGCGCGGAGAAGCGGACCGCCATCTCCTGCATCGTCCCGCTGCAGTCGATGAGCTGCCTGAGTGCCGGGCCCGGGCCGTCGGCGCGGGGGATCACCTTCAGCCGCCACGACGGCGCCAGCGGGGGCAGCTCGCCGGCCGGGACGACCTGGTCCGCCGTCGAGGCGACCCGCATGACCCGCACGCCGTCCAGGTGGGCCTCGGTCACCATCGTGCGCCCGTGCCGCCGTACGGTGACCTGCGCGAACACCTTGGGCGTCCCGTAGATCTCCCGTCCGGCCGCGATCCCGGCCGGTCCGTTGTGCAGCACGTGTGAGCAGAACCAGCCGGCCGTGTCCCCGAACCGGCAGCCGAGCATCAGGAACGCCTCCTGGAAGCTCCCGTAGCTGGTGCAGAACCCCACGTCGATCCCGGCGGCCATGCACGCGCCCTCCGTATCCGCGGCCAGCGGCTCCGGCAGGAAGCGCTGCACCGCCGCCGGCGCCGCGCGGAACGGCACGAGCTGCAGCGTGACGTCCCGGTAGTGCGCCGGCGGCGGCGGGTAGGCCCGGAACGGGATCAAGGGATGATCAGCAGCTTGCCGCTGGTGGCGCGGGACTGGATGTCCCGGTGCGCCTGGGCGGCATCGGGGAGCGGATACCGCCCGTGGATGCGGACGTCCAGCTCGCCGGCCGCCATCCAGCCGAACAGGTCGTCTGCGCGCGCCTGCAGCTCGCCCTCCTCCTGGATATAATGGGTGAGGGTCGGCCGCGTGACGAAGTACGACCCCTCATTCAGCACGCGCGGGTCCAGCGAGGTCACCGGGCCGCTGGCGTTGCCGTACAGCACCAGGTAGCCGCGCGGCGCCAGGCTGCCCAGGCTCTGCTGCCACGTGGCCTGAGCCACCGAGTCGTAGGCGACCTGCACGCCGCGGGCGCCGGTCAGGCGCATCACCTCGTCCTTGAAGTCCACCTGGTCGTAGCGGATCACCTCGTCGCACCCGGCCCCGCGCGCCAGCTCCGCCTTGGCGTCGGAGGAGACGCAGCCGATCACGCGGGCGCCGCGGCGCTTGGCGATCTGCGAGAGGAGCAGCCCCACCCCGCCGGCCGCGGCCAGCACCAGGCAGGTCGAAGCCGGCGACAACGGATAGGTGGAACAGGCCAGGTAATGGGCGGTCAGGCCCTGCAGGAACGCAGCGCCCGCGGCCTCGGTCGTGATCCCCTCCGGGATCGTGACCAGGTGGGCGGCCGGCACCAGCGCCAGCTCGGCGTAGGAGCCCGGCGTCATGACGTACACCACCCGGTCGCCGGCGGCCACGCCCGTGACCCCGTCGCCGACCGCGTCGACGACGCCCGCTCCCTCCACGCCGGGGGTGAACGGCAGCGGCATCGGGTAGAGTCCGCTTCGCTGATAGGTGTCGATGTAGTTGACGCCGGCCGCCTCGACCCGCACCCGCACCTGGCCCGCGGCCGGCTCGCCCGCCTCGACGTCCCGGTAGGCGAGCACCTCGGGCCCGCCGCTCTGCTCGATCACAATCGCCTTCATGGCGCGTGATCCTACTTCATCGCCTGGCCGAACGACGTGTCGATGCCCGTGTAACCGTCCACGTAGCGCTTGTGCCGCGCGGGCAACGCGTCCACGAACGCCCGAGCCGTTGCCGGCAGATCCCAGGGCGCGTCGATCACGTCGCTCTGGCTGCGGAAGCCGACGCCGCAGGAGAGCCTCGTGCGCTCCTCCCGGTTGGGGAAGGCGCCGTGGAAGGTGCGGTCCGCGAACAGGATGCAGTCCCCGGGATCCGTGAACAGCGGCACCAGGCCGGGAATGTCGAAGTCGGCGTAGCGCTCCTCGTCGGCCGCACCTTCGCGGACGAACGTATACTGGTCGGCGGTGAGCCTGAATCCTGCCGGGCCGGTCCAGCCGACGCGGTTGGAGTCCTCGATCACGCACAGGCCGCCGTGCATGGGGCGCGAACCGGTGACGTAGAACCAGGTCCCCGACGGCCAGGAGCCACGATTGAGCACCTGCCCGCTGTCGCGCGGCGGATCGTCGGTCTGCCCGCGCCAGTCGGTGTGCCAGGCCACGGTCGCCGAGCCCGGCCGGCGGATGATGGCCGCCGAGCGGTTGAGGCACATCTCGCCGGTGCCGAGCAGCGCACGCGGCAGGTTCATGAAGCGCTCGTCGTCGAGCAGCGCCCACGCCTCGGTCGCCTCGTCGAACCAGGCGTGGTAGGTGCGGCTCTCGCCCGGGCCGAGCGTGCGGTCCGGGTCCACCACCCGCCACACCTCGCCGCACAGCACGTCGACCATGGCGGGAGACAGCACCTCCTTGGCGACGCAGAAGCCGTGCTCCTCCGTGCAGGCGACGATCCGGTCGAGCCGGTCGGCGTCGAACTCGTACTGGTAGCCCAGCTTCGGCTTGCGGACATCCGCGGCATCGATGGTCATGATCGCACCCTCCTGCTCGTCATTCGATCGGATCGAAGAAGGTCACGTCGGCGCCGAGGTCGTCCATCGCCGTGACCGCATCTCCGTGAAGACGCACGCGTAGATCCCCGGCCGGGTTGCGCATGGTCATCTCCTGTTCCGCGAGAGGATACGCGATACGGATCGCCCGGTCTGTCGCCGGCGCCGCGAAGAACAGGCAGCCGCCGGTGTGGCGCGGCCGGTCCGAGCCGGAAACCTCGACCGCCTCAGGGCTGACCCAGGGAGGGAGGCGCACGAACAGCGGTCCGGGGCGCTTCAGCTCGACGCTCAGCGCCGGATGCGTGTAGGGCGAGTGGACCTTGATCGCGGGCGTCTCGTGATCGAACAGGAGATTCACCCGGTGCCCGGCCGTGTCGTGACGGGTCGCCTCGCGGTATACCTCGCAGAGCGAGCCGACCACGCCGCCCACGATGTCGGAGTTGAACTTGACCTCGGCGACGCCGACCGGGTGGTGCCCGTACGGCGCCGGCAGCCCGAACGATCCGGCGATCCTGCGCGCGACGTCGCGTTTGCCGTCGGAGCCCTTCGGATTCGCCGGCTCGCGGATGAACGAGACGTCGCGCAACTGGCTGGGCAACAGGTGGCAGCGCAGGATGCGCTCCGCGTCATGGTAGTAGTCGAGGTGGCCCCACCGGCCCAGGATCAGGGCCGTCTCGACGATGTCGCCGGTGTTGTTGGCCTCGCCCCTTCCATAGTTCCTGCCCGGATTGGTGGTCTCGATGGACCAGCCGACCTGGTCCCGTATGTGCCGCAGGCCGTTGTCGTAGAACGCCTTCACGCGCGCCAGCAGGGGTGCGTCGCCCGTCAGGTCGGCCAACTGCGCCAGCGACGACATCGTGCAGGTGGTCGAGTGCCCGTGCAGGCCGTGAGCGGCCTGGAACTCGCCGTTCTCCGGGAAGAACTCCGCGACGGCCTTGTCCTTCAGGACGATGGCAAGGTCCAGTGCCGGACCGTACCCGGTGGCCCGGAAGTACTTCACCAGCGGGCCGATGGTTCGGCCGAGTCCGTTCAGGAAGCTCGAGGGCTTGACGATCGACAGCCCGTTCTCGTCCTGCAGGCGCGCATAGTCCCATCCGTCCGCCGGGTCCCAGGTGCGGAAGATCGCGTCGATGGAGGCCTCGGCCAGCTCGCGCGCGCGGCCGGAGTCGCGGAACCTGACCAGGGCGTACAGCGCGTGGAACCCTTCGCGAATCTGGGTCGGCAGGAAATTGACCAGCGGCCCGCCGATCCGCTGCCGGTTCAGGGGCAGGGGCACGGCTCCCTGATAGGCGAAGAACGCGGCGCGGGTGATCGTGTCGATAGCCTGCTCGTCGATGCGGATGCCGAGTGCGTCCTCGGCATTCAGCAGGGCGTTGAGAAACCGGCCCGGGACCTGTGCCTCCGAGTGGTGGCAACTGAAGCTCATCCGCGCCTCGGGCAGGGCCAGGATGTCGAAGAACGGGATATCGTCGTCGTCCGCGTTGAACAGGCGGCACATCGTCCGGCAGCCCAGGCGGATGGCGCCGGCGATATCGGTGGTGTTGACGTCCTTCAGCTTCGCCATCAGCCGTTGCCGTAATCGATGGGTGTCGCATGCCAGCCGGCCTCCCGCCGTGACCAGTAGGTGGCGGTGAGCCGCGCCGTGATCGGTCCGGGAGCGCCTGCGCCGACAGGACGCCCGTCGACCGTGGTCACGGAGATCAGCCCGCCGGCGGTCGAGGTGATGAACACCTCGTCGGCCGCCCGTACGCGCTCCGGGGCGATGGGCTCGGTCGCACACGCGATGCCAACCTCCGCGCACAGCTCCAGCACGGTGCGGCGGGTGATCCCGTCCAGGACGCCCGCGGCCGGCGTCGCCAGGCGGCCCCGTTCCACGATGAACACGTTGAACCCCGGTCCCTCGGCGACATCGCCGTTGCCGTCCACGACGATCACCGTCTCCGCGCCGGCATCGTACGCCTGCATCAGGCCCAGCTCGAAGTCCAGCCAGTGGTAGTGCTTGACCGTCGATTCGATGGTCTGCGGCGGCACCCGCTGGATGTCGCTGATGTGGGCGCGCAGTCCGCGGCGGCGCTGCTCCTCGGGCGCCAGCCAGACGTACGGCAGGCAGAACGCATGGAACTGGTTCGCACACCCGCGGATATCACGGCTGCCGGCCGGCAGCCGTCCGCGCGTCATCACCATCTGCACGTAGGCCTTGCGGAAGCCCGTACGGCGCACGCACTCGGCCAGGATCTCGTTGCGCTGCTGCCGGTCGTAGGGACAGTGCATACGCAGCCGCGCGATGTTGCGCTCGAACCGCTCCTGGTGGTCGTCGAGCCGGAAGAACGATCCGCCCCACACCGACACGGTGTCCTGGTTCGCGTCCGAACGCAGGAAGCCCAGGTCCAGGATCGGGATCCGCGCCTCGCCGATGGGCCGGTAGCAGCCCTCGATGAACGCGATGCCGTCCTGGTACGTGCCGGGCACGATCAGATGCGGCAGGTCTGGGCGCCGTCGACGACCACCGACTCGCCGGTCACGTACCTCGCCTCGTCGGAGGCCAGGAACAGCGACAGGTGCGCCACGTCCCACCCCTCGCCCTGCTTGCCGGTCGGGCACAGGCTGTCGCGCCGCTCCATCATCGCCTCCACGTCGCCGCCGTACGCGTCGGTGAGCGCCGCCACCACGAACGGCGTGGCCATCATGCCGGGCAGCACGGCGTTCACGCGGATCCCCCTGGCCGCGTACTCGACGGCCACGTCGCGGGTGAAGGCGATCACGCCCGCCTTGGACACCGCGTACGGCAAGGACAGCGCCGGCAGGGTGCGGATCGCGTTGATCGAGGAGATGTTGACGATGGCGCCGGCGCCCTGCCGCTCCATGTGCGGGACGACCGCCTTGGCCATCAGGAACATGCTCTTGAGGTTGACCGCCAGGGTGGTGTCCCACGCCTCCTCGGTGGTCTCCTCCAAGCCGCCCGCGATCTCGATGCCGACGTTGTTGTGCAGGATGTCGATGCGGCCGTAGCGCTCGATGCACGCGCCGGCGATAGCGTGGCAGGCCGAGGCGTCGCTGACGTCGGCCTGGAACGTGGATGACTCGCCGCCCGCCTCGGCGATCATCCGGTGCGTCTCCTCGGCGGGGCCGCGGTCGCGGTCGACCAGCAGCACCCGCGCCCCTTCCCGTGCGAACACCAGCGCCGTGGCGCGGCCGTTGCCGATGCCGGGGCCGACCGAGCCGGCCCCCGTCACGATCGCGACCTTGTCCTGGATGCGTCCGGCCATGGGGCCAGCTTAGGCGGTCAGCGCTTCGCGCGGAACCGCGGCCACCACCGAGTAGTTGGGATCGCACACGTTGCCGACCCGCAGCTCCAGCACCTGCGTGATCCAGATCAGGGCGTCGGTGGAATCCATGCCGTAGTCGGCGGCCACCCACTTGACCAGCTCGGTGGTGGCGATGCGCGTGGCGTCCTCCAGCGGGCGGGCGCTGCCGATCACCATCAGGTGCGTGTCGTTGGTGACGCGCGGCCAGTCGATCGCCTGCCCCTTGATGACCTCGAACCGGCAGACCAGGTTGACCGGCACCTCGCAGGCGACGCCGCCGATCTCCCCGTGGCCCTGGGTGGCGTGCCCGTCGCCGCAGAACAGCAGGCCGCCGTCGTTGCGCACCGGCAGGTGCAGGGTGTTGCCCGCGCAGGTCTCCGGGCAGTCCATGTTGCCGCCGTAGCTCGCCGGGGTGAGCGCGTTGATCGCCTCCAGCTTCGGGGCGGTGCCGATGGTGCCCATGAACGGCGACAGCGGACGGCTCAGCTTCCCGAACCAGACGCGGCCTTCGCGGATCGGCACCTTGCGCACCACCTCCGGCAGGGCGTCGGTGAGCATGGCGGTCGCCGTGGTGCCGGTCAGCAGGCCGAAGCGCGGCACCAGCCCGGTCATCGCCCAGTCGCGGGTGATCTCGATGTCGTCGATGTGCACCAGCAGGGTGTCGCCCTCCTCCACCCCCTCGACGTAGACCGGTCCGGTCTGCGGATTCAGGTACGGGTACTCGCACACCTCGGCGTAGTGCTGGGACTCGTCGACCAGGCGGTTCTCGAAGCAGTCCACGCAGTGGATGCGCACCTGCTGTCCCGGCTGCACGCGCGCGACCACCTCGTGGTCCGCCGAGTAGGTGTAGCGATAGGAGCCCGGCTGCTGGCGAACCTCGATCACGCCGTCACGATACCACGACCCGGGCCGTCCCGCCGCCGGCCCGGGTCGAAGCGTCAGCGCCGGATCGTGCGCTTACTCTGTCGATGGACCACGATACGCACCGGCCGCACGACAAGCTGTTCCGCGCCGTGTTCGGCGCTCCCGCGGAGGCGGCCGGCCTCCTGCGCGCCTACCTGCCCGAGCCTCTTGCCGTCGAACTGCAGTGGTCCCGCCTTACCGTCCAGGACGCTACCTTCGTCGACGAGCAGTTGCGCGACAGCGAGTCCGATCTGCTCTTCGCGATCGACCGCGCCGCCGGCGACCCGCCCGCCTGGCTGTACGTGCTGCTGGAGCACCAGTCGCAGCCCGATCGCTGGATGCCGTTCCGGCTGCTGAAATACTGCTGTCGCATCTGGGACCGGGACCGCCGGATGCACCCGCGGGAGCGGGGACTGCGGCCGATCGTACCGTTGGTGCTCTACCAGGGGCGTGGCCGCTGGAGCCACTCCCCGGAACTCGCCGAGCTGTTCGCCGTGTCGGTACGCGAGTGGCCATGGGTGCCGCGGTTCTCACACCTGCTGATCGACCAGTCGTTCGTGGGGCCGGACGAGGTACGCGGCACGTTGCAAGGCCGTATCGCTCAGCTCATGATGATGGCGCCGTTTCGCCACCGGCAGGAAGCGCTGCGCAGGGCCGTGCACCTGCTCGCGGAGCTGCTGCCCACCGGTGATCGGGATGCCGTCCGCACATTCATGATGTACCTGTTGGCGACACAGGACCGCGACACGGCACGGACGTTCGGAGAAGATCTGAGCAAGGCAGCGTCGGCACCGGGAGGAGATCTGATGACCTACGCCGAGGAACTGATCGCCGAAGGCATCGAGAAGGGACGCCAGGAAGGCGAGCTGAGGGGCCGGGTAAACACGATAGAGGAGCTCGTCCGGGCCGGCGTCGAGTGGTCGGTGATCGAGTCGGCCACCGGCGTGGACCGGGATGCGCTGCGAGTTCTCAAGCAGCACCTCGAAGGGTCGGACGACGGAAGCGAGCGAACCGACTGACCGCTCAGACGCGCAGGAGCGGTTGCAGGCCGGCAAGGATCGCGTCGAGCTCGCGATGGTCGTCGTCGTCGAGCTGAACGCTTCCCGGCACACGGGTCGCGGTGGAGCCGAACACGCCCCGGCGCACCAGCACCTGCTTGCACATGGGCAGGCCGAGCAGGCCGAGCAGGTTGATCAGCGGCAGCAGCCGGTTGAAGACCTCGCGCGCCCGCTCCCGGTTTCCCGCGTGCCAGGCGTCCCAGATCTGCACGTGCACGTCGGTCAGCTCCGTGGCCGGCATGAACCCGGTCGCCCCGCGGCGCAGCTCCGAGAGCATCCAGCGCCCGTGCGCGCCGCCGAACACGCCGCTGCTCACCGCTCCGCACCGTGCGAGCAGCGCGCTGATCTGGTGCGCGCTCGGATCGCTCTCCTCCTTGACGTATTCCACGTGCGGGATGTCGCGGAGCAGCCCCTCAATGAACGCGGCGTCCATGCCGGCGTGGGTGTGCTGGATGAACACCGGCCGGCCTGCCGCCTCCGCGATCGCGCGGTAGTACGAGAGTAGCTCGTCCCGGCCGGGCTGCCCGGGATACGGCGGCAGCGCGATCACCGCATCCGCCCCGCACCCGGCCGCGTGCGCGGCGTGCTCGGCCGCCGCCCGCGGATCCGGGGCCGCGACGCCCGCCACCACCGGCACACGGCCCCCGGCCTGCCGCACCACCACCTCAACCGCGGCGCGCCGCTCCGCATCCGACAGGTACTGGAACTCGCTGCCCAGCACCGGAAAGACCAGCCCGTGCGTGCCGGCCTCCACGCTGAAGTCCACCTCCCGCGCCAGCGTCGCCATGTCGATCGAGCCGTCCTCGGCGTACGGCGTCAGCACGACCGGGAAGATGCCGCGAAACGGACTACTCATGCCGGTCCGCCCTCATGCCTGTGCTCCGAGCCGCGAGATCTCATCCTGCGGGAAGGATGGCAGAGGCGTGCTGCGGTCGCCAGTGCGCAGGGTGACCCCGCTTCCGGCGTGCACGGCTCCGATCATCGCGGCGGGGATGCCGGCGTCGTGGAGCGCCCGCGCGGCGCGCCGTGCCACCTTCGGCGGGGCCGTGAACAGAAGCGCCCCTGACGCCAACAGGCCGAGGTGGTCGATGCCGAGCGCGTCGCACAGCGTCCGGGTGGCCGGCTTCACAGGGAGCTCTGTGGCCTCGATCTCGATGGCCACCCCCGAGCAACTCGCCAGCTCGTGAATCCCCTGGGCGACGCCGCCTTCGGTGGGGTCGTGTGCGGCGTGGATTGCGAACTCGCGAAGCACCCGGCCCTCTGCCACGACGCTGATCCCGGGATCGTCGAGCCAGCCTGCCACCTCCGCATGATCCGGCCCCAGGACGGCGCGCGCGTCCCGCCGCTCCCGCGCCAGCAGCGTGCTGCCCTCCAGCGCCACCCACTTGGTCAGCACAACGGCATCGCCGATCTGCGCACCCGCGCTCGACCATGGCGCGCCGGCAAGCACCCCCACGGCGGCGCCGACCACTACCGGCCTGACCACGGCGCCGGTCACCTCGGTGTGTCCTCCCACCCAGGCAACGCCGGCGGCGGCCGCGGCGGCAGCCAGCTCGGCGAACAGCGCCTCCAGGACAGCGCCGTCCGTACCCGGCGGCACCAGGATGCTGGTGGTGAGGTACTGCGGGTCGGCGCCCATCGCCACCAGGTCGTTGCAGTTGACCGCCACGGCATAGCGGCCCACCTCGCTGCCGGCCAGCGTGATCGGGTCGCTGGTCAGCACCAGCCGCTCGGCGCCGGTCACCACCGCGGCGTCCTCGCCTACCTCCGGGCCGATCAACACGCCGGCTCCGGGGCCGGCCGCGACGGGGAGCAGCGGCGCCAGCACCTCCGGATCGACCTTGCCCTCGGGCAGCCCCGGCAGAGCGCCGCCCGGCGCCCGCTCGCTCACGACGACTCGTGGTCGCCGTCGATGCGGTGCTCGGAGATGTAGTCCCAGTCGATCCGGTAGCCCATGCCCGGGTGCTCCGGCACGCGGACGTAGCCGTCCGCGTCGAGCGGGTCGCAGAGTTCCTCCAGGTACGGCTCCGGGGTCTCGTAGTCGACACCGGGCGCCAGCAGGCCGCGCTCGTAGTACCGGCAGGTGTCCTCGCTGGTAGCGCCAAGCACCTGCAGGTTGCCGAAGCCGGCCATGTGGATCTCCAGGCGAACGCCGAACGCCTCGCACAGCGCCGCCGTCTTCAGGCAGCCGGTCACGCCCCCCCGCAGCACGTCGATGCGGCTCATGTCCGAAGCGCCGCGCCGGATCCATTCGGCCCGCGTGTACAGGCTGCCGGCCGCGATCTCCGGCGCCAGGATCGGGATTTCAAGCTCCGCCGACAGCTTCTCGTAGGCGGCCACCTGGTACTCGTTCATGGGGTGCTCGTACCAGACGAAGTCCAGCTCCTCGAGCCGCCGTCCGACCCAGATCGCATCCTCGTAGGTGCGGTAGGTGCCCCATACGTCGAAGCTGAGCTCCATGTCCGGCCCCACCGCGTCGCGCACCGCCCGGCAACAGGCCACGTCGTGCTCGACGTGCGACGGGCGCCCCGGATCGGCGCGGCCGGTCGCGGGGTCCCAGAAATAGTAGGGATGGATCTTGTAGTGCCGGTATCCCTGCCGTTTGCAGGCCACGGCATGCTCGGCATACACCTCGGGCGGCCCCACGTTCGGGTAGGTGCTGGCGTAGGCCAGGACACGGTCCCGGCAGCCGCCGGCCAGCTTGCAGACCGGCACCCCGAGCGCCCGGCCCTGCAGGTCCCAGAGCGCGTTGTCCAGCACGCTGAGCAGGTGCTCGGGGATGTTGGCGACCCACATCCAGCGCCAGAAACGCTCGCGGTCGAACGGATCCTCGCCCACCACGAGGTCGCGGATGCGGCCGGTGAGGACCGCGCGGTCGGCCGCACCCAGGCCGGCCTGGTCGCCGTGGCCGGCGCCGCCGAAGTAGCAGCCCTCGGCTCCCTGATCGGTGATCACCCTGGTGACGGTCTGGACCGTGTCGGTCTCCGGCCGCAACTCCCCGTTGTGGAATCCCCGCCGCGGGACGATGAAGGGAATCACCTGAACGTCAATGATCTTCATCTGGTACGCTCCTCGCGCATGCATATGACTCCGCTCCCGAGCCCGGGGTCAAACGAGGCAGCCCGCGCCGGACCGCGGCCCCGGCATGCGGAGAGGGTGCCATGCACCTGATGGCCGCGGTGGTGGAGAACCTGATCAAGCCCACCGTCCTGCGCGGGCTGCTGGCCTGGGAACGGCGGGAGTCGGGCGTCGCCTACGACTTCATCTCGGAGGAGGCCAGGACCGACCCGTACCCGACATACCGCCGGCTGCGGACCCTGGACCCCGTGCATCGCATGCGGACCATCGACGCCTGGGCGCTGACGCGCTACCGGGACGTGGAGGCGGTGCTGCGCGACCACGCGCGCTTCGCGAACGCCGACCGCGTCTTCGTGGAGACCATATCGATGAGCCTGCTGGAGCTCGATCCGCCCGAGCATACGCGGCTGCGGCTCCTGGTCTCCAAGGCGTTCACGCCCAGGGCGGTGGCCCGGCTCCACGGGAGGATTCAGCGGATCACCGATGAACTGCTGGACGCCGTCGCCGGCGTGGAGCGGTTCGACCTGGTGGCGGCGCTCGGCTACCCGCTGCCGGTCACCGTGATCGCCGAGATGCTCGGCGTGCGGCCCCGCGATCTCGACCTGTTCAAGGGCTGGTCGAACGTCCTGGCGCTGAGCGTCAACGCGATCCTCACAACCGAAGAGGTCCGGGCCATCAAGCAAGCGGCGGACGAGGCATACGCCTACTTCGAGACCATCATCGACGAACGGCGCCGGCAGCCGCGCGAAGACTTGGTCAGCGCGCTGCTGGCGGCCGAGGAAGAAGGCGACCGGCTGACCCGCGAAGAGATGCTGGCCGTGATGCTGCTGATCCTGGTGGCCGGCAACGAAACCACACGCAACCTGATCGGCAACGGCATGCTGGCGCTGCTGCGGAACCCCGGCGAGCTCCGCCGCCTCCGGGAGGATCCCGGCCTGCTCGACTCGGCCGTCGAGGAGCTGCTGCGCTACGACAGTCCGGTCCAACTCGACGACCGGACCGTGCGCGAGGACGTGGAGATCGGCGGCAAGTCCATCCGCGCCGGCAAGCGGGTGGTGGCGATCATCGGCGCCGCCAACCGCGACCCGGAGGTGTTCGACGATCCGGAGACCCTGGACATCGGGCGCGGCGAAAAGAGCCACCTGTCCTTCGGGCGAGGCATCCATTACTGCCTGGGCGCGGCGCTGGCCGTGCTGGAGGCGCGCATCGCCTTCGCCAGCCTGCTCGACCGCTTCCCGTCGATCCGCCTGGCGGCCGAGCCCCGCTACCGCGACAACGTGGTTCTGCGCGGCCTCGACGAGCTCTGGATCGAGGTCGAGCGCGCGTGAGGGGGCCGGCCGCGGGCGAGCGCGTCCGCGTGGCCACCTTCGACGGACCCGGCAGCGGTCCGGTCATCCGCGAGGTGCCGCTGCCTGCGGTCCCGCGCAAGGCCGCGCTGATCCGCATCGCCGCCTGCGGGGTGTGCGGGACCGACCTGCATATCCTGGCCGGCCACTGGCCGAAGCCGCTGCCGTGGCCGTTCACGCTCGGCCACGAGCTGGCCGGCGTGGTAAGCGCCATCGGCCCGGAGCTGACTCAGGACCACATGGGCCGGCCGCTGGCCGTTGGCACCAGGGTGATGCTGCCGCCGCTGATGCCGTGCGGGAGCTGCTACTACTGCGTCCACTACCCGGAGACCGCCAACAAGTGCCTGACGCCCGTCTACTACGGCCGCTACCTGGGCTTCGAGCGTCCGCCGCACCTGTGGGGCGGGTGGGCGGAGCAGGTCTACGTGGACCTGGAGGAATTGCCCGGCACCAAGGTGTACGCGCTGCCGGACGACATGCCGCTGCGCCTGGCGACGCTGGCCGAGCCGCTGACCTCCTGCGTGCGGGCGCTGAAGCGTGCCGCGCGCGCCGGCGGGTTCGAGCCGGGCGCGACCGTGGTCGTGCAGGGCTCGGGACCCATCGGCGTGCTGGCCACCGCGGCGGCGCAGGAGCTGGGCGCGGGAAGGGTCATCGTGGTCGGGGCGCCGGAGCGCCCTCGCCTGGCGCTGTGCCGCGACTTCGGCGCCGAAGCGACCGTCTGCCTGGACGACCACCCGATGCCCGCGGCGCGGATCGAGGCGGTGCGGCGCATCGCCGGCGGCTTCGGAGCCGATCTGGCCCTGGACTGCAGCGGCCACCCCTCGGCCGGCCCGGAAGGGATCGAGATGCTGCGCGACGGCGGCACCTACGTGGAGATGGGCCAGTTCACGGACGCCGGCTCCATCGACACCAACTGGCACCGCATCTGCACCAAGGACCTGAACGTGCTGGGAAGCTGGGGCTTCACGGCCGACGACATCGCCACCGGCATCGACCTGCTGTACCGGGCGCGCGACCGCTACCCATGGCTGTCGATGCAGACGCTGTTCCCGTTCACGGAGCCCGGCATCGCCCGGGCGATCGACGCCGCCCGGCGGATGCGCACCGTGAAGTCCACGATCGTGCCCTCCCCGGACCTGCTCGGCCTCGCGGACGCCGATCTCGCCGACGTCAACTCCTGAGCCGTTCGCGTGCCAGCGCGGCGCCGGCCGCGAGCGCGCGCAGCTTGGCGCGGGCGACCGGTGGCGACAGCGGCACCAGTCCGCAGTCCGGGGCCGCCTGGATCCGCTCGGCCGGCAGGTGGGCGGCCGCGCCCAGCAACCGCCCGGCCACCTCCTCCGGGCTCTCGACCTCATCCGTGCCGTTGCTGATGCAGCCGTACAGCACCGTCTTGGACGGGCAGCGGCGCAGCAACTCCGGGTCGAGTCCTGCGGCCGCGAACTCCAGGGCGACCTGCGCGACGCGGCTGCGCTCCAGCTCGGCCAGGATCACCGCATAGCTGTCGACGATCGGACGCGGCACGCCGGGCATGGGGTAGCTGTAGCAGACGTGGACGGCGCTGGCGGCGTGGCGGATGCCGGCGGCGGCGCGGTCGAGCGCCTCGATTCCCCATGTGCGCACCTTCTCCGGGTAACGGCTGAACACCGGTTCATCGAACTGGATGACCGCCGCGCCCATGGCGTCCAGCTCGCGCGCCTCCTGGTCGAGCGCCGCGGCCACCGCCATCGCCATCGCCTCTTCGTCCCCGTAGTGCTCGTCCAGGGTCGAGTCGACCACGGTCATCGGACCGGGCAGCGTGACCTTCACGGGCCGGTCCGACTCCGCCAGCAGGAACCGCAGGTCGTCGGCCAGGATCGGCGCGGTGCGGCGGACCGGCCCCACGCACCGCCCCACCTCGGCCAGCCGCCGGCGGTTGCGGGTCCACTTGCGCGCCAGGGTCGTGTAGTCGAAGCCGGCCAGGCGGGCGGTGACGTAGGTGAGGTACGAGGAGCGGCGCTGCTCGCCGTCGCTGATGACGTCGATGCCGGCGCGGACCTGGTCGTGGACCGCCAGCCGCACCGCGTCGTCCTGCGCGTCGCGCAGGGGCCGGCCGGTAAGGCGCCAGCCGGCACCGCTGCCGTGCAGGCGCGGCGCGGCGTCTCCCAGCGGCGCTTCGCCCACCAGCCATGCCGGCCTGGGCATCGAGCCGATGACGGTGGTCCGGAACGGCCGGCCGCTCATCGCCCGCAGCCCATCACTTCCGGTTCCCCCATGGATGCGCCTACTGTACCTGCTCGCCGTGCACAAGATCATCCTGGACACCGACATCGGGGACGACATCGATGACGCGCTGGCGCTGGCGTATGCGCTCATGTGCGGGGAAATCGAGCTGCTCGGCGTCACCACCGTGTTCCGCGATACGGTCCGCCGGGCCGAGCTTGCCTGCTGCGTGCTGGAGGCGCTGGGACGCAGCGACGTTGCGGTGTACGCCGGCCTGGGCAAGCCCCTGCTCTCCCCGGTCGACGAGGGCCGGGAGGCGATCGCCGCGCATCGGCCGCGCCAGATGCAGGCGATCGAGCGCTATCCGGCATCGACCCGGCCCGCCGCCGGGCGCGCCGTCGACTTCATCGTCGACACGGTCATCAGCGGCGACGGCGACGTCACCCTCGTCCCGATCGGGCCGCTGACCAACATCGCGTGCGCCTTCGCGCTCGAACCTCGCATGGCCGACAAGGCCAGGATCTGCCTCATGGGCGGATGCACGCACCGCGCCCAACCGGAGTGGAACGCGCTGTGCGACCCGGAAGCGGCGCGCATCGTGTTCGGGACCGGCGTGCCGATCACGATGGTCGGCCTGGACGTGACCGAGCGTTGCCGCATGAGCTACGACCAGGTGCGCGCCATCGGCGCGGTGGATCGCCCGATCAACCGGCTGAGCTTCGAGCTGATCCACCTCTGGGGCGGTGACGATCCGGAGCCCCGGCCCCTGCTGCACGATCCGCTCGCGGTCGCCATGGTGTTCGATCCCACCTTCTGTGAGACTCGGCGGATGCGGATCGAGGTGGAGACGAGGTCCGAACGCCGGGGCGGCGCGACGGTTCCGGCCCGAGCGGGTGACGCCGAGCCAAACGCCAAGGTGTGCGTGGCCGTGGACGCACGGCGATTCCTGGACCACTTCGTGAGAACCCTGACGTCGTGAGCCGGTCCCTCGACCCGGCCGGCGCCGAGGATGCGCTGATCCGGGCCGCGCTGGACGGCGACGATGCCCGGGCGGAAGAGATTCTGGAACGGATTCCTGAGGTACGGCGGGATTCCCTGGCGTGCGCTCTGTTGGTGGCCGACCCGGGAGCGGCCGACCGGCTGAACTCGGCGAGCGTGAACACGGCGGTCGACCCGACCGGCTGGCCGCCCCTGCTCCTGCTGTGCAGCTCCCGCTATCGCACCGGCGACGCGGCGGTCGCGGCCGCGCGCCTGGACCTGGCGAGCAGGCTGCTGGAACTGGACGCCGATCCGAACGCCGGGACCCGTGAGGCCGAGACCGTCCGCGGCTACCGCACCGTCCTGGGCGCCGCGGCAGGCCGCGCTCGCACCGCACCGCTGGTCCGGATGCTGCTGGCCGCCGGCGCCGACCCTGCCGACGGCCCGACGCTCTACGAGGGCTGCGCGATGTGGGAGGCCGTCCGCCTCCGCGACCGCGACAGCCTGGAAGCGCTGCTGGCTGCGGATCCGCCGCAATGGCACGTCTGCCACGCCCTGCCGTAGAGCCTGCCGTACGGCGACGAGGGGTTGACCGGCCGGCTGCTCAAGTCCGGCGGCGACCCCAACTGGGCCATGGGCGCGTGGGGCTTCGGCGGCACCTGCCTGCACGAGGCGGTGGTCCTGGACGCCGGTCTGCCGGTGATCCAGGCCCTGCTCGACCACGGCGCCGAAGTGGGTGCCCGCGACCGGGACGGGCGCACACCGCTGGCGCTCGCCGTCAGCCTCAACCGCGACGGGGCGGCGGCGCTGCTGCGGCAGCGAGGGGCGCCGGAGAGCGACGTGCGGGAGGCCGACCGCTGGGTCGGCGCCTGCTTCGCCCATCACCGCGAACGGGCCGACCGGATCCTCTCGTCCGGCGCCGTGTCCCTGCGGCCGGCCGATCACCTGTGGGTCTGCCGGGCCGCGCGCGCCGCCGACACGCGGGCGGTCGCGCTGCTGCTGGCCGGCGGTGCCGACGCGCGCGCGGTCGATGACGGGCAGCCGGCGCTGCACCTGGCCGCGCTCGCCAGCGACGTGACGGCGTGCCGATCGCTGCTCGCCGCCGGCGCCGACCCGCGCGCGCTGAACTACGCCGGCCAGACCCCGCTCGACTGCGCGCTGGGCGTCGAAGATCCCACGACGCGCGCAGCGTTGGCGTCCTTGCTGCGTGGTGCCGGAGCGAGCCCGAGCACCCGGACCTACGACGATCCGGCGTTCGCCGCGACGTTCGAGCGCGCCGCGGACGCCGTCGTCGACGGCGACGTGGACGTGCTGCGGGCGCTCCTGGACGAGAACCCGGAACTGGCCACGGCGCGCTCATCCCGGCCGCACCGCTGCACGTTGCTGCACTACCTGGCCGCCAACGGCGTGGAGGGCGAGCGTCAGAAGACCCCGGCCAACGCCGTCGAGGTGATCGAGGTGCTGACCGGCGCCGGAAGCGACCCCGAGGCGAGCTGCTACACCTACAGGGGAGGCCCCGGCGAGACCACCGCCGGGCTTCTGGCCGGCAGCGCGCCGCCCCGGGACGCCGGGCTGACCCTGCCCATGCTCGCGGCGCTGGCCCGCGGCGGCGCGCGCCTGGACGAGACGTACACGCTGCTGGTCCGGCTCTACGCGGCCCTTCAGGCCGCCGATGCCGCGAGCACCGAGGCGGCCGGCGACGCGTCCCCGGAAGTCGCCGGCCGAGCGCTGGTTGAGAGCGTCACCCTGGGGGCCATCGCGGTCACGCGCGCCCTCCTGGACGCCGGCGTGGATGTCGACAGCAGGCGCAGCGACGGCACGACGGCGCTGCACCAGGCCGCCTTCGAGGGGAACGCCGAGCTGGTCGAGGAGCTGCTCGCGCGCGGCGCCGACCTCAGCCTGCGGGACGCCGTCTATGACGGCACGCCGTCCGGCTGGGCTGAAGCCGGCGGGAACGAGGACCTCGCAAAGCGCCTCGCCGCTCGGTCCGGGTAGGTCGGATGGGCGATACTGGACTCGAACCAGTGACCCCTAGCATGTCAAGCTAGTACTCTAGCCATCTGAGCTAATCGCCCTGAGCCGCAACCCTCCGCGCGCGGCGGGCCGCTGTCAAGAGACCCACGAGATCGCGCTGATCTCCGCCGCCAGGTCCACGTCCTTCTGCGTGATACGCCCGCCGGCGTCGTGCGTGTTGAGCCGGATTCGCACCGTGCTGTAGACGTTCCACAGCTCCGGATGGTGGTTCGCCGCCTCCGCCGCGAAGGCGATGCGGACGATGAACGACACCGCCTCGCGGAAGCTCCCGAACTTGAACTCCCGCTGCAGCGCGTCGCCGTCCCGGCTCCAGCCGGCCAGCCCCTGCAGGGCTCCCTGGATCTGATCGTCGGAGAGCGCGGTTGCCATGCCCGGAGCCTACCCTTCCCACCCATGCCTGTCCAATGTGACGAGCCTTGACCGGAAGCGCCGAAAGTGGTATGTGATACGCCGTTGGGCGTCCGCGTCCAGCCCGATCCCCTGTAGCTCAGTTGGTAGAGCGGGTGGCTGTTAACCACCAAGTCGCATGTTCGAGTCATGCCGGGGGAGTCAGCTCCCGCCCTGTCTGTCGGTCTGCCCCGTCCCCAGACAGAAGCCGTGCCAATTGCTGACCCGCGACGAGGAGCGACGCTATGAGGGCGCGGATCATGAACACCTGCCTTGATTGACGGCATGACGCTGGCACGCGAAGTCTAGGTCTTCGCCGGTAAAAAGCACCATCGAGGTGGTCCACGGCCATGCGCCGCGAGGCGCTCTTCTCCGATCGCGGCACTTTCGAGGACGAAATCGACATGGTGCTGAGCAACGCCAAGGGTCTCGCCGGCGTCGACCTCGTGCCAATGGGTACTGATCGTCTTCGATGACGCGGAATGCCGGCTGCCGGCCATAACCTCCTGGAGTGGTTCCTCCCGAAACGCCCTGGCCTCTACCGCCAAGTGCGGGCGCCGGTCACGGTGAACGGCGCCCACGACCTCGCTCGGTTTCTACACAGTAGACGAGATCGGCAAGCCCCCGGGGCCGTACTTCGCAGCTGCCCGGAGCAAGGGCCAACACCCGCATCCATCGTCGCCATCCCGGCGGCCCCTCTGTTACCCCGGGTTATTCGCGCTCCAGCCCGAAAGTTGGCTGAATTGAGGATTCGAG
>JAPPNY010000042.1 GCA_028818385.1 Spirochaetaceae bacterium
GCTACGGACAGCCGTCTGCAACCAAGGGAATCCCCGGAGTTTTGCAAGAGGCTCAATGTTCTGGAAACGCGGCACCAGATAGGAGTCCGCTCCCGAAACCGGCGCCGGTGGCTCGTACGGGACGTCCTCCAACTCCAACGCCGTCCCCATGACCACGTGGTCCATCAGGTAGTGGCCCAAGCAGTCCGATTCGCTTACCGGCAACTCGGGATGCTCCATCCGTGTGGCCAGCAGAATGCGAACCGTCTCGATCGTGGAAGCGCACAGGACGATCAAGCGAGCCCTCGCCGCGTGCGACGCGCCCGTTGCCGCATCCACGAACATCACCCCGCCGGCGCACCCCCGGCCGGCCCGCGCAGGCTTCCGCTCCGGCCCGGCCTCCAGCAGCAGCACCCGCAGCCCCGCCTCGGTCAGTTCCTTGGCCGCCCAGCCGCCGGCAGCGCCGGATCCCACCACGATCGCGTCGGCGTGGCTCATGAATCGGCTACCGGCGCGGTCTGGCCGCCGTTCGCCAGCCACGAGATCTGTTCGGCGCTCAGCGACAGCTCCAGGGCGACCGGCAACTCGGCCAGCCGATGCGGCCGTCGCGTGCCCACGATCGCGTGCACGTTGCGGCCGTGCGCGAGCACCCAGGCGAGCCCCAGTTGCGCCGGCGTGCACCCCATCCGTTCCGCGAGCGCCGTCAGGCGGTTATGGCGGGCGTCGTTGCCCGCGCCCCGGTACGCCCTGCCGCGCGCGCGGCCGCCCGGCGCGCGCAACCAGCCGCCGCCGAGCGGCGACCAGGCCAGGATCGAAGCGTCGGCCGCCCGGTAGGCGCGCAGTGCCGCGGCGCCGGCCGGCCCGCCGATCGACACACAGCCCGGGTACGGCGTCGCGATCCAGCGCGGCAGGCTGAACTGCGGGCTCGAGGCCGCCGGTGGCGGCTGCCGGCTGCTCATAGCCAGTCCGCGCAGCGCCGCGAACCGCTCATGAGTCCAGTTGGACACCCCGTAGGCGCGGACGCGGCCCGATGCCACGAACGACCAGAGGGTCTCCGCGATCGGCTCCAGCGGCGCGTCGGGCGCGTCGCGATGCAGCAGGTAGAGTTCCAGGCGATCGGTGCGCAGCCGCCGCAGCGACGCATCGATGTCGCGTTCCAAATCGCCTCGGGCCAGCCGCGCCCGGCCAAGCAGAGACGGGTGGCCGCCCTTGCTGATCAGGTAGACCCGCTCGCGCACTCCGGCGCTCCGCATCCAGTCGCCGATCAGCCGCTCACTGCCTCCGAGTTGGTAGAACGCCGCGGTGTCGAGCGCGCTGATGCCCAGATCGAGCGCGAGGTCCAGCAACGCGCGCGCCTGGGTCCCGCGCACAACGCCCGGCAGCGCCACCCCGGTGGCGAGCCAAGCCGTGCCGAGCACGAGGCGCGACAGGGGGGCCGACGGCGCCAGCGACGACTCAGCCGGCACCGGCGCATCCGGCGGAGGCACCTCCTTCCTCCGGCACGGAGACCGCCGGCTCGGCACCCGTCCGTCGGGCGGCGAGGACCCGGCTCGGGGTCAGCGGTGCCGCGGTCACCCGCCGGCCGCTGGCGTGCCGCACCGCGTTGGCGATCGCGCCGGCGGTGGCGATGATCGGCGGCTCGCCCACCCCCCGCGCGCCGTGCGGGTCGTTGCCGGACGGCCGTTCCACCAGCAGCGTCTCGATCGGCGGGATGTCCTTCGCGGACGGCACCGCGTAGTCCATCAGCGTGCCGGTGAGGAGCTGGCCATCCTCGTCGTAGACCAGCCGCTCGCAGAGCGCCCAGCCGGCTCCCTGCGCGGCGCCGCCCATCATCTGCCCGGCGACCGTCAGCGGGTTGATCGCGCGGCCCACGTCCTGGGCCATGACGATGCCGTGCACGGTGATGCGGCCGGTCTCCTCATCGACGCTGACCTCCGCCATCTGAGCGCAGAAGGCCGGCGTGCGTCCGCCCGGGGCGCTGCGTCCGTGGCCGGCGATCGGCCCGTGCAGGGCGCGCATGCCGGCCAGCTCGCCGATCGCGACCGCGGACTCCGGCACGCCCTTGACGCGCACCGCGTTGCCGGCGATCTCCAGGTCGGCGGCGTCCGCCTCCAGGTGCGCCGCCGCCACGCGGAAGAGCTGCTCCCTGGCGTCGCGGGCCGCTGCCGCAACCGCGGGGCCGACCGTGCGCAGCGTCTTGCTTCCGCCGGCGTTGGACAGGTGATAGGGGCCGTCGACCTGCCCCTGCCAGCGCACGCGGACCGCGTCCGGGCTGACGCCGATCTCCTCGGCTACCAGGAGCACCACGCTGGTGCTGACGCCGGTCAGGTCCACGGCGTTCAGGTGCACGGTGATGCCGCCGTCCTCTTCCACCGTGCAGCCGGCGTTGCTGGCATCCACGCCCCCGAACCACGCGCCGAGCGCCACCCCGACGCCGCGCCCGGAAGCCGCCAGGCTCTCGCGCTTCTGCCAGAGTGGATGCGCGCGCAGCTTCTCCAGCACCTCCCGCATGCCGATGTCCGGCCACTCGCTGCCGTCGGCCAGCTCATCGCCCGCCTGCGACACGTTGCGCAGGCGCAGCTCCAGCGGGTCCAGGTCCAGGGCGATGGCCAACTCGTCCATGGCGCTCTCCATCGCGAACGCCTGCTGGGTCATCCCCGGCGCGCGGTAGGCTCCGATCGACGCCTTGTGCGTCATCACCGTGCGGCCGCGGACATCGATGTTGGGCGCCCGGTAGATGCTGCCGCACATCATCACGCCGATGCCGGTCGGCGAGTTCGGAAAGCAGCCTCCGTCGTAGGTGAGGTCCGCCTTGACCGCGGTCAGCGAGCCGTCCTCGTCCGCGCCGAGCCGGATGCGCAGGCGCCCGCCGGCCGCCGGCTGCGCGGCCAGCAACTCCTCGCGCCGGGTCATCACGAGCTGCACCGGGGCGTCCACGGCGCGCGCGGCCGCGGTCACCAGCGGCTCGTAGAGGATGAACTTGCCGCCGAAGCCGCCGCCGACGTGCATGACCTTGGCGTCGACGTCGGACGGCGGCACCCCCAGCAGCGCCGCCGACTCCTTCTGCACGTTGGTCGGCGCCTGCGAGGCGCTCCGCACCGTCGCGCCGCGCTCCTCACCGGGTTCGGCAATGGTGGCGTGCGGCTCCAGGTAGCTCTGGTGGACGCGGTCGACCTCGAAGGTCAGGTCGACGCTCCGGTACGCGGAGCGCAGCGCGGCGTCCGCGTCGCCGCGCTGAAAGCCGACCGGGTTGGCGACGTTGGACGGCGCGGCGGGTCCGTCGGCCGCGCCGCCCACGTCGGCGCCGTGGTCGGCTGCCTCCGCGTCCTCGCCCGGCACCCCCTCCGGCCACACCAGCGGGGCGCCCGGCCGGACGGCCGCGTCCATGGTGGTGGCCGCCGGCAGCGGCTCGTAGTCGACCATCACGGCGTCGACGCCGTCCTCGGCCGCGGCCTCGGTCTCGGCGATCACCAGCGCCACCGGGTGGCCGGCGAACAGCGCGCGGTCGCGCGCCAGCAGCAGCCGGACGCGGGTCGTGGGCGTGATCTCGGGCAGGTCCGCCGCGGTCAGGACGCGCACCACGCCGGGCAGCGCGCACGCCGCCTCCGTGTCGATGGAGCGCACGCGGGCGTGCGCGTAGGGGCTGGTCACCAGGCGCATGGCAAGGGTGCGCCGGTCGATGTAGTCCGCCGTGAAGCGGAGGCTTCCGCGCACGCGCGCCTCCCCGTCGATGAGCGGCGTCGGCATGCCGACGCTCGGCGGCGCGGCCCCGGCGGCAGGTTGCGTCTTCACGCCGCCGATTCTACCGCGCCCCGCCGGCGAAGACACAGGGGAGGCACTACGGGTATGGTCCGGCGCGATGGCAAAGCTGAGAGTCGGATTCAACGGCATGGGGCGCATCGGCAAGAACGTGATGCGCGTGATCCTGGGGCGGCTTGAGGACCGGTTCGAGATCGTCGCCGGCAACGACCTGGTGGCGGTGGACGACATCGCCGCCAGCCTGCCGCGCGACTCCGTCTACGGGCGCTTCCCGGCGCCGGTCGAGCGCGGCTCGGGCAACAGCATCCGCATCGGCGACCACGAGGTCGCCATCTACGGGGAGCAGGACGCCGCGGCGGTGCCGTGGGGGGACCACGGCGTGGACGTGGTGTTCGAATGCACGGGCTTCTACCTCACCCAGGAGCGCAGCGCCGCCCACCTGCGCGCCGGCGCGCGGCGCGTGGTGGTCTCCGCGCCCTGCGACGACGACACCCCCACCGTGGTGGTCGGCGTCAACCACGAATCGCTCACCGGGGAAGAGACCATCGTCTCCAACGCGAGCTGCACCACCAACTGCCTGGCGCCGCTGGCCGCCGTGGTCGACCGCTCCTTCCCGATCCTCGCCGGCCTGATGAGCACCACGCACGCGGCCACCGCGACCCAGAAGGTCGTCGACGCGTTCGGCGGCAGCAAGAACCGGGCGACCCTGAACAACATCATCCCGGCCTCCACCGGCGCGGCCAAGGCGGTCGGCAAGGTGCTCCCGCACCTGGACGGCAAGCTCAACGGCACCGCCCTGCGCGTGCCCACCGATACCGGCAGCGTGGTGGAGGCGGTGTTCCTGATCGAGGGAGACCACGATGCCGACGAGGTGATGGAGGCCATGCAGGCCAACATTCAGGCCATGAACGCATCGACCATCCTGGGCCAGATCGCCTACCTGGGCGACTGGTACGAGTGCTCCCGTGACTGCGTGGGCGAGCCCTGGTCGTCGATGATCCGCGACGACCTGCTTGCCGTCCCGGCGGGCGGCAACACCCTGATCAAGGCCACCAGCTTCTACGACAACGAGGTCGGCTTCTCCCACCGCATGGCCGAGCTGGCCCTCTTGTTGGCGGGAGGCGAGTAGCGCCTACCGTCGTCCTCCACTTGCAAGATCCTCCGCTCGTCTTCGAAATTCACTATGACGTGTGTCGTCTTTCCTGGAGTCCTTGCTGTACTTCCGTCATTTCCTTGTGTTGACGATGCGCGATCACTATCTGTGGAAGACAACTTGGAATGTAACTATTCAGCCGGGGCGGACGGTTTGAGGCAGGTTGGGATCATG
>JAPPNY010000127.1 GCA_028818385.1 Spirochaetaceae bacterium
CGCTGAAGGCGTTCGACATCCTGTTCATCATGACCGGCGGCGGGCCGTTCCACTCGTCGGACACGCTGGCCATGTACATGTACAGCGAATCGTTCAAGAAGTACCGGATGGGGTACGGCAGCTCGATATCGGTCGTGCTGTTCCTCATGACGCTGAGCGTGATCGCCGTCTACTTCCGGCAGCTCAGGAAGCTGGACGAGCTGTATGACTGACGTCGTCGTTGCCCCGACGCGGCGGCCGTTCCCCTGGCGCCCGGTGCTGTTCGGATGTCTGGCGGTCCTGGCCGTGCTGTTCCTGGCGCCGACGGTGGGGGTGATCCTGAGCGCGCTGAAGAGCAACCGCGACATCGCCTTCGGCACGTTGTGGGCGATTCCACGCACCCTCGACCTGTCCAACTTCTCGGTTGCGTTGAGCCACCCGTCGGTGAGGATCTACTTCCTCAACACCTTCCTGGTCACGGTCCCCGCCACGGCGGGCTCGATCGCGATGGGCATCCTGGGCGGCTACGTGTTCTCCAAGCTGCCGTTCCGCGGCAGCGAGCTGCTGTTCCTGGTGATCGTGTCGGGGATGTTCTTCCCGCCGCAGGTCATCCTCGTCCCGCTGTTCCGGCTGTTCAATCACCTCGGCCTGCTCGACACCCTGTGGCCGATGATCATCGTGCACATCGCCATGGGCATCCCGATCTGCACGCTGCTGATGCGCAACTTCTTCGCCACCGTCCCCAACGCGCTGCGGGAGTCGGCGATCGTCGAAGGCGCGAACGAGGGGCAGGTGCTGCTCAGGGTCGCACTGCCGATCAGCCTGCCGGCCCTGGCCGTGCTCGGCACGCTGCAGTTCACGTGGATCTGGAACGACTTCCTGTGGCCGCTGATCTTCGTGAACAGCGACGACAAGCGCACGATCATGCTGGGAATCGTCTCGCTGCGCGGCCAGTACAGCGTCGCGTGGGGCATCCAGGGCGCGCTGTCGCTGCTGGCAAGCCTGCCGACGCTGCTGGTGTTCCTGTTCTTCCAGCGCTTCTTCATCAAGGGCATGGCGATGGGCGCCATCAAGGGGTAGCGGCAGGACGTGAACCGGAGCGAACACCTGCGCCGCCTGGCCGACGAGTCCTTCGACCTGCTGGTGATCGGCGGGGGCGCTACCGGCTGCGGCTGCGCCCTGGATGCCGCCACGCGCGGGCTGCGCGTGGCGCTGGTGGAGCGCGGAGACTTCGGCGGCGGCACCAGCAGCCGCAGCACCAAGCTCGTGCACGGCGGCGTCCGTTACCTGGAGCAGGCGATCAAGAACATGGACCGGACCCAGTTCCGGCTGGTCCGGGAGGCGCTCCGCGAGCGCAAGGCGCTCATGGAGCTTGCCCCGCACCTGGTCCGGGAGCTGGCGATCTTCGTCCCCCTGTATCAGCGCAGTCATCTGCCCTACTACCGCATCGGTCTCACCCTGTACGACCGTCTGGCAGGCGAGTACGCCCTGCGCCGGTCGGAGTTCATCCCGCGAGAGGAGGCGATCGCCCGGTACCCGCATCTGCGCGAGCGGTTCGTCGGCCAGGCGCGGCCGCGGCAGATCTCGGGCGGCGTCGTCTACTACGACGGACAGTTCGACGACGCCCGCATGAATCTGGCGCTGGCGCTGACGGCGGCAGCGCACGGGGCGGCGATGGGGAACTACGTGGAGGTCGAGCGTCTGCGCAAGAGCCGCTCGGGCCGGATCACGGGCGTCGCGGTACGCGACCGCCTGACAGGTGCGGACTGGGAGATCCGCGCCCGCGTGGTCATCAACGCGGCTGGACCGTTCGTGGATGCCGTCCGGCTGATGGACTCCCCGCAGGAAGCGGCGCTGCTCAGGGTGTCAGCCGGCAGCCATCTGGTGCTGGGGCCGCGGTTTCCAGCCGCCGACACCGGGCTCCTCATACCTCGCACGGAGGATGGCCGGGTGATCTTCGTGCTGCCATGGGAGGGTCGCACCCTGGCCGGCACGACCGAGGCAGGAGCCGAGGTTTCCGCGGACCCCGTGCCAGGCGAGGAGGAGCTGGCCTACCTGACGAGTCACCTGCGCAGCTACCTCAACCTGCAGGTGGAGCCGGAGGATGTCGCGTCCGCCTGGTCGGGGCTGCGGCCGCTGATCGCTGCGCCGACGCGCCGGGTGGCCTCAGGCCGCGCACGCAACCGCGGCACGGCCATGCTGACGCGCGACTATCTGCTCGAGTTGAGCCCCGCGGGCCTGTTGACGGTGGCCGGCGGCAAGTGGACGACGTACCGGTCCATGGCCGTGCAGGCCGTCAACCGTGCCGTCGAAGCGGGCGACCTGGCGCCCGAGCGCGCCTCCCAGACACGCCACACGCCGCTTGCGGGCGGCGACGGGTACCAGCCCGATCCCGGCCGCCTGCAACGGGAATACAGCCTCGCTGAGGACACCGCCCGCCACCTGGACCGCGCGTTCGGGACCGGCGCCGGCGAGGTCGCGGCACTCGCGGCGGGCGGCAACGGACTTGGCGACCGGCTGGCTCCGCGCCACCCGTACCTGGAGGCCGAGGTCGTACACGCCGCCCGCCACGAGGCGGCCTGCACGGTCGACGACATCGTCTCCAGGCGGACACGGCTGGCGTTCCTGGACAGCGACGCTGCGCTGTCTAGCGTCCCGCGCGTGGCGGGTCTGCTGGCCGGTGAGCTGGGATGGAGTGAGACGGAGGAACGCGAGCAGGTGCGTACCGCGACGGCCAGGCTGGAGGATCAGCGCCGGACGGCGCGGGACGCGCTGACCATGGCCTGAGCCGCCGGGAGCCTGCTCAGATCCGGGCGCCGATGCGGTTGCCGGACTCGTAGCGGCGCAACCCCAGGTAGAACACGGCTCCGGCGGCCGCGATGAGCGCGGCGTCGCCGCCGACGATCGCCGCCAGCAGGCCCCAGTCGACGGCCGCTCCTCGGGCCACGGCGCGAAACAGCTCCGCCGGCAGATGGGCGACCAGCGCCGCGGGGATCAGGGTGTGCAGCACGACCGCGACCAGCGGCCCGTCGAAGATCGACCCCGGGTACAGCGAGAAGGTGATGACCTGCTCCGAGCCGACCCCTGCCACGTCCTCGGCGTTGCCCAGCAGGAACGTCAGGCTGTGGTAGAGCACGCGCACGGCAGTGAACACGCCGGCGGCCAGGACCGTGAACAGCAGGTACAGGGCGACGCTCGACACGGTGAGCGGCTGCGTGAAGGCGAACAGTCCCAGCCCGTACAGCAGGTCCCCCCAGCTCGACACCGACATGCGCGATGCCAGCAGGTTGGGCAGCACCGGCTTGGGCTGCGTCAGGTACACGTCCAGGTCGCCCTGGAAGATGATGCGCGAGAGCCGGCCGGCGTTGCCGCAGACGATGGCGCCGAGCCCGAATCCGGCCGCCGCCACCGCCCACAGAAACGCCACGTCGGTGAACGAATAACCGCGGATCGGCGCGTCGATCGCCTCGAACAGAATCACCCAGAAAGCCAGGAACAGGGCATTGTTGGCGGCCATGGCGATCACCTGGATCGCGAAGGGACCAGGGTACGCGGCATTGGCGGCCAGGTTGACGCGTGCGTAGCGGCCGATCAGGCGGAGCGTCCGCGCCAGGCGCCGCTCCCGCACGCCGGACGGGTTACCCGCCATGGGCCTGTACCCGGCGCTTGCCGATCCGGAACAGGGCGATCGCCAGCGCGCCCAGAGCCAGGGCGTACAGCCCGGTGCCGAGCAGCGCAGCGCCGAACCGTTCCGGGGCGGGATCGACGATCATGCGCGCCGGCCAGTAGGCCTGAAACGCGAATGGCAGGCGCTCGGCGACGGAGCCCAGCCAGGGCGGCAGCAGGTCCAGGGGAAAGAGCATCCCGCCGAGGATGAACACCAGCTTCTGGTGGATCCACTGGAACGGCATCACCGATTCGAACCAGAACGCGGTCAGGCCGATGACGAGCATCCACAGGCAGTTGAGCAGCAGCGCGCCGGCGAGCAGGGCCAGCCCGCGCGGCAGCGCCGCCGCCAGTCCCGGCAGCGGTCCCACCAGCGCCAGGGCCACCACCGCTCCCGCCAGGCCGATCGGTACCGTCTTGGTCACCGCCTGGCCGAAGGCGCGGGCCAGCGCGAACAGGGGATAGGAGTAGGGCCGCACCAGCCCGTAGGCAATGCTGCCATCCTGCACCTGCCCCTGGATCTCGCCCATCACCGAGGGCCGCGCCAGCTCGACCATCTCCGTGAACACCAGGTACCACGTCAGTTGCACGACGGTGAGGCCGCGGAGCTGGCCGTCGCCGCCGGCGATCGCCCGCCACAGCGCGTTGAACACGTACACGAAGACGATCAGCATCAGGCTGCGGGTGAGCAGCGCGAACGGATAGGCGATCTGGTCGCGCCCGGCATACGTGAATGCGCGAGCGTACCGGCGAAGCCGCGGACCGCAACGGGCGGCCACGGAAGCGATCACGACGGCGCCCCGGCCTGACGGTTGCCGCCCGACTCGTAGAGCGCGGCGATCACCTCCTCCATGGGCGGGTCGGAGATGGTGATGTCCAGCACCGTGTTGCGCTTCAGAATCGCGCGCACCACGGCCTCGATGCGGGTGCGCCGGGTGTCCACCTCCAGCGTGGCGGTGTAGCGCCCCGCGTGGCGGATGGTGACGTCCGGCTGATCGAGGACGAGCGGTGCCTCCAGCTTGAGGTCCATGATCTTGGTAGCCAGCAGCGAGCCCCGCAGCTCGCCGACGGCGCCGTCCCAGACGATGCGCCCGTGATTGATCACGACGGCGCGGCGGCACACCTTCTCGATGTCTCCCGTGTCGTGCGAGGTCAGGAACACCGTGACGCCGCGCTCGCGGTTCACCTCCGCGATCAGGTCGCGGATGCGCTGCCTGATCACGACGTCCAGCCCGATCGTCGGTTCGTCCAGCAACAGGAGCTCCGGGTCGTGAATGAGCGATGCCGCGATCTCGCACCGGATGCGCTCGCCCAGGGACAGCTTGCGCACCGGGGTCGTCAGGTGCTTCTCGATGCCGAAGATCTCGGTCAGCGACGCGATGCGCTGCCGTGCGCGGCGGGGCTCGAGGTCGTACACGTCGGCCAGCAGCCTGAAGGTGTCGATCGGCGGCAGGTGGAACCAGAGCTGCGACTTCTGGCCAAACACGGTGGCGATCCGGTACGCCAGCCGGCGGCGATGCCGCTGCGGATCCATGCCAAGCACCGATACGGTACCGGCGTCGCGATGCAGGATGCCGGTGAGCAGCTTGATGGTCATCGACTTGCCGGCGCCGTTCGGCCCGATGAAGGCGATCACCTCGCCCCGGTCGACGGCCAGCTCGATGTCATCGACCGCGGTGATCCGCCGCCGGCGGGGCATGACCAGGCCGCGGAGGGCGCCGAGCGCACCGGGCGCACGCGTCCGCACCTGAAAGCGTTTCCGCAAGCCGTGTGCCTGGATGATCATCGGCGCCGCTCCGCCGGTACGGCGCCGCCGGTCGCCGGTCAATGAAAAGAGGCCCTGCACCAATGGCAGGGCTTCCTTCACGTAGCCGGGAATCGGCGACGTTGACCCTACCGAATGGACACCTCCAGGATGAGCGCCCACTCTGCCGCCGGATGGACCATCGGCATGATGACGCGGGCACTACCCATTGAAGTAGCAGCGCTTATACACCATCTCGCTGGAGCGTGACAAGGGGCGTGCGAAGTCCGGGCTGGCTCGGGTCGGCGCCGGGTGGAGTATGCTCGCGTCATGCGACTACGGGACAAGGTGGCGCTGGTCACCGGCGCGTCCGGCGGGCTCGGCGGCGCGATCTGCCGGGAGTTCGCGGCCGAGGGCGCCGACAGCATCGTCGTCTATCGCGGCGACGCCGAGGGAGCGGAACGGACCGCGCAGGCGGTGCGCGACGCCGGCCGGCGTGCTGAGGTCGTCCGGGCGGACGTCGCCTGCGAGGCGGATGTCGCCGCGGCGGTGGCGAAGGCAGAGGAGCGTTTCGGCCGTCTGGATATCGCGGCGGCGGTGGCCGGCATCGGCGGCGCGCTGAAGCCGTTGCTGGATTTCGGCACGGAGGAGTTCGAGCGCGTGATGCGGGTGAACGTGACCGGCACCTACCTCACGGTCCGCCACGCGGCGGCGCTCATGGCCCGCAGCGGAGGCGGCAAGATCATCACGATGTCGTCCATCCACGGGGTCTCCGGCACGCACTACGCGGCGCCCTACGAGGCGAGCAAGGCGGCCATCATCGGCTTCACGCGCGGCGCCGCGTTCGACCTTGCCGAGCACGGCGTCCAGATCAACGCGATCGCGCCCGGGGCGGTACCGGTCCCCAACGACCCGCCTCCGGATGAGGGCTCGGCGCTGCACGAGGCGTGGATGCGCTACACGCCGCTCGGCCGCTGGGGGACGCCCGAGGACATCGCCCGCGCCGCCGTCTACCTGGCGTCGAGCGACGCCGACTGGGTGACCGGGCAGGTGATGCACGTCGACGGCGGCATCAGCGCCGGCCGGCTGCTGCCTTCGTTCAAGCACTACGGCGCCAAGCCCAGGATGGACGACTGAGCTGACCCACGCGGCGCTGGCGGCTACAGCCGGCCGGCCGCCCAGCGGATGCCGCGATGTAACGTGGTCCGATAGCTGGGGGTCGAGTACGCTTGGTCGTCGTGGCCCGGGGTCAGGCAGAACACCCTGGCGTTCTCCAGGCTGTGGCACCATGCTATCGTCTTCGTCCTGGTCACATCGTTGTCGGTGGTCATGAGGACCGTCGCGTCGGCATCGGGCGCCCACGCCATGGTCGGCCACGCCTCGTTGACCACGTCCCAGGGCTCGATTCCGCGGCCGATCGGATGGTCGGGGTCGGTGACCGTCACCCGCATGGTCTGCCCGAACTCGACGGTGAACTCGGATCCCTCCCGCTGCTCGTGCGGGATGCCGAGCAGCGCCGACCACTTCGGCCACGCCATGTAGGAACGGATGGCGTGGTGCAACATCACCACGCCCTGCTTGGCCGTGCCGACCGCCTCGACCGCCGCCGCGGTGCCGTCCCCCCAGGTCGCGTCCATGTCGGCCGCCGTGTCGCCGCCGGCGTTGTAGAACAGCAGCACGTCGTAGGCGTCGGGAGCCACGCCCCACGCGCGCGAGAAGTTGCTGATGTCCTGCGGGTAGGCGACGACGTCCTGGAACGAGTCGAACAGCCGCTTGAACGCCGGCACGTCGTAGGCGTGGCCGCCGATGATGACGGCGACCGAGATCTTTCCGGGATTCAACCGTTCGGGCATGTGGTCCTCCGTGCGGTCAGTGTCGGCCGCCCGCGTGCAGGCCGTGCTGGTAGTCGGCGTGGCAGATGTGGGAGTCGATGAACTCGCGTGCCTGCTGCGGATCGAACCGGTCCGGCGCGAAGGCGCTGATGTCGATGCCGGTGCGGCCGTCCACGGCCCACTCGGCCGCGAGCAGGCCGGCCACCGGGTTGTAGGCGAAGCCGCCGGAGTGGAAGCAGCCGGCGCAGATCAGGCCGCGCACGCCCGGCACCGGGCCCAGGATCGGCTCGCCGTCCGCGGAATAGGCCAGGAGTCCCACCTTCTCGATCTCCCACGACAGCGGCGCCACGCCGGGCACCACGTACTGCAGGCGGCGCAATTCCCGCTCCCGGATCTCCGGGTCCACGGAGAAGCTCGACAGATGCGTCTCCCGCTCCGGAGGGGGCACCTCCTCGCGGTCCGGCGTCTCGATGCCGATCAGCACCCGATTGCCGAACGCGGGGCGGTAGTAGCCGTGCCGCGGATGGTCGTTGACCGCCGGCAGGACCACCGGCTTGGGCACCGGAGTGGAGACGTAGCGCTGGTGCACGAACACCTTCGACGGCATGCGCCAGCCGAACTTCTCCAGCAGCCGGATCGACCAGACGTGCGAGGCGCAGACGACGACGTCCGCCTCGATGGTCTCGGCCTCGGTGCGGACCCCGATCACCCGGTCGCCCTGCATCGGGAACTCCAGCACGGGTTCGAATTCGCGGATCTCCACGCCCAGCTTGCGCAGGTGGGCGCCCATGGCGGCCACGTACTCGTCCGGCTCGCTGTAGCCGGCGATCGGATCGTACAGCGCCCAGGCGTCGTCCGGGACCGCCATCAGCGGCCAGCGGCGGCGCATCTCGTCCGCGTCCAGGATCTCGTAGGGGGCCTCCAGCCGGTCGTAGAGCGGCAGCATCTCCACCCGTCCCGCGCCCTGGTCTTCGGCCAGGTTGAGGGTGCCGACGTCGTGGAAGGTGTAGCCATCCACCTCGCGGCTGAACCGGTGGAACAGCTCCAGGCTGACCTTGCGGGTGCGGACGGCCGTCTCCGTGCCCATCAGTCCGGTGATGATGCCGCCGGCTCGCGAGCTGGAGCCGTCGCCGATCGGCCCCTTTTCCACCAGGATCACCTGGCCGGCGTTGCGGTCGGCCAAGTGGAAGGCCGTGCTCAGCCCGATCACGCCGCCGCCCACTACCACGATGCGCATGACGCCGCAGTGTCCGGTCATGCCTGCATGGGGTCAAGTGCGCCTTGCCGGCCGATTGTGCGGCCGGTAGTCTCGCGCTCCTGATGGACACAGCACTCATCGAAAGCCTCGGGGACTCGGAGACCGCCCTGGTCTGCAATGCCCTCTCGGCGCTCGGCCACTCGGAGCCGCACACATACGCCATGGACGGGCGCATCCAGTGCATGACGCCGGATCTGCCGCCGCTGGTGGGAGAGGCGATCACGATCAAGATCGACACCTGCACCCCGGAAGGCGGCCCGCAGACGGAGCCGTACTTCGAGATGATGGAGGCGATCGAGGCGAGCGAGCTGCCGCGCGTGATCGTGGTGGAGACCGTCGGCCCGGATCCCTACCGGGAGTGCGTGATGGGCGACGGCATGGCCAAGGGCTTCATGGCTGCCGGCGCCATCGGCATGGTGACCTCGGGAGGCGTCCGCGACCTGCCTGGGATCATCGACCAGGGGTTCGGCGTGTTCGCGATCGCGCGCGTGATCCAGCACGCGGCGCTGCGCTGGTCGGACTACGGCCAGCCGGTGCAGGTCGGCGGCATCACGGTGCGGACCGGCGACCTCGTCCACGGCGATGAGGGCGGCTGCATCGTCATCCCGGAGCCCAACCACGCCGCCATCGTCGAGGCGTGCCGGCTGGTCAACGACTTCGAGAAGCAGGCGCACGTGATGATCCGCCGCACCGACCTCGACGGCTCGCAGAAGCGCGCCGGGATGGATGAGCTCAGCGGCCGGTTCGAGCGAGCGTTCAGTGCCCTGCGATAGGGCCGAACGCCCTCCGGAGGCGCGCCCGAACAGCGATGGCTTGAGTAGGCGCCCAAGCAAAGTGTGGTCGCCGGTTCGCGGGTCTCTGAAAGAGCACGAAGCGGAGGAAGAGAACCTCCGTCTCGCTGAAGTGAAGGCCAACTGGCGGACGTCATTGTCCCGCTGACGACGGAGCGGCATGGGTGACGGCAAGCGCGCCGTGCGGTAGGCTCAATCGATGGCGCCGCCACCACCGCGGCGCTCTCCGAAGACCATCACGCACCGCGGCCTGACGCAGGCGCCGCCGGTGCCGACAAGAGAGATGACAATGGGTACTGACGGAACATCAGTTCTGGTTCGCACCGCCGCGCCCGCGGGCGAGGCATCGGAACACAGCGTGAAACTCCCCGCCTACGACCGGCAGCGGCTGGAGGACGTCGGCTTCCTGACCGCCATGACGCTGACCCTGCTCGGCAACTACGCGCAGACAGGCCACTTCGGCGGCCCGCTGGCCTACACGCCCTACAATGTCGCCCTGCACCTGGTGGGGCCGGAGCACGGCGGCCTGCGCTACGACTACCGCCGGCCCAAGCACCCGTTCGGGGACAAGCTGCTGCTCGCCGGCGGCCACAACATCCCGACCCTGTACGCGCTGTGGATGGTCATGGGCGAGGCGATGGCCCGCCGCTACACCGCGACCGGCCATCACCGCTACCAGGTGGATCCCGAGATCGCCATGCTGCCGATCGATTGCCTGGGCTTTCGTCGCGGGGCGGGGGCGCTGGCAACGTTGCTCCAGGACAACGGCCTGGCCGACGATCCGCTGTTCGCACAGGCGAAGCTGCGCGGCATCCGGTCGCTGGCCGGCCACTCGGAGACCACCGACCTGATCAACGACGTCAACGGCGGCCCGTCCGGCATCGGCATCGCCACCGCCGCCGGCAAGGCCGCCTTCTGGGACTTCATGGGCGCCGGCGACTCGCCCAAGATCGTCGCCCTGGAAGGCGAGTTCGCCATGACCTCCGGCCACTCGCAGGAGATGAAGACGCAGGCCGTGGCCCAGAAGGTGGGCAAGCGGCTGCGCATCCTGCTGTCGTACAACAACGCCGGCATCGACGACTCGCTGGTCGGCGGCGTCGTGTCGGAGTCGTTCGACGGGTACCGGATCGCCGAGCAGTGGTCGGCTTACGGCTGGAACGTGCTGACCCTGGACGACGGCAACGACTACGACCAGGTCGTCGGGGCGCTCAAGACCATGGAGGAATGGGACCCGGACGACCGGCGGCCGATGATCGTGGTCGGCCGCACCACCAAGGGCTGGTGGCCGGCCGCGACCAACGGCACCATCGCCGGGTTCGGCGAGCAGTTGGTCGGCTATCACAGCCATCCGTACGAGATGAAGATGAACGTCCCGTACTTCGTCGCCCTGGCCGGCACCTTCGAGCGGCGCTTCGGCGTCACTTTCGAGGGGATCCACGACGGCCCGGTCGACGACGAGGCGGAACGCATCCGCCAGTTCAAGACCAACATCGACGTGGTCATGTCGGTGCTGGAGCAGGACGGGCTCGGCGAGTGGCTTGCCGACCGGCTGGTGGCCATCGGCGACGACGTGGGTGACGACGTCACGCTGCGGGTCGACCACCGCACGGACCCGTTTCAGGACGAGCGCCTGCGCGTCTCGGCCATCCCGGTGGAGCCTCAGACGGTGAGCGCGGGCACCGGCGAGGAGAGCATCGAGCTGTTCAAGCAGCCGGGCGAGGTGCAGGGCACGCGCCGCGCGATCTCGGAGGTGGTGAAGTGGCTGAACCACGTCACCGGCAACCGCTTCCTCACCGTGTCGGCCGACCTGTCGGGATCGATCAACGTGGAGAAGGGATCGCTCACCGGCCACTACGATCCGCTCGCCAACCAGGGCGGCACGCGGCTCAAGGCGGCCATCCAGGAGGCCGGCAACGCCTCCACCGCCATCGGGCTGGTGGGGCAGAGCGCCTCGCTCGACCCGAACGTGCACTCCGGCGTGTGGGCGCTGAGCGGCAGTTACGGCGCGTTCACGCCGTTCATGTACCTGCCCGCGCGCGTGTGGAGCCAGCAGAACCAGGACAGTCCGTTCCGGGTCGGCGTCCTGCACATCCTGGCCGGCCACTCCGGCCCGGAGACGGCGGCCGACGCGCGCACGCACTTCGGCATCTTCGCGCCGCAGGTGTGGAAGCTGTTCCCGCGCGGCCAGGTCATCACGCTCAGCTTCTGGGACTACAACGACGTGGCGCCCGGCTACTTCGCCGCCGCGGAGATCGCCGCCCGCGACCCGCTGGTCGGCGTGATCGTGATCGAGGTGGCGCGCCCGGACTTCCCGGTGGCCGACCGCGCGACGTTCGCCGACACCGACCTCAAGGCCGCTGCCAAGGGGTTCTACGTGATCCGCGACTTCGATCCCGGTAAGCCCCGGCACGGCTACGTGCTGGCCCAGGGATCGAGCTCGACCTTCAACCTGCTGCAGGCGCTGCCGCGCCTGGAAGAGCAGGGGATCAACGTCAAGGTGGTCGCGGCCATCAGCGAGGAGCTCTTCGACCGCCAGCCGCAGGCCTACCGCGACGCGGTGCTGCCGGCCGCGGCCAAGAACGACCTGATGGTGGTCACCACCGGCACCCAGCGCATGTGGCCGGTGCGCGACGTGGGGCCGCTGACCTCCGAGTACTCCCTGGTCTCCGACTGGCACGACCGCTGGCTGACCGGCGGCAAGGAGTCCGACGTGATCGCCGAGGCACACCTGGACGAGCAGTCGATCGCCGCCGGCATCACGCGCTTCGCCGCCGACCGCGACCAGCGGCTGGCCCGCCAACGGGAGGCGCTGGCCGCGTTGTAGGCTGCGGGAGCATCAGCCTGCATCACATCTCAGGACGGCGACGTTGGCGGGGTTAGGAGCACGATCTCGTAATCGGTGAGCGCGCTGAGGAAGTCCGCGTTGTCGATGAGCGACGATACGTCCAGGACCGCCAGCTTTGGGATGGCGCGATCGTATATCGCCGCACATACGTGCCCGGTGAATCTCGACCGAAACAGGAATCCGTCTGCTTCCGGTACCGTTGCGTAGGTCGCTGACGAGAGAGCGCGTCCAGCGGCATGGTTGGCGTCGTGAGTGACCGCCGTCGGAGCGGCGATTCGGATCGGACCGTCCCCGCGAAGATCTACCAGTGTCAGGGTCTCGGTCGAGCGGATCGACACCACGAGCCTGTCATCGACATCAGAGCGCGGAAGCTCGCGGTGCTTGCGACGTGTGAACCGATTACGCCCCAGTGCCTCCCAGAACACGCAACGGACGGCTTCGGCCGCATAGAGGACCGAGTAACGACCTGCCGGATCGCCGAACCGACTGGGAACGGCAACGGATCCCAACGGATGGCCACCGTACCGCCTGTGGATCAACCGGTACATCCGATCGAGGCGAACCGCGCGAAGCCGTCCGCGAATGCGGTCTGGCTCGTACGCGGCGCTCACGCGAAGTCGCCTTGCAAGTCCCCTTTTGCGGCCGCCGTCACGCGTTCAGTTTCCCCTCGGCGCATCAGCGCGAGCGGCTTCGCCCCGTCGAGCGATGGCCGTGGCGTCGTCAACCAGACCCACGCTGCATAACCATCGCCGAAACGCGGCACGATTTGGTCAAGTCCGGCAAGCGGACGGCAACGCTCGTCGATCTGCTCGGCAGGGAAGACATAGCCGCGCTTGGCGCCCCGCCACCCAATGACCCTACCCTTCCGGAGCCACTCGTGGACGGACTGGCGGGTCTTGAGGCCAACCCGGGCGGCAAGCTGGTCGGAAGTGAGCAACGCTTCCGGTCCTCCCTGTCGCGTTCGGGCCGAGAGCTGCCTGCCCGCTTTCTCCACGTCGGTCAACTGCGGATTGGTGCCTGAAAGCGTCTCGACCGCCGGTTCGTCTGCCGATGCCCTCGTCGTGAGTTGAGACGACAGTGTGTTCGCTACGACCGCAAGCGCGGACCGCACAGCCTCGGGGTGCGCTACGAGGGCGGCGACCGCAGTTTCGCTGAAGCCGTCGGCGACCTCATGCACCACGCTCTCCAACTCCCGGATGCAACGCTTCTTCGTCTGGGTCACAATAGGAATCTCGTCTATTTTGTCTATTTTGTCAAGACGAGCTCTGCGATCGCTACCCTGTCTCGGCGGCCATGGCGGCGATCAGGCGGTCGACCTGGGCGGGCGAGACGAAGTAGTGGGTGGAGATGCGCAGCGCGTCGTGCCCGTCCCGGACGTGGTCGTCGACCCGCAGGTTGTAGTCCTGCTGCAGTCGCGCGCGCCAGCCGGCGGCGTCGCCGCCGGGCGGCACCACCAGCGTCGTCCCCGGAGCCACGAACTCCCGCTTGGGTGAGTTGACGATGTCCATGCCGGGAATCTGCGCCAGCCCGGCGCGGAGCCGCTCGGCCAGCAGGTGGTTGCGCGCCTCGACCGCGCCCATGCCGATCTGGCGCAGCCATGCGACCGCCACGCCGATGCCGGCGCGCGTCGGCAGGTCGAACGTGCCTTCCTCCTCGTACCTCGAGGCGGTGGGGCCGGGCGGCGTGGTGATCGTGCCGAAGCGCTCCTGGAACTCCTGCCGGACGTAGAGCACGCCGGTCCCCGACGGCGCCAGCAGCCACTTGTGCAGGCTGGCGGCATACAGGTCGCAGTCGTACGCGGTCACGTCGACCGGGACTCGGCCGATCGCCTGGGCGCCGTCGATGGCGATGATCAGGCCGTGCTCGCGCCCCAGGCGGCACATCGCCTCGATCGGGTAGCGGATGCCGCCGCGGGTGACGTGGCAGAAGGCCAGAACGCGGGTGCGGCCGGTGATCGCGGCGCGCAGCGGCTCGATCAACTGCGCCGCGTCCTCGACGGGACTCGGCAGTTCCACCTCCCGGACCACCAGCCCGTCGCGGGCGGCTCGGGCGCGCCAGGGCTCCACGCCGACCGGGTGCTCGTGGCTGGTGGTGAGGATCTCGTCCCCGGCGCGCAGGCCGGTGACGCCGTCGGCGACCAGCGCCAGCCCTACCGAGGCGTTGCGGTTGATGGCGAGCTCCTCGGGCCGCGCTCCCATCAGCGCCGCCAGCTCCGGGACGGCGACCTCGTCGTTGTAGCGCCGGTAGTCGATCTTGCCGGCGTCGGGGTCCTGCGAGAGGCGCAGGTAGCCTTCGTGCACGGCGGCGATCACCGGGTCGGGCGGCACGCCGAGCGCGGCGCTGTTCAGGTAGACCAGGTCCGGATCCAACGGAAAGCGGGCACGGATCCGCTCCCAGTAGGACTCGTCGTCGGCGGCTCCCGGTCCCCAGGAAACGCTCATCGCGCGCTCGATCGCTGCATGGCTCATGGGCGGGGACTATGGGTCCCTCTGGTGTAGTGCGCAAGCAGTACACCCGGGGACCCATGGAGAGGCTGGGGATGGGGGCGGAAGCGAGTCCGGAGGACTCGGTTCTGCCGGAGCCATGAGTACCCGTGCCGGGCTTGACAACCGCTCGAGATCGAACGACATACCCGAATCGATGACTGTGCTGGGACGACCCCTGGAGTTGCCTTGTGGCGTGATATTGAAGAACCGCCTGGTAAAGTCCGCGATGTCCGACTCGCTTGGAGATGGCGAGGGTAACCCCACCGAAGCCCAGGTGCGGCTCTACGAACGATGGGCCGAAGGTGGGACGGCGCTATCGTTGATCGGCGAGGTGCAGGCGGATCCCCGTTATCCCGAGAAACCCGGCAATCTTGTTCTTGCGCCGGATGCCGATGTGCAGGCCATGCAAGTCCTGGCACGACGAGGGTCAGCAAACGGTGCCGAAATCTGGCCGCAGATCGGCCATGCCGGGGCTCTGTCACATGTCCCGATCAGTCGGCCCAAGGGACCCTCTCCACTGGATATTGAAGGACTCCGGTGCGAAGGGATGTCAGGCGATGACATTCGTGAATTGCCCGGCATATACGCAAGAGCTGCGATACTCGCGAAGAATGCAGGATTCGGGGGCGTCCAGATCCATGCGGCGCACGGGTTTCTGTTGAGCCAATTCCTGTCACCTCTGTTCAATCGAAGGACGGATGCCTATGGCGGCTCGATCGAAGGGCGGTTCCGCATCATTCACGACGTGATAGACGCCGTCAGGCAGGCCGTTGGCGTATCGTTTCCGGTCGGCATCAAGATCAACTCGACGGACAATCTGGCGGGCGGTCTTGCGGAAGACGATGCGCTGCAAGTGGTTCGCATGCTCGACCGGACGTCTGTCGACCTTATCGACGTCAGCGGAGGAACGTACTTTCCAGGTGCAGCATCGAGTTCCGACGGCAGGCAATCAGCGGGGCCCTATTTCACTGACTTTGCAGAGCGCGCGAAAGGGGCGACGGCCATTCCAATCATGGCGACAGGAGGATTCGAGACAAGGGATCAGGCGAGAGACGCGGTCGAGAAGGGATGCGTCGACGCGGTGAGCCTTGCCCGCGCGATGGCGCTCAATCCAGCGCTCGCCAATACGTGGTTGAGCGACGACGGGGGAGATCCTGAATTCCCGGTGTTTGATCCGCCTCCCCAAGGTGGAGTTACCGCGTGGTACACGATGCGGCTCACGGCGCTTGGAGAAGACGATGAGGGACACTTCGGTCTGAGCCCTGCCTCGGCCTTGGAAGCCTATGAAGCGCGAGATGCACAGCGCTGCGAGATCTGGCGACGGCGGTTCCCGAAATCGCTGAACATCGGCTGACGTACCTTGGCTACCGTGCAGGATCTCATCGGGCGCGGAGCACAAAGAACTCGTAACCGTAAAAGTCCGAGTAGGCATGCCAGATGTCCAGTTCCCTCTGGCACTGCTCCGCCAACAACTGTGCGTCCGGCTCATCGTGGTGACGCGTCCGGAATGCGGTCACGTTGTCTTGCAGTGGCCGATAGTAGTCGTCCCACCATGCGGACGCGGGGAGGGGAAAGTGCCCGACGGTCTCGTAGCCGCACGCCTCGGTGGCTTCCAGGAGCGCGGAGGTGTCGCGTATAGCCGGGTACTCGCGGTTCCAGAACGCTGTGCACGCCGCGGGCGGGTCGGGCTTCCGCCAGCATACCTCGGTCAGCGCGACGTGCCCGTTGCGCGCAGCAGCCGGCGCCAATCGCGGAGGGCCGCTTCGACACCCATTTTGTAGATCGCGCCTTCACACCAGATCAGGTCGAAGGAGCCGTCGGCGAAGACGAGTCGGCGCATGTCCGCGACGCGGGCCTCCAGCCGATCCGCGATGCCCAGTTCATGCGCCTTGCGGCTCAGCTCGTCGATGAACGGGGGGTGGTTATCGACGGCGACGATGCGCGCCGGCGAGCTTTGCACCAGAACCAATGTCTGGGCGCCGGTCCCGCAACCGACGTCGAGGACGCGGGTCCGTGGTCCCACGTCCGGCACGAGCCCGAGGGCCCGGCGCGTGCTGGGTTCTGTCCCCGGTCCCTGCCGGGGAAGCCCACTGAACAGCTCGTAGAACAGCGCGGTGGCTCGATCGGGCGGTGTGGTACGCATGCAGCACGCCTCCAGACGAACAGTAATGGAGAGGCAGGAGATGGGGGCGAAGGCTTCCCGCCGGCCTGCCGAAGGCGTACGTTGTAGGCGTGTCCGACGCACGGCTTCCTTCGCTTGACGAGATCGAGAGCGCGGCCCAGATCGTCTACCGCGCCATGCCGCCGACGCCGCAGTACCGCTGGCCGCTGCTGTGCGAGCGGACCGGTTGCGCCGTGTGGGTGAAGCACGAGAATCACACCCCCATCGGCTCGTTCAAGCTGCGCGGCGCGATCGTGGCGGTCGACCGGCTGCGCGGCGCCAAACCGCGGGTCAACGAGGTGGTGGCGGCAACGCGGGGCAACTACGGCCAGAGCGTCGCCTTCGCCGCGCGCCGGGCCGGACTCTCCGCCACCGTGGTGATGCCGGCCGGCAACAGCCGTGAGAAGAACGCTGCGATGCGCGCGTTCGGCGCCCGGCTCGTCGAGCACGGCAAGGACTTCGATGAAGCGTATGCTCATGCCGCCGTACTGGCCGCCGGTGACCGCACGCACCTGATGCCGTCGTTCAGCCCGGAACTGGTGAGGGGCGTGGCCAGCTACGGCATGGAGCTGTTCCGCGAGGTTGAGGACCTGGACGCCGTCTACGTGCCGATCGGCCTGGGCTCCGGCATCTGCGGGGTGATGGCCGCCCGCAACGCGCTGTCACCGACGACGGCGGTGATCGGAGTGGTCTCGGCAGCGCTGCCTGCCTATCAGCGCTCGTTCGCCGCGGGCGAATCGCGCCCGACGGGTCCCGCGCCGACCATCGCCGACGGCATGGCGGTGCGCGTCCCCGACGAAGAGGCGCTCGCCTTGATCCTGGCCGGCGTGGACCGGGTCGTCGCCGTCTCCGAAGCCGAGCTGCGCTCGGCGATGCGCGCCTACTACACCGACACGCACAACGTCGCCGAAGGGGCGGGAGCGGGGCCGCTGGCGGCGCTGATCCAGGAGCGGTCGCGGATGCGCGGCAGCCGCGTCGCGCTGGCGCTCTCGGGCGGCAACGTCGACCGGGAGCTCTTCGCGGAGGTACTGGCCGGCTCGTAGCGGCGGCCACGGACGCCTGTCGCTTCTACGAGTGATTGGAATGTGGTTGGATCAGGTCCATGCGTCTTGTCACGTGGAACACCGGGCATCGAGCCGACACACGGTCGCAGGCCGAGTTTCTGCGGGGCCTGTCTCCGGACGTCATCGCGTTGCAGGAAATCATGCGAACTTCCCTCGAGCGGTGGAAGCCGCTGCTGAGTGAGATCGGCCTTCCTCATTGGATGAGCCCCGTGAGGGCCCCGATGCGTGCCTACAGCGGCGTACTCATCGCCTCGAAGGCCCCTGTCCACCTGCTCTCGCCCGCAGACGGCGCGATGGATACGGAAAGCCGATGGCCGAACATGCATGCTTCGCTCTCGGTGCAGCTTGCCAACGGAATCAGGCTGCACACCGCGTGCCTGTGGGGAGAGCTTCCCGACCGCAGGGAAGCGATTCACTCGGCCATGTCGCGCAGAGGCCGGCATCCAACCATCCTGGCCGGCGACCTGCACGGCGATGAATCGGACGATCCTCTGGCGCTCCGGAAGTTCGGGGTGCGTGACGTATACCTGGATCTGCATGGCCACGATGAAGTCCCATGCAGTTTCGTTGCGGGAACGCGGAGCGACCACGTCTTCGCGAGCGGTGACCTCCGCGTGCGTCGCGCGAAGTACTGGACCGGGAAGATGGGCACGATCGCCGAGGGCGGACTGAGCGATCATGCACCTCTGGAGGTGGTGTTCGACCTCTGACGGGAGAACGCGTCGCCGCCTGCGGTATCATCCCGGCCATGTCACGAAGCAGCGGCACGATCCGCATCGGCATCGTCGGCGCGGGCAACAACACCCGCAACCGCCACATCCCCGGACTGAAGGCGCAGCCCGACGTCGAGCTGGTCAGCGTCGTCAACCGCTCCCGGCAGTCTTCCGAGCGGGCGGCGGCCGAGCACGGCATCGGCCGCGTCCACGACCACTGGCGCGAGCTGGTCGAGGCCGACGACGTCGACGCCGTCCTGATCGGCACCTGGCCCTACTTGCACAAGCCGGTCACGCTCGCCGCCCTGGCGGCAGGCAAGCACGTGCTGACCGAGGCGCGACTGGCCCTGAACCTGGCCGAGGCGCGGGAGATGCTGGCCGCCTCGCGCGCGCGGCCCGACCTGGTCACGCAGGTGGTGCCGGCGGCGATGACCCTGGGCATGGACGCGACCATCTGCCGGCACATCGCCGACGGCTACGTCGGTGACGTGCTGGCGGTCGAGCACCTGGGCGGCGGCGGCTTCATCGACCGCGAGGCGCCAGCGGTGTGGCGCGACAGCGCCGTCTACAGCGGGCTGAACATCGGCTCGATGGGCATCACCTACGAGACGATCATGCGCTGGGTGGGGCCAGCCACCCGCGTGGCGGCGATCGGCAAGACCTTCGTGACGACCCGCCGCGACGACGCGGGCGTCGCGCAGGCCATGCAGCTTCCCGACCACCTGGAGGTCCTGGCCGACATGGCGTGCGGTGCCACGCTGCACCTGCAGCTCTCCAGCGTGATGGGCCACGGAATGGCCGGGACGACGATCTACGGCTCGGAGGGCACGTTGCGCATCGCCGGCGGTCAACTTCTGGGCGCGCGGCGGGACGACGACGCGCTCGTACCTCTGCCGATCCCCCCTGCCAAGCCCCGCCCGGGCGAGCTCATGCCGCCCGGCTGGCGGGTGGAGGAGGAGTTCTGCGCCGCCATCCGCGGCGAGGGCGCGATCGAGCGCAACACGTTCGAGATCGGCGTCCAGTACATGGCGTTCACGGAGGCGGTCCATCGCAGCATGGCCGAAGACCGCACGGCGCCGGTCGAGCGCTGAAGGAGAGAGGCATGGAATACCGAACGCTCGGCAAGACCGGCATCGAGGTCTCGCGCATCGGCCTGGGCTGCTATCAGATGGGCGGCATGCACGGCGGCGGCGGCTGGCCCGGCATGGACGACGAGGAGTCGGTGCGCACCATCCACCACGCCGAGACGCTGGGCGTGAACCTGCTGGACACGGCCGAGGGCTACGGCGCCGGCCACTCGGAGCGGATCATCGGCCGCGCGCTGGCCGGCCGCCGCGGCCGCTACGTGATCGCGACCAAGGTGGCGCCCCCGGTCGAGGGCGACAGCGAAGCCGACGCGCGTACGCGTGTGCAGACCGCCTGCGCCGGCAGCCTGAAGCGGCTCGGCACCGACCACCTCGACATCTACCAGCTCCATGGCGTGCCGCCGAGCGAGCTGATGCCGGCCGTGGCCGAGGAGCTCGCGAAGCTGCAGCAGGCCGGCAAGATCCGCTGCTGGGGCATCTCCACCAACGACGGCGGCGCCGTGCGCGAGTTGCTGCGCCTGGGGGACCCGGCCATGGCGCAGGTGGGGCTGAGCATCGTCAATCCCACCGCGGACGACGCGCTGGCGCTGGCGCTGGAGGCGAACCTGGGCACGCTGATCCGCGTGCCGCTCGGCCAGGGAGCCTTGACCGGCAAGTACTTCGACGCGCAGCAGCTCGACGGTGAGGATCGGCGCCACGAGCGCTTCACCAACCCGCGCGCGCGGGAGGCGCTCGCCAAACTGGCCGAGTTGCGCTTCCTGACCGAGCGAGGCCGCACGATGGTGCAGGCGGCGCTGCGGTTCGTGCTGGACACCGCCGGCGTGACGGCGGCCATACCGGGCGCCAGGGACCGCGCGCAACTGGAGCAGAACGTCGGCGCCGTCGACGTGGCGCCGCTGTCGGCGGAGGAGCGGGACCGGGCCATGCGCATCGGCGCGGAGTCGGGCTGGCCGCTGCCGCCCTACGCGAAGAAGGCATAGCCGCCGTTGCCGGCGCTGGCGGACGCGCGCTCGCTGCGCGACATCGACTGGGACACCTGGGTGCCGGTGGACGTCACCACGGTGGTGTTCGTCGTCGAGGACGGCCGCGCGCTGCTCATCCGCAAGAAGCGCGGGCTGGGGGCCGGCAAGGTGAACGCGCCGGGCGGACGCGTCGAGGCGGGCGAGACCCCCGTGGCGGGGGCCGCGCGGGAGCTCTGGGAGGAGGTGCGCCTCCGCGCCGGCCGCCTCCGCCACCGGGGCGTCATCTCGTTCCAGTTCCTGGACGGTTACTCGACTCACATGCACGTGTTCCGCGCCACCGGCGCGCGCGGCACGCCCGCGGAGACCGAGGAGGCCGAGCCGATGTGGGTGCCGCTCGACGCGATCCCGTACGAGCGGATGTGGGCCGACGACCGCGAGTGGCTCCCCCGTTTCCTGGCGGGCGAGCGGTTCCGCGGCTGGGGGTTGTTCGACGGCGATACGATGCTGGACTTCAGACTGCAGACCGAGGAGGACGGCGATGGGTGAAACGATGGTGAGTGAGAGCACCTTCGCCGCGAGCAAGAGCGAGGCGCGCGGGGAGCGCGCCATGGTGGCCACCAAGCACCGGCTGGCCAGCGCCGCCGCCCTGAGCTCGCTGCGCGCGGGCGGCAACGTCATGGACGCGGCCGTGGCGGCCGCGTTCGCGGTGGGGGTGGTGGAGCCTTCCTCCAGCGGCATCGGCGGCGGCGGCTACCTGGTCTACCAGATGGGGGAGCGCGGCGGCGTGTTCGCCTTCCCCATGCGCGCGTCGCTGGCCGCTGCTCCCGACATGTACCGCCTCACCGGCGTGGCGGCGGTGGGCGCGTTCGGCTGGCCGGGCGTGGAGGACAACGCCAACCTGGAGGGACCGCGCTCGATCGCCACCCCCGGTGCGGTCGCCGGCCTCACGGCCGCGCACGCGGCGTTCGGGCGCCTGCCGCTCGACGCGGTGGTGGCGCCGGCCGTGGAGCTCGCGCAGTACGGCTTCGCTCCCGAGTTCCACGACGTGATGGCCTTCGCGAGTCAGGTGGGAAAGCTCACGCGCTACCCGGAGTTGCGCCGCACCTTTCTGCCTGCGGGCGAGCTGCCGTCCGGGATCGAGATCCCCGGCAGCCCCTACACGCGCGGCGACGTGCTGCGCGCGGCGCCGGTCAGGATCCGCCAGCCGGACCTGGGCGACACGCTGAGTGCGATCGGCCGGAAAGGGGCCGACGCGTTCTATCGAGGCAAGATCGGCCGCCGGCTGGTCGACGCGGTGCGCGAGGCGGGAGGCATCCTGGACCATGCCGACCTGGAGAGCTACCGGCCGCTCCACTGGCAGACCGGCGCCGACCCGGCGCCCCTGGAGGTGGCCTACCGCGGCGACCGCGTGCGCGTGGCGCCGTTCGCCTCGGGCGGCATCACCAGCGCCATGACCCTGCAGCTCCTGTCCGGGAGCGACCTGCGCGCCTGCGAGCACAACGACGCCGAGGCGCTGCACCACTACATCTGCGCCGCGCGCCTGGCCTACGCCGACCGCTTCGCCTACCTGGCCGACCCGGAGACCGCGGACGTGCCCTGGCGCGGCCTCACCTCGCCGTCCTACGCCGCGCGCCGCCAGGCCGGCATCGGCGACAAGGCGCCGGCGCGCTTCAAGGCGGGCGACCCGTGGCGGGAGGAGGGCCGCAAGGCCCCGAAGCGCCCGCCCGGCAGCGCACCGGCCTACCACGACGGCACCACCCACCTGTGCGTGATGGACGGCGAAGGCAACGCCGTGTCGCTGACCAACACCCTGGGGTCCGGCTTCGGCTCCGGCGTGGTGGCCGGACGCACCGGCGTCATCCTCAACAACGGCATGATGTGGGTCGACCCGGTCCCCGGTCACGTCAACTCGATCGCGCCCGGCAAGCAGCCGCTGAACAACATGTCGCCCCTGCTGGTGCTGGGAGACGGAGGCGCGCGGCTGGCGGTCGGCGCCTCCGGCGGCCGGCGGATCACCAACTGCGTCACCAGCCTGGTGGTGAAGATGCTCGACTTCGGGCTCGGTCCGCAGGCCGCGATCGACGCGCCGCGCCTGGATTGCAGCACGCCGCTGACCGCCGTCGACGGTCGCCTGGACCCGGACGTGGTCGAGGAGCTGCGCGCCCGCCGCCACCGCGTGGCGGTGATCGACCCGCGCTACACCACCGAGGGCATGAGCCCGTTCGCCAGCCCGCTGGCCATCACCCGCGGGCCCGACGGCCTGCGCGGCGGCGCCGACACCTTCCACACCGCCCACGCCGCCGGACTGTAAGTGTAAGGGGTCAAGCTCAGCTCAACGGTCGATTCCCTCATCGGCAGTGAGCGGATTGGCGCGCGTCTCGAGGTCGGCGCAGCGATCGATGATCGATGCGAACGACTCGCCATCATCGAGCAGCATGCCGTCGGCGAGCATCCTGCCGTAGTCGTCAGCGAGCGCGGCGCGAGCGTCACCCTCAGGGACCAGTTGCAGGGTGCCGCGCACCGCTGCCTCGTAGTCGATCCACGTGCCGGTGGTGTCCTTTTCGGCGAAGAACATCGCCTTGTGGCGCGCAACCGAGTGAGCGAGCGTTCGGTCGGCCAAGGCTCGTGCCGCGAAGCCGGCGTCGTCCAGGCGCACCACGTCGTGCCAGTGCCGGGACTGCCGTTGACCCCGGCGCCGTTCCTGCCGGCAGAATACGTGCATGGCCGTCGCCTTCTCCCAGAAGGTCCGCTCGGCACGCATGACGGACGGACGCGCGGTCGGGAACGAGAGGCCGGGCAGGCAGGTAGCAGCATCGCAGACGACGGGCCGACGTTCATGCGGCCCGCCGGTGGAGCGCGCCCCGAACTCGACCCTGACTTCCGGACGGACGAAGCCGTACTCTTCGAACAGCGGATCGTAGACGACGAGCAGAAGCTCCCCGTCAGCGTGCACGCGCGCCCTCAAGCCGGCGGAAGCGAGGCGCTGTTCGACCTCGGGACGAGCGCAGTCCCGTATCCATGTCGCCAGCCGGTCGCGAATCGTTCGCGTCCAGCGCCGTTCCTGGCTGCGCGTCGCCGGCAATGGGTCCACGCCCGCGCCGGCTGCCAGGTCCGGAGCGAGCGCACGAATGTCGCGAGTGATGTCGACATCCTCCGAGAACCGGCGGATCGCGCCGTATGCCTTCGCCAGCGAGGTCCCGCCCTTGAACACCAACTCCCGCGCAAAGGGCGCGTCGTACAACACGTGCAGGACGAGCACGATCCAGATGTCCTTCTCCAGGATATGGGCTCGCCGTGCCCCCGCTCGTTCGGCGACTGCCAGTGCGTCGCGGCGGTCGCCTGCCGAAAGAGAGAGGAATGGCGTATCAGTCATTCGGGGAACAGCGCACTCACCGCCGTCGCCATCCAACCGGGCATGGTCGCGCGCGCAGCCATCAATTCGGCCAGGTCGTTTCCTGAAAGACTCGAGGCCGCCCGGGTCAGCCCATCCTCGACTTCGTCCCGACCGAGCCATGCCAGCGCACGGATGAGATCTCCGGCGCGGCGATTTGGCGCCGCCAGTTGCCAGCGAGGAGCATGACGGAGCCTCACGAGCAACCGGTAGAAGGACAACCGTCGACTGGGCCCGGAGGTGAGATACACCGGCTCCACCGGAATCTGCAGGGTGAGCCCCAGCGTGTTGGCAGCGGCGCCGCCGCAGGGAACGATGGTTTCGCCCCACAGCGCCGAAAGCGAGGCGATCGCCTTTTCGACCGTCGGCGCACGAAAACCGAACCGCGTCTCGACGGGCCTCATGTAGACGCCGCGGCAGACCCGCATGAGCTGCTCGGAGTGAACGAGCCGCGACAGCGCCTGATCGACCGCGGCGCGGCTTCCGAGGTGAAGCAGGGCCGCCGGGCAGACCGGCGTGGCCTCGGGAAGCATGGAGACGTGCTCGACAATGCGACTCGTAAGACGGGTCATCAATCGTACCTTCCGTCTGTCAGAAACATATAGGTAAATCTGACAAGCAACAACTCCGGCGTGCTCGCTTGCGTCGGGGTGGCGCGAGTCGCGCCGGGAGCTGAACGAGATCCACGCCGGACGCATCTTCTCGATCCTGCGCCGCGACTCCGCCCGCGACGGCTATCCACGCGCCATACGCCGCGGGGAGCTGCGCCTGAGGACCTATGGCGCCATCACCGGCGAGATCTGCGCGGGCTCCACCGGCGAAGGGGACGCCGCGATCCAGGCCTACAACGTGCGCCTCTGCCTGACCAACGACCCGCAGAAGCGCCGCCTGCCGGCCAAGCCGGCCTGGTACCGCCGCGAGCTGTTCCACAAGCTGCGTGGCCGCTGGACGGTTTCCGGCGGTGTCCCGGTGCGCAAGGTGAGCTGGAACGCTGCCAACCTCCCGGAGGGCGGCTGGCGCTATCCGCTCGCCTCCGGGGAGGAGCGCCGCCGCATCACCGAGCGCCACCGGGACTGGGCGCTGGGGCTGTTGCACTTTCTCCAGAATGACGCCGACGTGCCTGACGAGTTGGCACGCCGCATCCTGAACTGCGTGCCGGGCGGTCGAGGCGTGACGCGCGGCGAGTGGAACGAGTTGCTGCGCGTACGCGGCATGCCGCCGGAACGGCACGGACCTGAGTCCGCGACGCCCCTCACCCGCGCCGAGGCGGCGGGTCTGGCCTACCGCCTGCTGGCGCGCTGACTCGGCTTTAGCCGCTGGTTACCGGTTGCGCTCAGACGTTGCCGGTGCACAGGGCGTAGCGGCGCTCGGCGTAGGCGGCGTCCTCGACCCAGAGCCGGTGGGCTCGGCGCTCCATGCCGCGGCGCACCAAGCCGGCGGCGCGGACAGGTCCACAGCGCCCACGGCGCCGGGCTGCAGGAGAGACCGCATCAGCCGCCCGACGACGGGGGATGGGCTATGCGGTGGTCTTTTCGAGCACTTCCAGGAGGCGATACCGGTAACGCGAGGCGTCGGCGGGCGGCTCCTGGCCGGGATAGGCGTCGGACCGCTCGATGCGGAGGCGGTAGTGGTAGCCCTCCTGGTAGTCGAAGCCCTCGATCCTCTCGTAGAAGAGATACCCATCCACGACCATGCATTTTCTGGGTGCCAGCCCGACGCAGTCCTCAAGCTTGGGCCCAACGGTAATTTCGAGGATCTCTACGGTACCGGAATGCACGCGGCATCCGACGAGTGCCATCACGATCACCAAGCCGACGAGGACGATCGGGACATACACTCGCGACCGGCTGGTGTAGGAATGCATACCTGACGCTTGAAGTCTGACACACCGCACGCGCCGAGTGGAGTCAGGCGTTGCCGGTGCGCAGGGCGTAGCGGCGCTCGGCGTAGGCGGCGTCCTCGACCCAGAGCCGGTGGGCTCGGCGCTCCATGCCGCGGCGGACCAGGCCGGCGGCGCGGGACGCCAGGCGGAAGCCGAACCGGTCCGAGGTGGCGACGGTCGCCTCGATGATGGCGGAGCGGCCGGGGGCCACCGGGGTGGCGTGGGTCTCCACCACGGAGCCTGCGCCCTCGCCGTCGATGATGGTCATGACGATGGTGCGCGGGTCGGGGCAGTCGAAGCGGGCGTCCACCTCCACGCCCATGCGCCGCGTGGCGCGGTAGGTCACCCGCACGACGATGCTGTCGGGGTGCTGTTCGATCACGCGCAGGCGGCCGAACGAGTGGGGGTGGTAGTGCGCGCCGTGCCAGGGGTCCAGGCGGTTGGCGATCACGTCCTCGGGCTCGCATGCCGCTTCCATGCGGATCACGGCGTCGATGCCGCCGGTGGGCCGCATGCAGAGGTGGGGCTTCGCGGTGGGCTCCTCCTCGGTCCCGTCCAGGCGCACCCAGAGGAGCACGCCGTCGTCGTGGCTCGGGAGCACGCGCCAGCCCGCGTGGCCGGATTCGTCCAGGACCAGTCCGTGCCAGGGGCAGACCAGGCAGCCGTCGCGGACATGGCCGTCCGCCAGCGACGCGCCCAGGTGGGGGCAGGCGTTGGGCGCCACCAGCAGCCGGCCGGCGCCACGCCACACCACCAGCTCGCGATCGGCGATGCGGTAGCGCCGCGGCCGGTCGCCGATGGCGCGGACGGCGTCGATGACGTGCCAGCCGCCTGAGGGCAGCGCCATCGCCCGACGGAGCGCACCCCTGATCCACTTGGGGTCCGACTGCTGCCAGTCGGGGAGCCGCTGCAGCTCGGCGGCGGACTCGGCGCCGGCGGGCTGCCGGCCGAACAGGAAGCCGCGCTCGCGGCGGTCGCCGCTCATGCCGCCGCCGCCGGCAGGATGCCGCTGGGGCGGATCGACGCCAGCGGCTCCGGGCGCAGCCCGTTCCCGGCCAGGATGGCGTTGGCGGCGGCGATCCCGGAGGCGGCCGCACGCTCCATGAGCGCGCTCGGCTGCTCGATGCGGACGAAGTCGCCGGCCAGGTAGATGCCGGCGTGCGGGGTCTCCACCCCCGGGCGGCCGGCGCGCGAACCGGGTGCAAAGGCCGGGCAGTCGTCCCGCAGCAGGTACACCTCATCCAGCGGCCGGGCGTCGCGGGTCTCCGGATACAGTTGGTGCAGGCCGCGCAGCATCGCCGTGCGCAGCTCCTGTTCGGTGGTCCCGTCCGGCACGGCGTAGGCGTGCAGCTCGACCACCGAGCCGCCGTGCTCGTCGGCCCAGGCGCGGCTCTCGTCCTCGAACAGGTGGAACAGGGAGATGTTGTCCAGCAGCGGGAAGCCGGCCGTGCCGGCGAACGGCGCGCGCTCGGCGGCGATGGGGCGGTCCAGCCACAGGCGCCACACGGCGAACGGCAGGGTGGTCTCCAGGGCGCGCACGCGCGCCGCCCAGTCACCGCGGTCGAACGGCGTGGCGGGCAGCAGCCGCTTCAGCCCCGCCACGTCCAGGGCCAGCACCACGGCGTCGGCCGCCACCGGATCGGCTTCCCCGGCCGTCTCGATCGCCCAGGAGCCGGCGTCGCGCCGGATGCCGCGGACCTGGGTATCGGTGCGGACGGTAGCGCCGCGCTCCTCGACGTAGCGCCGCATCGGCTCCCAGATCCCGGTGGAGAACGGCTGCCGGGCCACGTCGAACGGCAAACCTTCCGGATTCCCGGTGAAGTAGAAGTGGAACATCATCAGCAGCTCGGCGGCGGACATGCCGCCCTCCGGATTGAAGAACGAATGCGCGAACACGTCGAACAGCAGGTGCCGGGCGTCGGGAGGAAAGCGCAGCGAGTCCAGGTATTCGGTGGCGGAGCGGCGGTCGTGGCGCTCGTAGGTGCGCTCGGCGTCGAACGCCAGCATCGACAGCGCGGAGCGCAGCCGCACGCGGCGCAGCGCCGCCAGGGTCAGCGACGGCGTGCGCCACGTGAGGGAGACGATGTTCCACGGCGCGCGCTTGGGCAGGCGGGCGAACGACTGCTGCGCTCCGCCGGTGCCCAGGACGGGATAGTCGTCCAGCGGTTGCAGCAGGTCGAGGTCGGGCGAGATGCGCCGCAGCAGCGCGCGCAGGTTGTAGTACTGGCGGAAGAACGCGTGAAAGCCGCGGTCCATCTGCACCGTCTCGCCGGTAGCCAGCCGTACCGGGAACGCCCCGGCACGTCCGCCCAGGCCCGTCTCGCGCTCCAGCACGGTGACTCGGATGCCGCGCTCGGCCAGCACGACGGCCGCCGCCATGCCGGCGATGCCGCCGCCCACCACCGCGACGCGCGGCGCTTCGCGGCCGGTCACCGATCGTCCTCCGGGCGCCGGGCCAGGAACGAGTGGACGATACCCCGCTGCCAGCCGCCGGCAGGCAAGGTCCGCACGTCGGCGAACCCGGCGTGGCGCAGGCGCCGCTTGAAGCCGTCGACGCTGTCGAACGCCAGGACGCTGTCGCGCAGATAGCGGAACAGCCCGTCGTCGCCGGTCACCACGCGTGCGGCGGGAATGATGATCAGCGCCGTTACCGCCTTCCACACGGCGGTGTGGAACGGCGAGCCGGTCACGGAGTATTCATGGAAGCAGACCGGCGCGCCCGGGGCCAGCAGCTCGCGCACCCGCCGCAGGCAGGCGTCGGCGTCGGGCACGTTGCGGATCCCGTAGGCCATCAGAATGCCGTCGAACGGGCCGTCGATGCCGGCGGCGGCCGGATCCATGGCATCGCCGTAGACGAACTCGACGCCCGCGAGCTGCGGACGGGCGCGCGCCACCTGCAGCATCTCGGCCGCGGCGTCCAGGCCGCACAGCGTGGCCCGCGGGTAGACGGCGCGCAGCGCCAGGGTCGACTGTCCGGTGCCGCAGCAGAGGTCCATGATGCGGGCTTCGCCGGCCAGCTCCAGCCGTTCCGCGCTCCGGCGCAGGTGCCGGCGGTAGCCGGGGTTGAGTCCGACCAGCAGGTCGTAGAAGGCGGCGACGCGGTCGAAGTCGGCGGCGACGCGGCCGCCCGGCTGACCCGGGGCGCCGCGCGGGTGGTCGGTCATCCGTTTCCCGATGCGTGCGTGAGGCGGTCGCCTGTCCTGGCCGGGAGCGACAGGCCGGCGGGGGGCCGACCGCCCAGGATGCGCATCTTGTCGCCGGGGCGCAGCCGCATCGCGTAATAGCGGGCGATCGTGGGCTCGGGGAGCCGATAGAAGCGCTCGAAGATGCCGCGACGCGCCTCCGGCGGATACCACCGGAACAGCAGCCGGTTGAGCAGGTGGCAGAACCGGGCGCGCCGCCGCCGCTCGTTCGCCGCCGCGGCCACCGCGTCGCGCAGGGCATCCGCCGGAGTGGTCGCGATCAGCTCGGCCAGCTCGGCGGCCAGCGGCAGGGAGTAGCCGGTGCCGGGGTGAAACCAGGCGCCGCGGTAGCCGCCGGTCACGACGGAGGAGCCGGCGAAGCGCGATGGGGGATCCGCCGGCGCCTCGGCCATCGGCATCGGCAGCACGCCCCGCTCAGTGCGCTCGACCCGGAGCGTCTCCCAGCCGTGCTCGCGGAGCCATTCGGCGATCCGCCACCGGCGCTCGTCTTCGTCCAGGTGCGGGCCGTCGGAGAAGGAGGTGTCCTCGACCAGGGCGCGGGTGGGCGTGAGGGGCAGAACGTACATGAACCGGTACCCGTCGCGCTGGGCGACCGTGGCGTCCATCACGATCGGCCGGGTCAGGCCGTGCCCGTGCCGAAGGGTAAGCTCCTCGCCGTAGAACTTCTGCCAGCCGCACGGGTCGGCCGCGCGGCCGGCGCCGCGCGCGTCGACCACGGTCCGCGCGGCAAGCGTCCGGCCGTCCGCCAGCCGTAGGGTACCGGCGCCGTCCACCTCGGCGGGCATCTGCTCGCACGCCATCGTCCCGGCGCGCTTCTCCAGCATGCGCAGAACCTCCGAACGCAGCCGTTCGCTCGAGATCATCGAGTACGGCGTATCGAGCACCCGCCGGTAGCCGGGGAAGCGCACTTCGTAGGAGCTCCACCGGTATGCCACGAACGGGTCGACGTGGCGCCGCATGGCCGGCGACAGGTCCCCGGCATGGAAGCACCAGGTGTGGTTGCCGCCGATCCGCTCCCGCTCGGCCAGCGCGACGGCGCCGACAGAGCCCGATCCGCACACGGCGGCGACGATCAGCCCGCTCTGCAGGCCGCCGCCGCACAGTGCCAGGTCCACGTCCGTCACGCCCGCAGCCATGCACGCCGAGCATCGTCTGTCGCGGGCAGTCCGGCAAGCGCGGCCTGCTCGATCCGGTTCCGGGACCGTTTGAACAAATCCGGGCCGGCCGGCACCATCGCCGCATGGATCCGCTGGAGCTGCACCGCGACGCGCTGGTCATCGACAGCCACAACGATTCGGTCGTCGCCAGCGTGTCGAGCGGCAGCGGGCTCGGCGGCGCGCCGACGCGCCATGCCGGGGGCGGCACCATCGCCCAGCTCAGGGGGGCGCTCCACGGGCCTCCGGAAGGGGCTCGCATCCAGCTCGACCTCCAGCGCATGCGCGACGGCGGCATCGACGCGGCGTTCTTCGCCGTCTGCGTCACGAAGGCATGGAACAACCACGCCGCCTATGCTCTGGACGGTTTCGGCATCCTGATGGCGGAGATGGCCGAGGATGACGGCTTCCGGATCGCGCGCACCGCCGCGGACCTCACACAGGCGAAGGAGGACGGGGCGATCGCGGCGATCCTGGCGTTGGAGGACTCCAACGGGTTGGAGAGGAGCCTCAACATCCTCGCCGCCCTGTACGCACTGGGCCTGCGGTCCGTGGGTATCACGCACAACCCCGTATCCTGGGCGGCCGCCGGCGCGCACGAGCCCGCGTCCGGCGGGCTGACCAGCTACGGTGTCGCGCTCGTGCACGAGCTGAACCGGCTCGGGATCCTGGTCGACGTGTCGCACCTGAACGACGCGGGGTTCTGGGACGTGGTCGCGGAGACCGATCAACCGCTGATCGCCTCGCACAGCAACTGCCGCGCCCTGTGCAGCCAGCCGCGCAACCTGGACGACCGGCAGATCGAGGCGGTGGCCGCCACCGGCGGAGTGGTGGCGATCACCTTCGTGCCGAAGTTCGTCTCGGACACGGAGCCCGACCTGGAGCGCCTGCTCGACCACGTCGATCACGCGATCGAGGTGGCGGGACCGGAGCACGTCGGGCTTGGCTCTGACTTCGACGGCGGCGGCACCGTGATCCCGCACGCGGGGGAGTACCTTCGCCTGACCGCCGGCCTGGCCGCCCGCGGACACGACGAGCAGGTGATCCGCGCCGTGCTCGGCCTGAACTACCTGCGGGTGTTCCGCGCGGTGTGCGGGTAGGCGCCGGCTCGAGGCGAGGGTCCAACGTGTCCATTCCAATTCTGAGCAGCCTGGCCGTCCGGCGGTTCCGGAGTTTCCCGCAAGACGTGGTGAAGTTCGCCAATCCGACGTTCCTGGTAGGTCAGAACGGATCCGGCAAGAGCAATTTCGTCGATGTCTTCGCCTTCCTGGCCGAAGCGATGGCCGCTCCGCTGCAGACGGTGTTCGACCGTCGTGGAGGATTCGCCGCGGTCGGCAATCGCAGCTCGGCACGAGGCCGTCCATCGAATCTCGGGTTGAAGGCGACGTTACGCAATCTGAGCGGAGAGGCGAACCACGGCCAATACGCTTTCGAGTTGCGCGCGCTCAAGAACTACGGATTCGAAGTGGTGCGCGAGCAATGCGTCATCACCAAAGTGGATGGGTCGCGCAACTGGTTTGATCGCGAAGGCTCCGCGTTTCGCAGCGACGCGGAGTCGCTGGAACCGGCTGCAGAGACGAATGCGCTGGCTCTACCGTTGATCGGCGGCGACGTGCGATTTCGACCGGTCCTTCGCTTTCTGGCGAACATGCAGACGTGTCGGATCGAGCCGGCGGTGCTTCGGGAGATGCAGGAGCGCGATGGAGGAGCACGCCTGCGGGCGGATGGGGGCAATACGGCGAGCGTGCTGCGCGAAATAAGGCGCGAGTCGCCGCAAGGCTGGAGCAGGATCATCGAGCTCTTGAACAGCATCGTTCCGGGTACGATCGATGTAAAGCCAAAGAGACACGGTAATAAGCTTACACTGGAATTCGCTCAAGACTGGCAGAAGTCGGAGCCGGTACGGTTCGAGTCCTTCAGCATGTCCGACGGCACCCTGCGAGCGTTGGGGTTGCTTACGGCAGTGTTCCAAACGCCTCCTCCTTCCGTCCTGGTGATCGAGGAGCCGGAGGCGACGATCCATCCTGGGGCGATGGGAGCGATCCTCGACGTCATGCGACATGCGGGCCGCTTCATGCAGGTGGTCGTGACGACCCACAGCCCGGACGTGCTCGATGCCGACTGGATCGCGGATCAGCATCTTCGGGTCGTGAGCTGGGAAAGGGGAGCATCACGGGTGACACCGGTGTCCGAAGCGGTACGCGCCGCGGTGCGCGATCACCTCATCGGCGCCGGTGAACTGCTGCGCTCCAACGCCCTCACCTCCGAGGAGCTGTTCGAACCTCGCCTCGAGCAGGGACAAGGCGAGCTGTTCGCTACTGACCTCCAGTGAAGATCCAGCCGATCGTGGAAGGCCACGGAGATGTTGAGGCCGTACCCGTACTGCTGCGTCGGCTGGCCGACGATGCGCAGGCGTGGGAGGTCCGCGTGGGCCGCTCGATCCGGCGCAACCGGAGCCAGTTGGTGGAAGAGGCCGAGTTGCAGAAAGCGGTCCGGCTGGCGCTCCTGCAGCCTGACTGCTCGGCGATCCTCATCCTTTTCGATGCAGACGATGATTGTCCGGCGGAACTCGCGCCGAGGATCCGTGGATGGGCCGAGGCGGTCGCCGGGAAGGTGCCATGTGCAGTGGTCCTTGCGAAGCGGGAGTACGAGGCGTGGTTCCTCGCTTCGATCGAAACCCTGCGAGGGGTGCGCGGCATCAGGAGCGACGCGGCTGTGCATCCAGAACCGGAATCCCCGCGGGACGCGAAGGGGCAGTTGGAGCGGCGTATGGTTTGCGGATCGAGTTATATCGAGAGAACCGATCAGCCGGCGCTGAGTGCGAGGTTCGCGTTCCCGGAGGCACACCGCCGGTGCCGCTCATTCCGGAAGCTCACATCCGCATTCGGCACGTTGGTACGCGCCATGGGGGTGGATCTCTCTCCCTGGCCTCCGGCGGCCTGGGGCGGGAGTTGATGAGTCAATTCCTGCCGCTGTGGGGGATCATCGAGTCCGGCGGCGCCGGGCACTACATCGATCGCGCGGTCGATGCCGGCGTCACCCGCCTGATCGGGCCGAGCGCGCCGGACGTGGTCGAGCTGGCCCGCAGCCGCGGCCTGGAGGTGCATCCCTACGTGGCCTGCACGCCGATGCCCACGCACGGACAGCGGCCGGTGTCCTACACGTGGTCGCTCAACTACCTGGGGGTGAATCCGGCGTCTCCGGAAGCGCGCGAGATCCTGGACCGCCACCGGCCGGTTCTGGTCGGCCCCCACCGCGGCGAGCCGAGCATCGGTCCGTTCGCGGCCGCGCATCCCGAGTACCGGGCCCGGACCTCCGACGGGGTCGACACGCTGGGCTACTGCGATCGTCTGTGCCTCAGCCCCGCGTTTCCCGAGGTGCGCACGCGGCAGGCGGCGGAGATCGCCGAGGCGCTGACCGACACCGGCGCCGAAGGGGTGCAGGTGGAGTTCGTCAACGGCATGGAGGACGCCGGCGGGCTGGTGCCGGCCGGATACGAGGAGCGGACGGTGGACGAGTACCGCCGAGCGTCGGGACGGGACGCCCGCGCTCTGCCCGCGGACGATCCGGAGTGGCTGGCGTTCCGGGCCGGCTACGTGACCGAGATGCTCCTGGAAGCGCGCGAGCGGGTCAAGGCGATCTCGAAGCAGGCGGTGTTCTCGGCCACCATCATCGCCCGCGAGCCCGAGTGCTCCCTGCACGGGCTGCACGACTGGGCGTCGTGGGCCGAGCGGGGCGTGCTCGACGAGCTCTACCTGTGGTTCCGGACCGAGAGCGACCCGGAGGCGGTCGAGCGGCGCGTCGGCCATGCGGCGCGGGTGGTGGCCGGGCGCATCCCGCTCTACGCCGAGCTCTCCTGCTACCACGCGGGAAGCTTCCAGGAACCGGATCTGCTGCTGGAGGGAGCGCGGCGCGCGCTGGCGGCCGGCGCGGACGCCGTCGGGGTGTACCGGCACCACGCGGTCGACCAGCTCGACCTGTGGGACACGCTGGCCATGATCGGCCGGCTGTAGGCTTCCGCAGCCGTCCCAAGGCGTGACGGCGCGTTGTCGCGCGCCTATAATCCGCTCGATGTGCCGAGCCGGCCGTCCGGCCGGACAATTCCGCACGAGGAGCGACGATGAGAAAGCTATCGATAGTCATGCTCGGTATGCTGCTGCTGCCGGCCGCAGGCCTGTTCGCAGCCGCCGAGGGGGAGATGGCCGCCGATGCGCCGATGCCCATCACCTGGGCCGGGGTGGGCGGCGCCGCGGTCGGCGAGAACACGGTGGTCGAGCAGCTTCTGGAGGAGAAGTTCAACGTCGAGATCGACACGATCCGCTACCACCAGAACGACCGCGAGAAGCACAACCTGCTGGTGGCTTCGGGCGAGCATCCCGATGCGTGGTACGTCTGGAACTTCCACGATCAGAAGTTCATGGAAGGCGCCTACCGCACCATCCCGCGCAGCATGATCGAAGAGGAAATGCCGTTCTACGTCGACGCCATGAACGAGATCGGCACGGCCGGCTGGGCCTACTTCCTGGCCCCCGGCAAGACCGACGAGTACTGGGCGATCCCGCGCTTCCAGCAGCAGTTCGGGAAGGAGGGCAACGGAGCCCAGCACTACCTGCGCTATGACTGGCTGGAGCGGGTCGGCATGACCGACTTCTTCGACGCCGTCGACCAGAGCCCGGAGAGCAAGCCGGACACCTTCTACTGGGAACCCGCCGTCCACGACATCGACGAGTTCGAGTCGGTGCTGGCGGCGTTCCGCGACAAGCTGGACTTCGGTGACGACAAGGTGCGCATTCCGTACGGGTTCACCGGCGACCAGACCCAGGCGTTCATGTTCCGCGCATCGCTGGTCCTCTACGCCTACGGTCTGAACAACAAGCCCAGCTACGACTACGACGGCGACACGGTGCCCCCGTACGGCGGCGAGCTGGTCATGGACGGCAACTGCCCGTGCTTCCGGGACGCCACCAAGCGACTGCAGAAGTGGTACTCGGAAGGCTACATCGATCCGGAGCTGCCGGCTGTCGGCTTCGAGCAGTGGAAGGACCGCATCGCCTCCGGCGTCTACGGCATCTGCACCACGTGCGGCGTCACCGGCTGGAGCTGGGAACAACAGGACGGTGCCGGTCAGGGACAGGGATGGACGGCGGTGCGCGAAGACGGCGCCAAGTGGATGGCATTCACCGGCCTCAGCCACAACGGCACGTACCGCACCAAGTACAACAACCAGGCGCTGCCGTTCGGCAGCCGCGTGGTCGCCTACACCGTCAACCGCAGCGTGTCGGACGAGAAGCTGCGGCGCCTGCTTTCGATCTACGACTACGTGAACTTCGATCCGCTCGGCCGGATCATGGCCGGCAGCCCCGGCGGCCTGGAGGGCGTGCACTGGGAGTGGGACGGTGAGCCCGATCGCTCCAGTGACATCGCGCTGTCCAACTCGCCCCGCAAGGCGCTGGAGGGCTGGACCTTCGAGAACGTCGGCGGCCATTACTTCACACACCAGACGTTCCCGGCCCGATACGCGGTCGCGCGCGCGAGCAATGAACACCACCAAGCGTGGATCGACCACTACTTCACCGGCCCCGGCCAGCAGTTCTCGCTGCCGCCGTACAAGGAAGACGTCTTCAACCAGACCGACTACACGGCGATCGCCGGCGAGGTGACCGCCGCGCTCTGGACGATCCGCGACGAGTTCTACTTCAAGGCGATGACCAACGCCGACTTCGACGTGGACGCCGAGTGGGACGCTCACGTGGAGAAGTACCTGAACGCCGGCGCGCGGCGCCTGCTGGATGAGCTCGGCAAGCTCACCTTCAACGTTCCCGACTTCAAGTCCGGGAAGATCTCGGTCGAGGAGGCCCTGGGGCAGTAACCCTCGCCGGCCACGATCGGATCGCGAAAGAGCCGGCGGGTTTCCGCCGGCTCTTTCGCGCTCAAGGCTTCAGATCGCCGGGATGATCAGTCGCCAGTTGGGGTAGATCAGGTCGGGGTTCTGGATCAGGGCGCGATTGCGCCGCCAGATCCGCGGCCACAGGAACGGATCGGCGTACCAGCGGTCGTACTCCGCGATGCGCCACAGGCTCTCGCGCCGTTCCGGAATCAGTTGCACGGTGTGGATGCCGAGCACGGTATAGAGCTTGTAGCGCTCCAGGTAGCGGCGGGCGTCCTCGAAGCGCTCAATGGACTGGCCGTACTTTCGGTCATCGAACGCTACCACGCCATCGATCCAGAGCTCCCGAGCCTTGATCAGATCGTTGGCAGCGCGGCGCTCGATCCCGTCCAGGATCGCCCTTCGGCGCGCTCCGCCTGCGCGCAGCGCTTCCAGCACCGGCCGGCCCGACCATGGCTGCGGCGTGATGACGTCGCCCTGTTCGGTCACCACCGTGAGCTCCGACGCCACCTCCAGCTCCTCCATCACCGCCTGCAGCAGGGCGGCGGCGCGCTCCATCTGCTCCGTGTAGGCCTCGTCGGCCACGGCCATCAAGTTGCGGCACACCTCGATCGCGGCGCCGAACGCCTCTTCGGCGTCGGCCAGCCGGTAGGACTGGAACGCGTCCAGGCCGGTCAGGTACAGCGTGTTGAGCCGCTGGTACAGCGACCGCAACTCCCGCAGCCTCTCTGCGGCCCAGCCGGTTGTGTCGAGTTGCTGGACGGCGGCCAGACAGCGCTCCGCCTCCGTGCGTACTCCGTACAGCAGCTCCAGCCGGTCGAGGAGCGAATCGCGCAAGGCCAGCATGTCGTCGGCGGTGGCCAGGGCCAGCCGGTACGCTCCGAAGTAGTCGCCTGACCGGTAGAGATCTTCGGCACGCCGGATGGCGTCGACCATTTCCTGGAAGGAGACCGGCACCCAGAGATCAGCCTGGATTGCCCGCAGATCGTCAAGCCGGCTCTGCAGCAGGTTGCGCAGCCTCTCCGCGGCCAGCCGCACCGAGTTCTCGAATGCCGCGACGGCCCGCGCTTCAGCGGCCTTCAGGGATACGTGCGATCCACCCGGGTCGACCCCGCGGATTCGTCCGGAGGTGCGCAGAGCCGTGCGGGCCACGTCCAGGTTCTGCGGGTCGTAGAACGGCGCGGCCACTTCCTCGGCGCGCGCGATCAGCACGCGCACCCGGTCGAGGTCGGCGTCCGTGGGTGGCTGAATGATCGTCGGACCGCCGGCACGCGCCGGCTGCGGGTAGGAAGGGAGCATGGGCAGCGCCGCGCTCGAGGCCGGATGTCGCGGTCGCTGCGGCTCCACCTGTGCCCCCACGGCGGGAGCCGCACCGGCGCCGGATCCCGTGGGCGTCACGATCGCACCCGGCATGATCGGTTGCGGCACCTTCCTCACCGGGTGCTCCGGGCGCGCGGGCATGGTGTGCTCGCCGGGGCCCGGAGCACCCTCGGCTCCGGCGCCTGCCGGCCTCCGTGGGATCCCAACGTCGTCCATGGGTCCCCATGCCAGCAGTTGGGATCGTCGCGGATGTGGCGGCCGTTCCGGCTCGATGTGTGGCGTGACGTTCGCTTCCCCCCCAGCGCCAAACAGGCCGGCATCGAGAGCCGGCTGGGCCACGTGCGGGACGGCCGCGAACTCGATCAGCGGCGGCGGCGGCATCGCCGGCTCGCTCAACCGGGCGGCCGGGAGCGCGGTCACCGACGGTGGTGCGATGTGAATACCCAGGTTGAGGGGAATGGACACGGGTTGTGTGGCGCAGACCGTGAGCACCAGCGGCATGACGGCTGCGATCGCGAGGTGACACCACCTGGTCACCGACTGCGTGGTCATTGAGTTCGTCCCTACCTTCGTCTTATCGGCTGTGCGGGACGTTTGCCGCAGTCCGAACGACGCAGGATCTGCCGTGGGCGGCGGTGGCGCCGCTACTGGACGCCCTTGAGGCTCAGCTCCCTGGCGAAGTGGCAGGCGGCGAAGTGGTTGGGCGCCACCTCCTCCCATGCCGGCTCCTCCGAACGGCACCGGTCCTGGGCGTACAGGCAGCGTGGATGGAAGTAGCACCCGGACGGCGGGTTGGCGGGATTGGCCACCTCGCCCGGGAGGATGATGCGGTCCATGTGCGTTTCCGGATCGGGCTGCGGCACCGCGGAAAGCAGTGCCTCCGTGTACGGATGCTTGGGACTGCCGAACAGCTCCTCGGTTTCGGCAAGCTCGACCATCTTGCCCACGTACATCACACCCACCCGGTCGGAGATGTGCTCGATGACGCTGAGGTCGTGGGCGATGAACAGGTAGGTGAGGTTGAACTCGGCCTGCAGGTCCTCCAGCAGGTTGAGGATCTGAGCCTGGATGGACACGTCGAGGGCGGACACCGCCTCGTCACAACAGATGAACTCCGGCTTCGGCGCGAGTGCCCGGGCGATGCCGATACGCTGGCGCTGGCCGCCGGAGAAGGCGTGCGGATAGCGCTTGAGGTGCTTGACCTCCAGGCCGACGATGTTCACCAGCTCCTTGACCCGATCTTCCAGCTCCTGTCCGCGCGCGAGGTTGTTGGCCACCAGCGGCTCGGCGACAATGTCCAATACGGTCATGCGCGGATCGAGCGACGAATAGGGGTCCTGGAAGACCATCTGCATGTGGCGGCGGATCTGCCGCAGCCGGTTCTTGTCCAGCTTGGTGATGTCGATGGGCGCGTCGGCGGCCTGGAACTGGAAGTTGATCGAGCCGTCGGTAGGCTCGATCGCACGCAGGATGCAGCGCCCCAGGGTCGTCTTGCCGCAGCCGGACTCTCCCACCAGGCCGAGCGTCTCTCCCTCGTTGATGAACAGGTTGATGCGGTCGACGGCCTTGACGTGACCGGTGACGCGGCGCAGGAACCCCTTCTCGATCGGGAAGTACTTGCGCAGCTCATCGACTCTCAGGAGCGTTCGCGCTCCGTTTCCCGCGGGCGCTCCGCCCGTGGCGGCGGACTGCTGCGTGCCTCCGCGGCTGTCGGGTTCGCTCATCGTGCCGCTCCTAACGCTCGCCGGGGTTGGTCCGGCGTCTCGGGTACGGGTTCGGTCTGCGGGCTGTGCAGGTAGCAGCGGACCGAGTGGCCGGGGGAAACCTCGACCAGGCCCGGCACCTCCATGTCACAGGTTCCGGCGATGGCGTCCGGGCAGCGGCTGTAGAAGCCGCACATGCGCGGCGGGTCGAGCGGGATCGGCACGGTGCCTTCGATCGCCTCCAGGCGCTGCTTGGCGTCCTTGCCCATGCGCGGGATGGACTTCAGCAGCAGCCGCGTGTAGGGATGCAGGGGGTTGCGGAACAGCTCCTTGGTCACCGCGTGCTCCACCACGCGGCCCAGGTACATCACCGCGACCTCGTCGGCGATCTCGGCGATCACCCCCAGGTCGTGGGTGATGTACAGGATCGCCATGCCGAACTCCTCCTGGAGCCCGGCCATCAGGTCCAGGATCTGCGCCTGCACGGTCACGTCGAGGGCCGTGGTCGGCTCGTCGGCGATCAGCAGCTTGGGGTTGCAGGACAGCGCCATCGCAATCATGGCGCGCTGGCGCAGGCCCCCGGAGAGCTGGTGCGGGTACTCGTTGATGCGCTGCGACGGATTGGGGATGCCGACCTTGTCCAGCATGTCCACGGCCAGCGAGTGCGCCTCCTGCTTGTCCCTGGTCTTGTGCAGGAGGATGGCTTCCTCGATCTGGTTGCCGATCGTGTGCACGGGCGACAGGCTGGTCATCGGCTCCTGGAAGATCATCGAGATCTCCTTGCCGCGGATCGCCCGAACCGAATGGCCGAACGGGTCCATGTCGGCGAGATCGACGCCGGGCTCGCCGTCGCGGTGCAGCAGGATGTCGCCCGAGATGATGCGTCCGGGGGTGGGGACGATGCGCAGGATGGACTGGGCGGTCACGCTCTTGCCGCAGCCGCTCTCGCCGATGATGCCCAGGGTCTGCCCCTGGTGGACGGTCAGGCTGACCCCGTCGACGGCCTTGAGCGTGCCTTCGTCGAGCGAGAAGTGGGTCCTGAGGTCCCGGAGCTCCAGTACGGGCGCCTGGGTAGCGGTATCCACGAGAGCCCCGAGTCTGTGCCGTTGTCCCTATCCGGGTCAACCCGCAGAGATCACCCGCTCCCCGCGGGCGGCGGCCGACCGCGTCGAGGCGCTATGATGGAACTCGCCCGATGCTGCCGCTCCTGCTCGCCTTCGCCGCCGTCATCGCGCTGTTCACGCTGGGCGTGCGCTTCGGGGTGGTGATCATCGGCAAGGTGCTCGGCCGCGTCGTCCACGAGCGGCACCACAACGCCGAGTACATCACCAGCACCGGCCAGGTGCCGGAGGCATGGACCCGCGCCTACTTCGAGCGGATCGACGAGCTGCAGGCCAACGCGGAGCTGGATGCCGCGGTGCGCGAGCGGCGCATCGCCCGGTTGGAGATGCAGGCGAAGCGCCGATCGATCAAGGGCATCGACGATCTGCTGCGCTACTTCTCCCGCGCGCCGGTGTTCGCCGACGAGCGCTCGCGCCGCGTGTTGATGGAGGAGCTCGAGTCCGCCAAGGAGACGTGGCTGGAGTACCTGCGGAAGGGGAAGTAGCTCAGCCCGGCTCCACGTAGTCCAAGGCCGGGTCTCTGCGCCAGACGAACTGCTCGGGGGCGCCGGTCTGCCGCGACCAGCGCGCGATCAGGTCGGTGGCCTGGCGCCGCTCGTCCATCTTCCGCTCGACGGCATCCGGGTCCCAATCGGCCAGCACGGCCGCGGTCAGATCCCTGACGAGCGCCGCGCAGGCCGGGTCGCCGTTCCGGTCGGCCACCTCGTCCGGGTCCTCGCGCAGGTTGAAGAGTTGCGGCCGGTGGCCGTGGTAGTAGACGAGCTTCCAGTCGCCGCGACGGATCATCCGCGTCGTCCAACCCTCGTACACGCAGTACTCGCAGAAGGCCTGGTCCTCCCAGTCGGTCTGCCGGCCGCCGAGCAGGCCCAGCAGGCTGCGGCCGTGGGATCCGGGCAACGGCTCGGCGCCCAAAGCCTCCAGCATCGTGGCGTTGAGGTCGAGCCCGCTGACCACGCGGTCGCACGCCACGCCCTCCGGCAGCCTGCCCGGCCACGACACGATCGCCGGGATGCGGGCCGACGCCTCGTAGTGGCAGCGCTTCATCCACAGGTCGTGCTCGCCGGCCATGTCGCCGTGGTCGGAGTGGTAGACGATGAGCGTGTTCTCCTCGAGTCCGTTCCGGCGCAGCGCTTCCAGGATGTCACCGATCAGCGCGTCCATCCGGTCGATCAGCGCCCAGTAGGCCGCGCGGGTCCGAAGGATGAGGTGGTCGGGGACGTCCTCGACGCCGCACAAGGATCGCCACCAGGACTCGAACGGATGCAGCCGGTCGTCGAACGGCGTCCTCACGCGGGGCAGGGTGACGCGGTCGCGGTAGCGGTCGAAGTCGGCGCGGCGCGCGACGTAGGGGGCGTGCGGGAGGATGAACCCCACCGACAGGCAGAACGGATCGTCGTTCACTCCGGCGCGCCTGCGGATCCCGAACCGGTTGAGGAAGTCGATGGTGGCCGCGGTCACGTCCTCGTCGTGCACCTGATAGCTGCTCTGTCCGGCGCCGGAGTGCTCGATCGCTACGCACGCCTCCCCGGGCACCTCTCCGTCGCCGGGATGGTTGGAGCCGTGGTCGCCGATCGGCCGCTCGGCGTAGCCGTGGAGCTGGTCGATGCCGACCGAGTGCATGCGGCCCATCAGCACGGGCCGGTAGCCGGCGGCGCCCATGGCGTGCGCGAGGGTGGGCTGGTCGCTGCCCAGGATGTGGTGGTTTGTCCACACGTCGATCTCGTGCGGGTGCTTGCCGGTGAGCATCGCCATGCGCGACGGCACGCAGACCGGCGACGGGCAGTAGGCGTTGGTGAAGGTCACGCCGCGGCTCGCCAGTCCGTCCAGGTGGGGGGTCTGTACGACGGGGTCGCCGTAGCAGCCGGTCACGAACGGGTTGTGCTGATCGGAGTGGATGTAGAGCAGGTTGGGCCGTCGGCCAGACGATGGGCTGGTCATGTTTTCATCCCGTTGACAGCCGTTTCACGTTGACCGACTCGGAGTCATCCATCAGGCTGTGAAGATGAAGAATATCACAGTCTCTGTGAACGAGGATACGTATCACAGGGCGCGTATTCGCGCCGCGGAGCTCCATACCTCCGTTTCGGCGGTGGTGCGTGACTTCCTCATCACGTTCTCTGGCGAGGAGACCGACTACGAGCGCCGAAAGCAGCTCGAGCGCAGCACGATCGAGTCGATCCGCCGCTTCGACGCTTCGGACCTCCTGCCTCGCGACCGCGTCCACGAGCGCGATGCACTTCGTTGATACCAATATCCTGCTCTACGCGGTGTCGAGACCGCCTGCGGGGCAGCAGGAAGAGCGACGCAAACAAACCATCGCGCTGCAGATCCTTGACCGCACCGATCTTGCGTTGTCCGTGCAGGTGCTGCAGGAGTTCTACGTACAGGCGACGAGGCCATCGCGAGACGATCGGCTCAGCCACGGGCAGGCCACCGACTTGATCCATTCCTGGCTGCGCTATCCGATCCAGGAGAACACGATGGCGCTGCTGCAGGCGGCTCTCGCCACCAGCCACCGGTGGCAGATCTCGCTTTGGGATTCGTTGATCGTCGAAGCGGCGCGGACCCTGTCATGCTCCGTGGCGCTGTCCGAAGATCTGCAGAATGGCATGGACTTCGCCGGCGTCCGCGTCGAGAACCCGTTCGCGGCCTGAACCGTTCTCGGGTTCGTTCATCACCGGAGGGCCGCCGCCAGCTCGATCATCCGGTCGCGCTCGGCCGGCACGCCCTGGGCCATCATCTCGATGACCACCTTCTCGAACAGGCCCTCGCTCATGCCCTCGGCGGCCCCGATCGCCTGTGCGTCTCGGCGCAACTCGCGTTGCACGGGGACCGTGGTGCGTGACTGCCACGAACGGGGCTCGGAGGCCGGCTGACAGCGCACGTCCACCGAGAGCCGCACGGACTCGGACTCGTTGGGTAGCGCCCAGTGCAGGGCGTGGCTGTGGAAGATCAGCGCGTCGCCGGGCCGGTAGGCGGTGGTGTGCCAGGGCTGCGGGACGTCGTCCAGCGACAGCCCGCGCTGCCGCCGGCCCTTGAGCACGTAGGAGAGCACGTCGGTCTCCTCGTGCCGGCGCAGCCCGGCGCGGTGCGAGCCGGCGGCCACGGCCAGGGCGCCGCCGGTCGGCTCGATCGGCAGCAACGGCATCCACAGCGTGCGGAACGCGGCCGTGTGGCGGATGAAGAAGTGATCCTGATGCGGCAGCGAGATGTGGCGGTCGTCGGCCGGCAGGGCATAGCGGACGGTCAGGGATCGAAACGTGAAGACCGGCTCGCCGAACACGCGGCGCAGGAACCGTTGCGTCGTCTCCGTGTCGATCAGCTCAGGGTAGTAGGAGACTTCGTAGAAGCTGCGGTCGTCGATGGCGTCGAGCTGGCGGCCGCTCCATCGCGCCGGCTGGCGGCCGGCCGCGGGCGGCTCCACCAGGGCTTCCGCGCGCATCGCCGCCAGCAGATCGCCCGCGACCCGGTTCACCTCCGCGCGGTCCAGGACGCCGCGTAAGAACAGGTATCCGTCCCGCTCGAAGGCATCCCGAAGCTCCTTCGGCCGATCGAGCAAGTCGTCGGCGAACGCCATCTGCTGGTAGGGAGCGGGCAGGGACATGGGATCGGTGACCGAGGTGAGCCTATCGAGCCGCCCGGCCTCGGTATAGCGCCCGACGACCGACATCGACACGATGGCAGGCGACTACCGCCGCAATCGGGGGAGCGCATGAAGACCAGGCAGTTGACCGTCGTCGAGCCCGGCCGGATCGAGCTGCAGGAACTCGACCTGGACGCAGCGCTGGAGCCGCACGAAGCGCTGGTGGAGGCCGAGTACTCCATCGTCAGCGCCGGCACCGAGGGGGCCGGTTTCACCGGCCTGGTGCGGGAAATGCCGTTCGGCGACGGGGGCACGTATCCCCGCGGCACCGGCTACGGCCACCTGGGCCGGGTTCGGGAGGTGGGATCGGCGGTGGAGATGTGCCGTCAGGGAGATCGGGTGCTGTCCTTCTCCCGGCATGCGTCGCTGGTCAAGGCGGACGCCGTACGCATGGCGCTGCCGGTTCCGAAGGACGCTCCCGGCAGCCACCTGGTGTTCGCCCGCATGGCCGGCGTGAGCATCTCCGCGCTACGCTCCTCCAGCGTGCAGCCCGGCGACACGGTGCTGGTGACCGGCATGGGTTTGGTCGGCAACTTCGCCGCACAGCTCTTCCGCATGGCCGGCGCCGACGTGATGGCGGCCGACCTCTCCGACTACCGCCTGGACAAGGCGCGTGCCTGCGGCATCGAGCGCACGGTGAACCCGGGCGTGGACGACCTGCAGGAGGCGGTGCTGGAGTGGACGGCGGGCGAGGGGGTGCACGTCGCAGTGGAGGCGATCGGCATCAGCGAGGTGGTGGCGCAGGCGGTGATGGCTACCCGGCGCCACGGCGAGGTGATCCTGCTCGGCAGTCCTCGCGCGCCGGCCACGTTCGACGTGACCCCGATGCTGCTGCGCATCCACCTGGAGGCGATCCGGATGATCGGCGCGCTGGAGTGGCGCTGGCCGGCGCACCCCGCCGAACGCGTGCGCGACGTAGAGACCAACTACCGCCGCCTGGTCGCGTGGATCGCGGCCTGCCGGCTGCGGGTGGAGCCCCTGCTCGACCGGGTGGCATCGCCCGCCGACTGTCAGGCGGTCTACGAAGGGCTTACCAGCCGCAAGGACGGTTACCTGGGCGCGGTGTTCGATTGGAGCCTGATATGACGACCTGAGACAGAAGTCTCAGCAATCGCCACTATTCTATGGCGGCCGCTCGTCGATCCGCAGACGGACGTCAGCGGCAACGTCCAAGATCTGTGCTGGTGCCCGAACCACGTCCCCGGCCCGCTGCCGCAGAGCGATGATGAGCGGCGCAAGCACGGCCGCTTTCTCCGCCTCGCTCCTCAAGATCGCGACGAGCTCACGCTCTGGAACGCCCCCGGCAAGCAAGTTGGCCACACCTTCGATAGTCTCCAGAATCATCGTCTCGTTTCCTGGAGACAGCGCCGCATACACGGAGCAAAACGCATCCGTGGCTTCCGTGCGACTCCCCTGTGCAATCAGTGCAGACATCCTGACGTATCGGGATTTCCACTCAAGGCCGGCTCGCGTGTCGTCAGCGCCGTTTCGCGCTCTGTGCTCTAGTTCCTCAGAAGTTCGTATAGCTCCGTCGAACCGGCTCAACTGGATCTGACACATCCCTTTTTGGAAGAGAGCCTCTGCTACCTGAACCCGCATATCCCGAGATCCGCAAGATCCGAAGCGACAGAAGAGTTCGTCGACGGTAGCTATAGAGGCACTGTATCTGCGAGTTATCCTTTGGGATACGGCTTTGTTCTTCATCGCCACAGCTGCGAGCTCCGGCAGCCCTGGAGCGTCACTGTTTTGAGACCGTACCCACACCTCGTCATCCGCATCAATTGCGTCGTCGTGACGGCCGAGGCTGGCGAGCGCAGCCCCTCTCTGCGCCAGCGCTGCGGCGACTTGCACTTGCAGTTCTGTTTCCTTGCTCTGGCCATAGCGGGTCAGCACCTCTCCGGCGGTAGCAATCGCACCCTCGGCGTCGCCCTGTCGATCCTGCAGAACGGCCTTATTGACTAGAGACTGGGCCAGCCACTCCTGTAGGAGCGACTCTTTACTCTCCCCATACCTTTCCACGACGCTCTCGAACGTCGTGATCGCCGCCGGATAATGGCCAAGTTCTACCTGCTCGACTCCTTTGCTGACCAATGACCGCGCGACACGATTCTGGAGTTCTGGCAACGCACTCGTGCCGTAGCGAGAGACTACCTCGTCGCAGGTCGCGATCGCGACGAGGTGATTCCCAGCTGCACCGTGAACAACTGCCGAGTTGAACAGCCCAGTTGCGACTTCGATCTGCAAGTCGGGTTCTTCGGTGGTTCCATACCGATCGATCAGTGTGCGGTAGGTCTTGAGCTCCGCGACGCGGTCGCCTAGGTTCCCTTGAAGAGAGCCTCTGTTGATCAGGGACTTTGCTATCAGCGAATTGAGATTTGACGGGCTGTTGGGACCGAAGCGTTGAGAAAACTGATCGTATGTCGCCAGAGCACCGCAGAGGTCTCCTAGTCGCATCTGAGCGGCGCCGGTGTTGAAGAGCGCGATGGCAATCTGCTGCTGCAAGGCCGGAATGGAGCTGGCTTCAAATCGGGCAATCACTTCCCGGTTGGCATGGATTAGCATCCGGGGGTTGCCGCCGCGGTCTTGCGCGATTCCTTTGTTGACCAGTGCCTTGATCACTTCCACCTGCAGCTCGGTTGAGTCACTGGTGCCATATCGCGCCAGTACGTCGTCACACGTAGTGATGGCTGCGTCATATTCCGCTCGCTGAATCTGTTCGATAGCAGTGTTGACCAGAGTTTGGGCGCCGCGTGCAATTGCGGCGGTGATAGCCCTGAGTTGCGGAAGCTCGGACTGGGCACGCTCGAGCGCCGTAAGTATGGCGGGCGACTTCAGTGCTTCTTGTGGTAGATTGCCGAATAGGCGGGTGACTTCGTTGTCGCTGTAGAACACATCCATAAAGTGTAGGAGGTGGCGCACGATGGCCGCCTCGTCCCGTTCACGCCGGAGCTTGAAATAGATTCCGTAGAGGCGTTGTGTCACGGCGTACCGCCGGTGCTCGTCTCGTGGTTCCACGGCGCCGCGGAGTACCAGGCGGCCGAGCATAGTGGATACCGTGCGGACGTCGAGACGCGCTCGCGCTGATACTTCGCCGGTCGTGGATGGTTCCCATAGGTCCATGAGAGCGATATACACACGACGTTCTGTCTTCCCGAGGGTCTCCAGGTGCCCGCGGAAATATTCCGTGTGATCGTCGATCATCTCCACCAGTTGCTCCATCAACCGGCGCATCGATCCATGACGTTGGAACTCGGCGACGATCACCAGGAGGCGCGGATCGCCGCCGGTGAGAATCTGGAGAGCACGGATGCGGCCGGCACTCACAGAGTCGCCGCTGACCGCCTGCCCCAGGCGGTGGCACTGTTCCGTGTCCAAGGGTTGGAGACAGATGATACGGAACAGCTCGAAGAACGGATCCTGCGCGTCGTCCAGCCCGGCGAAACGACTGGTCGCCGAGGCGAGCAGGATGATCTGCGGTTCGATCTGCAGCGTCTTGCGCAGCTTCCAACCGAAATCTTCATCGACGTTGTCACATAGTCCTTGCAGGTTCTCGACCATGAGTACAAGTCGCTTTCCAAGCCGGTCGGCCACGTCAAGAACGGAGGCTCGCGCACGTTCATCGAGTTCCCGCTCGCGCCAGCGTGTAGTCAGGTCTGCGTGGGTATCGCGCAGGTTTCGCGCGAGCTCAGGATCTCGCTTACCGGTTTCGCGGGATAGATAGAACAGCACGTCCAGCCAGAAGTCCGCCGCGCTGAATATCTCGTGGCTCTCCTCCATGAAGCGGATGGGGAGCAGGCGGGTGGACAATTCGACGTTGGTGCGTAGTTCGGCGGCGACACGGGCAAGCAGCATCGTCTTCCCTCGGCCTCGCGGGGCGACGATCAGCGTGTGCTGGCAGGAATCGACATCGACGTTGCCTCGAAGAACCTCAAGGACGAGAGCGAGCTCGTGCTCCCGAACCACGAATTGCTCGATGATCTCCTGGTCAGACTGAAATGTTCCGGGATTGAACGTGCGGACGGTGCGATGATGCGACTCGGTCATCAAACCGGCCTCTCGGGCCCGTTCAACGAGCGGCGTTCGATGGGCACGTGGTAATCGCGAAAGCGCGCAGCCCACCAGTCTTTCAGAAGGCGAAACGAGAAGCGGTAGCCGCGATCCTCCTCTTCGAGATAACCGTCGTGTAGCAGCACGTCGAGGACCTCTGTAATGCGGTCGCGGGCGTCTTCAACCACGCGAGAGTAGAGCTCGCTGAGACGAATGCGTGCGGCGGCCGTGAACACATGCTGGGTGGCCGCTTCCGCAAGCACCTCCATGGCGAGGGCGCGACTCCCGTCGTCGAGCGCGTCGCGGAGCCGCGTCTCGTAGTGGGCCAGATCACTCTGGCCGGAGGGGCCGAGCAGTCCGGTGCGATACACTTTCTGGACATCGGCAATGGGTACTCGGCGGTGGTTCTCCATGATGGCGTGTTCCCGCAGCCGCGCGAAGAACGACTGCACGTGATGCGGGATGCCGATCCCAAGAGCGTCGTAGACGGCACCCGCTACGCCATCCTCTATCGACAGCCTGACGCTCGTCGCGAGTTGGTCGAAGCAGGCGACGCTGGCTTCCCGGGTCCAGGGTCCCAGACGAAAGGGGTCGAGGTAGTTGATGCGGTCCGGGATTCCGAGGCGCTGCACTATCGGCATGAGCCCGATGCTGCCGGACACGATAAGGACCGGGGAGTCACCGCCAAAGCGTAACTGTTCAGGCGTAGGGTAGGTTCGTTCGACAGATTTCGGCAACCGGT
>JAPPNY010000105.1 GCA_028818385.1 Spirochaetaceae bacterium
CAGCGTGATCGGGCTGGTGTCGGTGGTCCAGCTCGGATCGGCGATGACCATGTCCTCGGCGGGCGCGGCGCCTTCCGAGGAGCCTTCGGCCCAAGCCGTCATGCTGAACGCGAGCAGCAATGCCAGTGCGATACCGGCGATGCCGGTCCATTTACCCATGGGTATCCCCCTTATGGATTCTGAAAGTGATTGGGCGGCATGCTGGGCCATGCGCGCAGCCCCGTCAAGGGGCGGAGTCAGCCGGAGCGCAGAAACCGGTCGCGGCCGGCGACCAGCGCCCGCAGCTTGCCGTCCGCCGCGGGGCGAGGCAGCACGCGCAGGCCGCAGTCGGGATGCAGGTAGGCAATGCGCTCGGGCCCGACGCGCTGCGCCAGCTCCTCGATGCGGCGCGCCACCTGGTCCGGCGTCTCGACCTGCAGGTCCTTGACGTCGATCACGCCCAGTCCCAAGCGGATGCCGGCGTGCACGTCGGCCAGGCGGTCCAGCTCCTCCGGCGCGCGGCGGGTGGTCTCCAGCACCAGGTGGTCGCAGCGCAGCGCGTTCATGAAGTCGATCAGCCGGCCGTAGTCGCCGCGTCGGATCATCTGCCCGCCGTAGTTGCCGAAGCACAGGTGCACGGCCCGCTCGGTGCCGGGCTCGACGCCGTCGAGCAGCCGGTTGATGGCGGCGGCCGCGAGCGGGCCGTCGCCGGGCGAGCCCGGCAGGTTGGGTTCGTCGACCTGTACCACGGCGGCGTCGATGCCGGCGAGCTGGCCGGCCAGCAGCTCCGCGAACGCCATCGTCAGCGACTCCAGGTCGCCGTAGTGGGCGTCCGCCACCGTCCTGGCAAGCAGGTAGGGGCTCGACACCGTGAACTTGAGCGGTGCATCGGTGAGCGCGCGGGCGCGGTCCCAGTCCCGCTTCAGGTTCAATAGCCCGTCGCCGAGGGGCCCGACCACGACGCCGGGCGGCGCGCTGCGGAAGGCCATCTCGTCCCGTGCCCGCCAGGCTTCGAGCTGGCCGCGGGTGAGCTCCACGCTGACGCCCGCAAGCGGGCGCACGAAGCGTTCCACCATCCCGCCGGGCGCGCGCCGCTGCAGGTCCCAGCGGCCCAGCTCGCCGTCGCAGATCACCTCGACGCCGGCGCGCCGCTGGGCGTCCATGACCACGGTCAGCGCATCGGCCAGCGCCTCTTCGTCCTGGCACTGCTTCAGCCACTCGGGGACGGGATAGCTGCCGACGACGGTGGTCTTCACCGGGCGCCGCTCCGCGCCGCCGCCCAGGAGCGGACCCGCTCGGCCGACACCGCCCCGTCATACGCGGCGACGCGCAGCGCCGATTCCCAGGTGGTGCCCTCCGCCACCGTCACGTCGTCGTCCATGGTGGCGTTGAACATTGCCATCCCGTAGTCGCGGACGAACCACGGCCCGGTGCGGCGGGCGCTCGCGGTGTTGTTCAGGACCAGCAGGCAGACGCCGAAGCGTCCCAGGCCGGCCGGCTCCGCCTCGTACGCCACGAAGTCGCGCTCCTTGCCGAACGCCACCTCGTCGGCGAGGCCGCGCCGGAGCTCCGCGCCCGTGCCGGCGACCATCTCGCCCCCGAACGGAGGGAGGAGCTGGGGCTGGACCCGCACCCCGATCGAGCCGTGCTTGTTGGCCTCGAAGCGCAGCTCGCCGTAGGCCGCGGTCTTGCGGGAGATGAGGTCACAGATCGTGGCGTCGGCAGCGGCGTACAGATCGAAGTGCCGCACCTCGTCCAGCACCGGCGCTCCGTCACAGCCCTCCCAGGTGCTGCGATACGTGAAGCGGAAGCCGGTTTCCAGCGGCGTGATGCCGGCGCGCTCGCGATAGCGGATCCGGCCCAGATGGTTGTAGACGTGCGAGTCCGGCGAGCGCCAGTCGGGATGCACCACCCAGAAGTTGGAGAGCACGCCGCCACAGACCACCCGCGCCTGGGCCACGAACACCCCGTTGTGGAACCCGTGATCGAAGGCGTACTCCTGCGTCACGCCCAGGCCGCGCGGGGTATTCAGCGGATAGCACCAGGAACGCAGGTCGTTGTGGCCGACCCCTCCGAGCAGGCGGCCGGTGGCCTGCTCCATGACCATGTTGCCGAGCGCGTCGTTGTCGCCCGCGCGCCGTATCTCGAAGCCGTTCTCCGTGCCCATGGCCACACCGTGGCGCAGCGATCCGGGCTGCGTCCACCTCCCAGGTGCGTCCACCGCCTGCGCCGGCTCGTTGATTCCTGTTGTGTGCTGCGTCAGCATGCCAGCGTATGGACAAGGTCCTGTCAACCAGAGTCGACGAGCGCAAGGCGGACCCCATCGATGCGTCGTTCGGCGCCTGGCGCCGACTCGAGCCACCGGATGGACTGCACCGGCGCATGCGGGCCGCGTTCGAAGAGGCGATGCATCGGCACCGGATGCGACCATGCAGCAACTGCCGCTGATCGACGTCGCCGAGACGGAGCGGATCGCCGCCCTGACCACCGCGCCCGGCACCTTTGCCTTCCGCGCCGACGCCGCCGAGAACCTCGACGGCCTGGTGCCCGACATCGGGCTGACCGGCAAGTATCCGTTCCGCAGCGTGTACCGGCCGCGCAGCTTTGCCCGCGCCGGCCTGCCGGCCACGCTCACGCACCGGTTCTGGGACACCATCGACGGCACCGCCGACCACACCGGGCGCCGCTGGCTCGGCGTGGTGATGTACGACGAGTACGGCTGCGAGTGCCCACTGGAGGTGACCCTGGGAGCCGACGCGATCGGCCGTATCGCGCCGTTCCGGCACGACAACCGGCGCCATCTCTACGTCCTGGACCGTCCCGTGGACTTCATGGGGGAGATGGAGGTGCTGCGCATCACCGGCACCGGTGATGCGTCGTACCGCCTGGAGCACGTGCTGCTGCTCGACGCGCGCCCGGAGCCCACCTGCTACCGGCCGCGCGTCGACCGGCTGACCGCGCGACTGGGGTTGAGCCCGGACGGCTCATTCGCCGTGGCCGTCGATGCCACGACCTGGCCGGCGTCCCGCTGCAGCGTCACGGTGATCCGCGCCGATACCGGCGAATCGGTCGCCGAGGCGGCCGAGGAGGAGTCTCTGAGCCTGCACTCGATCGACGTGACCGGGTTGCCGGAGCCGCCCGCGGCCGGGTATCGGGCGCGTGTCCGCGCGACCGAGGCGGACGGGCTCGTGCAGACGGCGGAAGCAGCCGTGACCGGCGAGTCCGGCGCCGCCGCCGGCCCGGTGAGCGTGCCGGTGGAGCTGTACAACCTCGCCGGCGTCGAGTTGGCCGACCAGCCCATCACGTTCGGGGTACCCGTCCCGCGCGGCCGGCTGATGGGCGCCGCCGGAGGGAGCTGGGAATCGGCAGGCACGGCCACGCCGGTGCAGTGCCGGCCGCACGGTTTCTGGCCGGACGGATCGGCGAGCTGGATGCTCATAGACGGGTGCCTGCCGCGGGCGCTCGCGCCGGACGCTGATCTGGCCGGCACCGTGACCATCGGTCCCGCGGCCGCCGGCGCGCAGCCGCACGGCGCTTTGCGCTGCACGTCCGGCGACGGCGCCGTGACCGTGTCCGGGGGCTCGCTGCGCGTGAGCGTGACGGCCGGCTCGGTCGCGCCGCTGCCGGTGATCGAGACGCGGTCCGGCGCCGGCCCGTGGCGCGCGGCCCATGCCGGCAGCGCCGCCACGCTCACGCTGGGCAGCGGCGTGGATCTGCGCCAGGGGCCGATCCGGGACCTCTCCCTCGAAGAGGAGGGGTGGCAGCGCTCCGTGATTCGCTATCGCTTCGATCACCTCGATAGTGACGGGGTCGCGCACCTGGCGAGCACCGTCCGCGTGCATGTCTACCGCGGGCTGCAGGCGGTCCGGATCGTGCACCGCCTGGAGGTCACGTCCCCGCACCTGCCGCCGGCCGCCGGCGGGACCGCCGAGGACATCCCGGCGGGCGCCGCCACCGCGCGGGACGCCATTGCCGGCACCGACGGCGAGCAGGCGACACTGCTGACGGTTCGAGGTGCGTCCCTGTGCATCAGCCGCGCCGGCAACCGTGCGGTCCGGTGGCCTGACGCACCGGCGGATGGCGCCGACGTCCCGCAGGGCGGCGCCGTGCGCCTGCTCCACGACCACGATCAGGCCTACCGCGTCGAGAACGGCGATGCGCCGCGCGAGGTCGCCGGCCGCGTTCCCGGCCACGTCACCGTATGCGGCGACGCCGACTCCGAAGACGGATCCGCGGACACGCTCACCGTGGCGCTGCGGCGGTTCTGGCAGACCTGGCCGCGGGCCGTCCGGGTGAGCGGCGACGAGATCGCCGTGGAGCTGCTGCCGGCGCCGGCCGGAGCGGACCGTCCCGCGGACGAGGAGAGCTGGCACCGCATCTACTTCTGGCTCCGCGACGACGGCTATCTGCTCAAGGCCGGAATGGCGCTCACCAGCGAGATCCTGCTGGCCTGCGGCCCGCGGGACGAGTCGCTGCTCGCCTGGTTCGAGCAGCCGCCGGCGGTGCGTCCGTCCCTCGAGTGGCTCAACCGATGCGGCGTGCTCGGCCCGCTGGCTGCCAAGGATACGGGTGTGCTGGACGCCTACGAACGTGCGCTGGACTCCGGGTACGAGCAGTGGATGGCCGACCGCGACATCTGGCGCCAGTACGGCTGGGTGAACTTCGGCGACTGGTACGGCGAGAGCGCCTGGTCGTGGGGCAACAACGAGTACGATCCGCCCTTCGCGCACTACAGCGAGTTCCTGCGCGGCGGCGATCCTCGGTGGTCCATCCTGGGCGCCGAGGCGGCGCGCCACCTGACCGACGTGGACACCGTCAACGCCTCCACGGACGCCACTCAGGTGGGCGCTCAGTATACCCACATGCCGGGCCACGCCGGCGGCTACCTGCCGCCGTACTTCCGCAGCAAGATGGGCGGTTCCTCGAGCGTGCCGTCGCACACCTGGGTCGAGGGGCCGGTGCTGCATTACCTGTTGACCGGCGACGAGAACCTGCGGGAGTCGCTCGACCGCACCGCCGGCTGGCTGCTCGGGGCGGGGCTCAAGGACTTCGCCGGCGGCATCCAGCACTACGACTTCGCCAATTGCCGGGAGTGCGGCTGGCATCTGATCCACCTCACCGCGCTGGCGCGCATGAGCGCCTCGCCCCGCTACCTCAACGCCGCCGCGCTGATCGTCGACCGGGTGCTCGGGCGGCAGGAGCCCGAAGGCGGCTGGGAGCGCGTTCTCAAGGAGGGCCACTGCGGGTGCGAGCCGCCGCGCGAGCGCGGCGAGGCCGGCTTCATGGTCGGGGTGCTGCTGTCCGGGCTGCGCCGGTATCACGAGCTCACCGGCGACGACCGGGTCGCGGAGGCTATCCTGGGCGGCGTGCGCTGGCTCATCCGCCGCACCTACGACGCCGACAGCGGCCACTTCCGCTACACGCCGTGCCTGCACCGGGGCGGTGGTCCGCAGGCCGTGTTCACCCGCCAGGTGGTCGAGGGCATCGCCTACGCCCACGCGCTGAACGGCGACGGCGAGCTGCGCGAGATCGTCGAGCGTGGCCTGCGCGATCTCGGCGATCTGCCTGAAGCCTCCCCGGACTCCGACCACTCCGGCTTCGGAAAGGACTGGGCCAGCCAGACCCGCTACGTACCGTCATTGCTGGCCTACCTTGCCGGCACCGGACGCTGAGGGGTTCGCATGAACACGGACAACGGAAACGAACCGCGCGTGCCTGAAGCGGCTCTGCGCGATCTGGGGGCCCGGGCGCTGCGTGCGGCCGGCGTCCCGGGCGAGGACGCTGCCATCGTCGCGCGGGTGATGGTCGTCAACGAGATGCGCGGCATCAGCCACGGCGTCGCGCTGCTCGCGCCGTACATCCGCCACATCAAAGCCGGCGGCATGACCGCTGCGCCGCGCATCACAATCGAGCGCGACGTGGGCGCAACGCTGGTGCTGAACGGGGACGGGGGGCTCGGCCCTCTCATCTCCTGCCGCGCCATGGAACTCGCGATCGAGCGGGCCCGCCGGCACGGCGTGGCGTTCGTCGTCGCCCGCGACGGCAACAATTTCGCCGCCGCCGGGTACTACGCCAAGATGGCTGCCGACGCCGGCATGGTGGGCGTGGCGATGACCAACGCCGATCCGTACATGGCGGTCGCCGGTGGAGCCGGGCGCACGGTCGGTAACAACCCGTTGGGATGCGCCGTTCCGGGCGCCGACGGTCAGGCGGTCTACCTGGACATCGCCATGAGCGCGGTGGCCGGCACCAAGCTGGCGATCGCCGCGCGCGAGGGGCGCCCGATCCCCGAGGGCTGGGCGCTCGACGCAGACGGAGAGCCCGCGACCGATCCGGGTGCGGTCCGGCAGGGCGGGTCACTGGTCCCGGTCGGCGGCTACAAGGGCTCCGGCCTGGCGGTGCTGATCGAGTGCCTGACCGGGGTGCTGGGCGGGGCGGCGATCATGGCGGAGATGCGCGACTGGGTGGGCGACCCGGAAGGGCGCAGCAACCAGGCGCACAGCTTCATCGCCATCGACATCGAGCCGTTGCTGCCGCTGGCGGAGTTCAAGGAACGCATGGCGCGCCTGGCCGGGCAGGTGCATGGGGCCCGTCGGGCGCCCGGCGTCGAGCGCATCTATCTGCCGGGAGAGATCGAGCACGGGCGGGAGCGCGACGCACGGCAGAACGGCGTGCCGCTGCGCGGCGCGACCGTAGCCGGACTGCGGGACCTGGGCGAGCTGGCCGGGCTTGGCGATGAGGTGGAGGCGCTCCTGGCGGGCGGTTGAAGTGAGCTCGCGGATGGCTCCGTCACCCGCTCGCCGTCGGATGCCGTCCCTCGGGAGTCAGTGCGCGCACCGCTGACAGGTGACTCCTGCTCACCGGCACCTCGTGGCCTCCCGTCACGCGCACGAACGTCCGCTCGTCACGCCGATAGACCGCGGTGATGTGGTCGTGGGCCACCCAGTACGAGCGGTGCACCTGCATCCCCATGCCTCCGAGCTCGGCGACGGCGTCCGCGAATCGCATCAGGATCACCCCTGACCCTTGGCTCGTAACGGCGTTCACGTAATGGCCGCTGACGCTGAGGTAGACGACGTCCTGCCCCAGCTTCGCGGGGAGGCGGTCCAGGAAGCGGACGTGCTGCTCGGTGGTGAGGCGGGCCGCTCCCGTTCGAGGCTCGCGCGGGTCGACATCCGGGGGGGCGGCACGGCGGGCAGCGCCGGACACGGTCGGCGGAGGGCTCTCCACGGGGCCCTCCGAGGCCGGGCGCTCGGACGGCACCACCACGGCCCTGCGTCGGAGCTTGGCACGCACACAGACCGTGTACAGGAGGATGGAGTTGCATGCGGCGCCCCACGCGACGGCGTTGAGGTAGATGTCCGGGAAGGCGGTGGGCCCCAGGCCGAACAGCTCGACCGCTGCGTAGCCGAGCGCCACGAGCGGAATGGCGACGAACAGCACCGACACGGCATACAGACCAAGGATCAAGGCCGGCGCCAGGTGCCGGGCGACATACAGCAGCATGGCGGTAGTCGAGTACCAGAGCGGCCATGCGATCGCTGCGCACAATCCCGTGAGCAGGAGACGCTGGCCGACGCGGTACATGGCGTCCGAGAACAAGGGACCCGTGGCGGAATAGACCAGGACTGCAGCGAGCGTGGTGCTGAGCGAGACCGCGACCACCGGCCACTCCAGCGTCTCCCTGTAGGCCGTTTGCAGGCAGCCGGCGCGCTTCCGGGTCCGGACGGTCTCCATCGCCCGGATCATCGCTGGGCGAGCGCACGGACGGCGGCAAGGTGGGTGCGACTCACCGGCAGCTCATGTCCCCCGGTGACGCGTATCAGGGTCCGTTCGTCGCGTCGGAAGACTCCGGTAATGTGGCGATGCGCCACCCAATAGGATCGGTGCACCTGCATCCCGGTGTCCCCGAGGTCGGCGACGGCGTCGGCGAACCTCATCAGGATTACACCGGCCCCCTCGGTGGTGACGGCGTTTACGTAATGGCCGCTGACGTTCAGGTAGATCACGTCCCGCCCGAGCTTGTCGGGGAGGCGATTCATGAACCGGGTGGGCTGCCCTTGAGACCACTCGGCCCCCGTATCGCCGTCGCGGTGGGACTCAGCGTCGGCAGCCGTGACCGCCACCGGCTTCCCCGGGGGACGGTCGTCTTCGGGCGCGGAGTCTTCGGGAATGATGCGGTCCTCGGGGAGGACGACTTCAGCGGTGTGGCGGAGCCTGGCGCGCAGGCAAGCCGTGTACATCAGGATCGCGCTGCACGCTGTCAACCCTACCCCGAAGTGGGTAGTGGGTCAAGTTGAATTGTGGTACGGTGCCGGCCATGAGTGAGGAAGAACAGCGCGCGCTCAAGGGGCAGATGCTCCTTGAGCTCAGGGAGGCGGAAGCGGAGCTCGCCTGCGCCGAAAAGCGGGTGCAGAACTTCGCCAATCAGCTCCGTGGCGCGGCTGCCGTTCTGAGTGGCGCTAGCATGGGACATGATCAGGTCGCAGCGGCGTCTGACGGCACGCTCATGAGGCGCGACAGTGGAGCCGTGGCCAAGTGGCCGACCTACGAGGAAGCAGTTGGGGCAGTGAAGGAGTTGAACGAGCTACGCAAACGCGCGAGCAGCCTGCAAGCGCAGGTGACCCGCGCGTTTGCGTAGTCAAAGGGGCGGTCAGACCACCTTGGGTATGAGACCGAGCGCCGAGAACAGAACGATACCGGCGAGGAGAGCGTGCGTGACCACGCTCCAGGCGACCAGCCTGCTCCGAGAGCGCATCAGGTCCTCGCGTGTGGGTAAGCGCTCGATCTTCTCCGTGATGACGCCAAGCTCGCGGGCGAACTCGATTACCGAAGTGGCATCGGCATGCAGAACGACGGAGGGTGGGCTGCTCACGAGTTCATCGCGAGCGCCAGCTCCAAGGCCCGCATGCGCGTGTCCCAGTCCGGGTGCCCATCGGGCGATGTAGCCTTGAGCGCCTCTTCGATGAACGGCGTCAGTTGCTCGATCTCGAAAGACGAATCAGCGCGCTCGACGGTGACCGATTCAGCGCCGGCGACGGCTACCAGCACCTCGTACGGGTTGATGTAGTGCTCTCTTCCGCCCCATGCCACGGCGCAGGACCCGATCCGCTCCCTGGTCTTGCCTGGATGCGTTCCGCCCTCGATCTCGGCCCGGCAGATGTAGAGCGGGGTTCCGCCCACCTCAGAGCCGGCGGGGATCGCGTTTGACGGGACGGTCCCACCGGAGCCGGGCTCCCAACGCAGGTTGGCCGGCAGCCCCTCCGGGGCCGGAGCGACGGCCGCGGCCACGCTTTCGGTGTGCACTGCGGTCCCGCTCATGACGCTCTCGATCCACGGGAGCGCCTGCCAAGCGTCGGCATAGACCGACACCACTGTCCGCCCGTCGGCTGTGTCGCCGGTGATCGAAGCGATGCCGAGCAAGCCCCATGAGCCGTCATCCCTTCTGACAACCAGCGGTCCACCGCTGTCGCCGCGGTTGATTCGCCCCTCCTCGTCGTCACCGATGGTGCAGATGGTCAGATCGTTGGCGATCTCATCCTCGAACTGGAATTGCGCCGTGCGTCGGCAGTCGGGGCCGACCATCACGGGAGCGTCGAACCACCGTAGCCCCTCGTCGCTGTTGCGGTCGTTCTCCATCCAGCCCCATCCGAGCCCGATCCCCTCCATGCCCGAGGCGGCCTTGACGATCGGCACGACGTCGTAGCGCTGGAACGGCCGCTGCAGCTCGATCAACGCCACGTCATGCCTGAATCCTGCACCCTGCCAGTAGTAGTCCGGGTGGGCGAGCACGCGGACGATCGATCCGTTCGTCTCGAACGAACCTGGGTAGCCCACCTCCACGTCGTACACGATGCCTGGCCGGATCGACCCGTCGTGCTCCACCACGCAATGCGCAGCCGTGAGCACCCACGTGGGCTCGATCAGCACACCCGTGCACGGCCCTGAGAGCGTTTCGACGTACACGACGTACTTGTGCCTGGCGCCGTCTACCCACTCGCCACCAACGATGGCGACGGCCGAGACGGCCACGATGAACAGAGCGATGGCTGAAATCAGTCTCTTCATGGCTGCCATCCTACGCGACTGCGATTGTTGCGGGTCATGACCCACCTCCTGTGTCTGCCTCGGCACGCAAAGGTGCCGGGCCGTGATACTCGCGCAGTCAGAGACAGGCTTAGGTCCCGCGTATTCGCCGCTGGCCGGGGTAGCTACTCCCCGGCCGTGGTGCGGCTGTTGTATTCCGCAGCGACCCGACATGGGCCGACTACGCAATTATCAGAGCGCACATTTAAGGGCTGGGCGTTGTTGTGCAACCCCCTCAAGGGGTAATAATGAAGCGGGGCCGCTGTCGCTCGCGGACAGCGGCCCCAAGACTGACTCACGGGCGCGGCCTAGGAAGGTCCGGTCACGGCTTGCCACCCCACCGGAGGGGTTCAATTCCCCCCGCGTCCATTCGTCCAGTCTACATGCTGTTCAGGTGGTAGGCGCTACGCCAGCAACCGCAGGACCGCGACGGCCAGCGTCGCTCCACCAATCTGTGTGATGACCATCGTGAGCACAAGACGGGTCACGGCGTTCGCCAAGTCCTCGCGGGTCGCCACATGCTCCAGAATCACCTCATGGCGGTCGACTCGCCGCTCAACCTCGCGGACGCGATCATCCAGGGACGCGGCGGCGCTCATGTTCGACCCCAGCGTGCGGCCGCGGCGCGTTGCGCGATCTCGCGGCGGCGTTCGGGGGTGAGCGCTTCGGCGCGCGCGTGCGCGCCGCGTGCGTTGCCGGCGGGCTCAGGCGGGTTGAGGATGTCGTCCTTGTCGTTCGGCACTTCGCCGGTGCCGATGTCCACTATCAGCTTGGCGAGCTGGGCCGGGTCGCGTGGCCGCTTCGGCCGCTTGGGTTGGGTCTGCATGATCCCTCTCCGCCCTATGCTTGCATCTGCCGGGCCGGGCGGTGCCCTGACCTCGGCATTGTAGCGCCCACACGACGCGAGGGGCAATCCTCAACTTGACTTCTCATGCACCGCAAGCATAGAATGACCGCTATGAATCGCCTTAGTACTGAGAAGCGCGTGTTGATCCTGCGCTGCCTGGTCGAGGGCATGAGCGTCAGGGCGGCAGCACGCACCGCCGATGTGTCCAAGAGCACCGTCCTCAGCCTCATGGTCGAGGCTGGCAGGGTCTGCGCGGAGTATCAAGACCGCGTGTTGCGGGACCTGCCGTGCCGAGTGATCGAGGTGGATGAGATCTGGGCCTTCATCTACGCGAAGGAGAAGAACGTCCCCACGGCCAAGTCACCCCCGGCCGAGGCTGGCGACGTGTGGACCTGGACCGCAGTGTGCGCCGACACCAAGCTGCTGGCCGCTTGGCGCGTGGGCGATCGCAGCTCGGCCACGGCGCTCGATCTGTTCGATGACCTGAACCGGCGCATCAACCATCGCATGCAGATCACCACGGACGGCCACAAGGCGTACATCGAAGCCTCGGAAGCAGCGTTCGGCGGGGACGTTGACCATGCGATGCTCATCAAGCAGTACGGCAACGCGCCGGGCAACGACCGATCAGCCGAGGCCAAGTACAGCCCTGGGCAATGCACAGGCACTCACGTCGTGCACCTGAGCGGCCGGCCCGATCCAGCCCGCATCAGCACGTCGTACGTCGAGCGCCACAACCTCACCATGCGCATGAGCATGCGCCGCTTCACCAGGCTCACCAACGCCTTCAGCCGCAAACTCGAGAACCACGCGGCCAACGTGGCCCTGTACGCCTACGCCTACAACTTCATCAAGCCGCACCGGTCGCTCAAGAACGCTACGCCGGCGATGGCCGCGGAGCTCGCGGACTGGCGTCGCAAGGTCGAGAGCATCGTGGCCATGGTCGACGAGGCGTACGAAGAGCGGCGGCCTAAGACCCGCGGCCCCTACCGCAAGCGCCAACCCGCTCCGCAGGGTTCAAACTGACCCACTACCCCGAAGTGAAGGTAGACCCTGAGGAATGGGACGTCGCTCAGGCCGAACAGCCCGATGACGGCATAGCCGATTGCCGCGCCCGGCATGGCGATGTAGAGAATCGATGCAGCCCACGTAGCCAGGATCAGGTACGGCTGCAGGCGGCGCATCAGGTAGAGAACCGTGGCGATCGTCGAATGGAAAACGGGCCAGCACACCACGGCACACATTCCTCCGAACAGCAGGCGGCGAACCGGGCCGCTGAGCGTCTCGTCGATGCCGAGCGCACCGGTGAGGGAATAGACCAGTGTTGCGCCGACGACCGTGCTCATCGAAACCCCGATCGCCGGCATCCGGAGCATCTCCTTATGAGCCTCGTGCAGGCAGGAGCCGCCGGGGGAGGGGGGGCGCGGCGCTTCGCCGTGGCTTTTATACTGCATCGTCAGCCCACTCGTGGTCAGGTACCCGGATGCTCGTCGTCGCCCTGCGCGATCCGCGGAATCAAACCACGCACGGTGGTGAGATAGGTCCGGCTTACCGGTACCTCGTGTCCGCCGGTGACGCGCACGAGGGTTCGCTCGTCACGACGGAAGATCTCCGTAATGTGTCGGTGCGCTACCCAGTAGGACCGGTGCACCTGCGTGTCCGACTCTCCAAGCTCGGCCACGGCGTCGGCGAATCTCATGAGAATCACGCCCGAACCTTCGGTGGTGACGGCGTTTACGTAGTGGCCGCTGACGTTGAGATAGATCACGTCACGCCCCAGTTTCTCGGGCAGGCGATCCACGAATCTGGCAGGCCTTCGCGCGCCGCCGGAGCCGGCCGGCGCCCGCGGTTCGGAGGTCGCGTGGACGTCGTCAGCGGCAGCCTCCTCGGTATATCTGAGTTTGGCGCGCTGCCATGCCGTGTAGTGGATGACCGCGCAGCACGCGGCCAGCCATACGGTTGCGTTGACGTAGATATCCCAAAACCTGCCAGCCGGGTTGCGGCCAAACAGATCAAAGACGGAGTAGGCAATCGCCGCGTAGGGCATCGCCATGAACGGAACCTTGGCGATGCATAGCAGAGCGATCACGTACGGATTCCTGCGCCGGGAACAATAGAGCACGACGGCGCTGAGGGAGTGGCAGAACGGCCAGGCGATCAGGGTGCAGATGCAGACAAGGAAGAGGCGCTGCGCCGTGCTGAAGAAATCGTCCCGGCCCAAGGGGCCGGTGACCGAATAGACCAGCGTCGCACCGACTGCCGTCGCGAGGGAGACGGCGATCACCGGTGGGTCGAGCACCTCGCCGTATGCCCGCTGCAGAAACCGACCCGCATGAAGCGGGATCAGGGGCTTCGTCCGTTCGTCTTCACGAGGCGGAGCGGTGTTCCTGGCGTCGTTCATCCTCGTTTGCCCGCTGCACCGTGTGGCGCGACACTGTTGACTGTCCGGCCGCGAAGCATATGCAAGAACGGATAGTGCCGAACGCAACGCGACGTTGGGAAGTAGTGAAGCCGGAGGGGATGGCTCGGCGTCACCGTACCAAGCGACAGAACGGTGGTTCCTGCCGCGCATGCACAACAGGGCCCGTTCCATTCGCCGCCCTTGGCTGCATGAGTGACCTTCGCTCTGCGCGGACGCAAGCAGGCGAAGGCGTTTTCCGATCTCTGATACACGAATGCGATTCAAGAATAATCCCGTCGTTCGCGTAACAACCGGCGATAGCGGCGTCTTGACGCGTAAGAATCGGCGTGCCACCGACAGACGGCCCGTCGCCGGGTTGTCAGACTCGGGGAGGAGGCTCGCTCGTCGGCGCCCCGGGAGGCCGATCGACCTGTTGCCTCGTTCCGGGGTCATGGATGCGAGGGATGAGGGCGCGGACGGCCGTAAGGTAGGTGCGGCTCACCGGCAGCTCGTGCCCGCCGGTCACCCGCACCAGCGTTCGCTCGTCGCGCCGAAGGATCGCCGTGATGTGGCGATGCGCCACCCAGTACGAGCGATGCACCTGTGTTCCCATGTCATCGAGCTCAGCGATGGCGTCGGCGAGTCGCATGAGCATGACCGCGGACCCCTGGGTGGTGACCGCATTGACGTAGTGGCCGTTCACGTTGAGATAGATCAGGTCGTGTCCGATGTTCCCGGGCAACCGGTCGAGGAACCGGGAGCGTCCGGCGTTCGCGGGCCCGGTCTCGGCGCCGGATTGGTGTTGCCCGAAGGCCGTGGGACTCGGCTCGACCCCGGAAGGCGCTTCCGCCACATCACGATCTCCCGGGTCCGGGAGAGGCGTGCGGTCAGCTTCGGTCACGGCTGTTGCTTGGGAGGGTGTCTCGGGCTCTCCGGCATGGACTGCTTCGGTGGCGGATCTGAGTCTGGCGCGCAGGCATGCCGTGTAGTGAACGACGGTGCTGCAGGCTGCCACCGCCAGCGATACGCTGAGGTAAATGTCCGCAAGACCGCCCACATAGCTCTTGCCGGCAATCCCGAATATCGTATAGGCGACGGCGGAGCAGGCAAGCGCCATGAAGGCCGCTCCGGCGGCGGCCGCCACCGCGATCTGGTGCGGCTTTCGCCGACGTGCCACGTACAGGATCGTCGTGCTCAGGGAGTGGCAGAGCGGCCAGCAGATCAGGCCGCACAGCCCGACGTACAGAAGGCGAGTGCCTACCGCAACCGTGTCCTCGATACTCAAGGGTCCGGTGATGGAGTAGATCAACGTCGCGCCGACGACCGTGCAGAAGGAAACCAGAAGCACGGTCCCTTCCAGCATCTCCCGGTGCGCTCTCTGCAGGCAGCAGCCCCATTTCACGGGGAGGAGATCGCCGTGCGCCGCACCTTGACGCGTGGCGTCGTCCCGGTTGCCGGTCATGACGACTCCGCGCCGGCGCCGGGATCGCCGTCGATGACGCGCTGTCGAGATTCCATGTGCGAAAGCTACCGTCCGATGGCTGGTCCGGCCACTGCGTTTTCGCGAATCGATGAGCGATGAAACGTGCGCATATTGCACGTAATAGAGAGGCGATGCCTGTCGATCACTCAGGTAAAATGACGCTCCTTCCGGATCGAGTTTCGTGCGCGAATGTCAATCGCCATGCGTGAGATCGGCGTGGAACGGTCATTCGCGGAGCGCGATTCGCCAAGTGGATTCGCGAAAAACTGGTGATTTACGTCAGGATCATGTCCGAGGGCGCGGCTGCGGCGCTCCGCCACGGTGGACAAGGCGGCTCAGCCCGTAGCAGGGTCGGTACATCGGCCGGTTCCACTCGGAGCGGGATGATCGGATCGTCCCGGCGCGCCGAGCCCGCGCGGTGAGGTCCGGAGGTCTGTGTGCAATGACCGATGCCCTTGAGCGGGATCTGATCAGAATCGACGGCCGGCCGTACGGCCACTACCGGGACCTCCGTGGGCGCCGCTATCCGCTGGGTGGCTGCACCCTGCAGGTAGACCATGTACAGGGCGATCCGTTCGCTGCGCCGAGTCGACTGCGCGTCGACGTACCCGGCGCCGCTCTGAGGCTGCCGGAGTGGGCGCGCAGCGGCAGGGAAGCACGCCGCGCGACGGCCGACTTTCTGCAGCGGGCGCTCGGTCCCGCACTGTCCCGGTCTGCGGGCGGGGCAGGCAGCGGCAAGAGCGGGCTGCTGGAGATCACGCGTGCCGGTCAGGAGGTGCTGGACCGAACCGGTGTCGTTGTGGACGCGGACGGCAGCGCGCGGCTGCGTCTGTGCGCGGGGCTGCCTGCGGCGGGGCGGCGCATCCTCGGTCGCGCTGCCGCCGACCTGCTGGCACGGCGTCTGCGCTCCGCGATCGATGCCGTCGCAGACGGGCTCGACCGCAGCGCGCTGCGTTTGCACGTGCATGCGGTGGAGGACCAGGTCGCGCTGCGCTCGCAGCTCACGGGGCACGGTCTGATCGCGTTTCTTGCCGAAGAAAGCGTGCTGCCGCGCCGCAGTGGCGTGGATGCGCGTCCGCTGCCGGAAGCGCTGCCGTTGACGGTGCCCGACGCCCTCGCGGTCACGCTTCGTGCCCCGCACGCCGGCGTGCTCCGAGGGCTGGGGATTCGTGCGGGCGTCACCCTGGTCGTCGGCGGCGGCTACCACGGCAAGTCCACCCTGCTGCAGGCGCTTGCCCTGGGGATGTACGACCACGTGCCCGGCGACGGCCGCGAGCGGTGCGTCTCCGCCGAAGAGCTGGTGACCGTGCGCGCCGAGGATGGCCGCTCTGTGCGGGGTGTGTGCCTCAGCCCGTTCATCCGCGATCTGCCGCTCGGGCGGGAGACCCGCAGCTTCGACAGCGACGACGCCTCGGGCAGCACCTCGCAGGCGGCGGCGATCGTCGAGGCCCTGGAGGTCGGGGCGTCCGGCCTGCTGATCGACGAAGACACGGCCGCTACCAATTTCATGATCCGTGACGCGCGCATGCGCCGACTGGTTCCCGGCGACCGCGAGCCGATCACTCCCTATATCGACCGCGTGCGCCAGCTCTGGGAGATCCGCGGGGTATCGTCGGTGCTGGTGGTCGGCGGGGCGGGCGACTACCTGGACGTCGCCGACTGCGTCATCCAACTGGACGGCTACCAACCCCGAGATGTCACGGCTCGGGCGCGTGAGGTCGCGGCCGCACATCCGCTGGGCGAGGCGCGGCCGCGCGCTCCGGATGCATGGCCGCCGGCCGCGCCGCGAGTTCCCTTGCCGGACGGATTGGATCCCCGTCGAGGCCGCCGGCCGGAAAGGGTGCGCGCCGTAAGAACGCGGGCGATCGAGTTCGGGCGCGAGGAGATCGACGTCAGCCTGCTGTACCAGATCGTGGATCCGGCGCAGTGCCGGATGATCGGCGACGTGCTGCTGTGGCTCACGCGCGGCCTGTGCGACGGCCGCCGCGATCTTCCCGCAGTCATGGCGGAGCTCGACGCAAGGATGCGTGCCGGCGGTATCGAGGAACTGGCCGAGCCGGGGTTCGGCGACCGGGCGCAGGTCCGTCGTTTCGAGATCGCTTCCGCCCTCAACCGGCTGCGCAGCCTGCGCGTGGCGACGAGCTGACGGATCGGACCGCGGCATGTCTCGCGGCCCTTTGGTACGATGTCCCGGTGGTCGAGCGCCAATTTGCCGAGCCGCGTCTGGCCGCTCTCTACGATCCCCTCTGCGGGCGTGAGTGCCGCGCCGACTTTCGCTTCTACCTGCCGTTGGTGATGGCGGCGAAGGGCGTTCTCGACGTCGGCTGCGGGACGGGTGCGCTGCTGCATTGGGCGCGCGAGACCGGGCACGCCGGGAGGTTGGTCGGACTCGACCCGGCCCGGGGGATGCTCGACATGGCACGGACACGCGCGGACATCGAGTGGGTCTTCGGCGACCTGACGACGGTCGCATGGGAGCGGGAGTTCGACCTGGCCGTGATGACCGGCCATGCGTTTCAGCAATTGGTCGAGGATGACGAGATTCGTGCCTCGCTCGCCTCGATTCACTCCTCGCTCGCCGACGATGGGGTCTTCGCGTTCGAGACCCGCAACCCGCTCGCGCGGGAGTGGGAGCGGTGGAGGCCCGAGCACGGGGTCGAGTTCGTCGGCCCCGATGGCGTCCCGGTGCGTTTCGAGGCCAGGGTGGATGCACCGGTCTCAGGCGATCTCGTTCGATTCACCTGCACCTACACGAGCGCTCGTTGGAACCGGCCGGAGCCGAGCCGAGCCATCTTGAGGTTCCTCGATGCCGAGACGGTGGCGGCGTTCCTTGGCGATGCGGGCTTCGCGATCGAGGATCAGTTTGGCGACTGGGATCGGAGCACGCTCGTGAACACGAGCCCGGAGATCATCACCATCGCCCGGCGGGCTCAGTTGTAGCCGGTCGAGCCGTCCGGACGGGCCGGTGCATGGCGCTCCCAGTGGCGGTACGGGTCGCCCCGGATCGCGTCCTCGTCCACTTCGATGCCGAACCCGGGCCGGTCGCTCACCTGCAGGTACCCGCCGGCCGGCAACAGCACCCCGTCGAACCTGCGGCGAGTCTCTTCGCTCGGCAGGACGTACTCCAGGATCTTGAAGTTGGGCGTCGCCAGTGCGAAGTGCGCGTTCACCGCGGTTGCCAGCGGTCCCATCGGATTGTGCGGGGCGACGGGCACGTAGTGCGCCTCGGCGATGGCTGCGATCTTGCGCATCTCCAGCAGCCCGCCACAGACGCACACGTCCGGCTGGATGATGTCGGCGCCCTGCGCGGCCAGCAGGCTCAGGAACTCGAAGCGGCCGTAGAGGCACTCGCCGGTGGCCAGCGGCACCTGCATCTGCGCGCGCAGCCGCGCCCAGGCGGGGATGTGCTCCGGGCGCAGCGGCTCTTCGTAGAAGTACGGATCGAAGGGCGCCAGCGCGTTTGCCAACTGCAGCGCCCGGATCGGCTCCAGGATGCGCGCGTGCGGGTCGAACGCGTACTCCCAGTCCTCGGGGGTGTGCTCGCGCAGTTCCTGGAAGTAGCGCGCCGCCGCCGCGCACACGCGGCCCCACCGGTCCGCGTCCGGGTCGAGCAGGTAGGGGCTGGTCTTGAAGGCCGTGAAACCCCACTGGTCGTGGAGCCGGTGCGCGCGCTCGGCCGCATCGGCCCCGTCCCGCCCCTTGATCGCGTGGTAGACGCGGACGCGGTCGCGCGCGGCGCCGCCCAGCAGGCGGTAGACCGGCAGCCCGGCCTCCTTGCCGGCGATGTCCCAGAGCGCCTGGTCGAAGGCGGAGATCGCCGCCAGCCCGACTCCCCCCGGCGGGAACCGGAACTGCTGGTGGATCTTCATCATCAGGTACTCGATGCGCCGCGGATCCTCGCCGCCGACCAGCTCGAACAGGTAGTCGGCGATCGGCGCCACGCTCAGGTCGGGTCCGGTGGAGTACGCCTCGCCCCAGCCGTGAATGCCCTGGTCGGTGTGCACCTTTACGAGCGCGCGCGAGCGTGCTTCAAGAGCCGTCATGTGGGTGGAGATGCCGGTGATCTTCATCGCTGCCTCGTCGCATAGCATCGTCGGCGCGCGAAGGCGCCGCAAGCGATCCGCGGCGCCCGCGCGGTGGTTGCGGTCCCGGCCCGCGGCATACACTGCCGTGGTGGAGATTCCACGCCCGCGCGCACCCGCGACGCGTAACGAGCGCATCGCGGGACGCATCCTGTCGTCGCTTGTCGCGCTGACCACCACCTATTTCTTCGTGCTGCTGTACGACATGGTGAGCCCGGTGGTGTTCGCGGCGGTCGACACCGGCGGCGAGCCGGCGACGCGGTCGACGACGCGGCGGTCGGCGGCCGGATCGCTGATCATGATCGTGCTGGCCGGTGGCTGGGCCTACGCGGTGTGGGTCTCGTTCCGCTACGTGTGGTCGCACCGGTTCGGCACCGTCTACTCCCGCGCTGCCATGGCGTTCGGGGTGGCCCTCGGCGGCGGCAGCGTCGTGCAGGCGGTGTTCGCCCTGCTGGTCGCCCTGGAGGTGGAGCAGGGCAGCCTCACGCCGGCCGTGATCACCGTTCCCGCGCTCATGGTGGCGGCAGCCGCGGCGCTCCTGCTCGGGCGCTTCCTGCGGGGGCGCTCTCAGCAGTCAAACGAATCGCGCAACGCCTGACACGCGTCCGCCAGCCGCGCCTTGGAAAGCGTGGTGACCCGGCGCCTGCAGTTTGACTCCCTTACCGCGGTTTTCTACGATCATGGCCCTGATGGGAGCATTCACGGCGTCGCCCGTCGTGCCGCGTACCTGCCGGAGCACGATCGGTGGCTGACACCCTCCTGGAGATCAACGACCTCCACACCTACTTCCGCACCAAGGCGGGCGTCGTCCGCGCCGTGGACGGGGTGTCCCTGTCGATCGACAAGGGCAAGACGGTCGGCCTGGTGGGGGAGAGCGGCTGCGGAAAGAGCGTCCTTGCGCAGTCGATTCTGCAGATCCAGACGTGGCCGGGCGAGATCGAGGGCGGGCAGGTCATCCTGCACGGCGACAACGGCGCCGAGCCGGAGATCCTGACCGATCACCTGCCCAAGGCGGAGCGGCTGCGGCAGATCCGCGGCAACCAGATCGCCTACATCCACCAGGAGCCGATGGCGGCGCTGAGCCTGCTGCACACGGTCGGCAACCAGCTCCGCGAGGCGGTGCTGGTCCACAACCCGGAGATGTCCAAGGATCAGGCGAACGAGATCGCCGTCAAGATGCTGGGCGACGTCGGCATCCCGCGCGCCGAGACCCGCCTGGACTCCTACATCTTCAACTTCTCCGGCGGCATGCGGCAGCGGGTGATGATCGCCATGGCGCTCATCAACCATCCACGCCTGCTGATCGCCGACGAGCCCACGACCGCCATCGACGTGACCATCCAGGCGCAGGTACTGGAGCTGATGCGCGACATCCAGCAGCGCTTCGACATGTCGATGCTGTTCATCACCCACGACTTGGCGGTCATCGCCGAGATCGCCGAGGAGGTGGTGGTCATGTACCTGGGGCGGGTGGTCGAGCGCACGACCGTCACCCGCCTGTTCGAGAACCCCAGGCATCCCTACACGCAGGCGCTGATCGGATCGCTGCCCAGCGCCGAGCACGAGCGGGGAGCGCTGGCCAGCATCCGCGGCACCGTCCCCGATCCGTACTCGCGGCCGACCGGCTGCGCCTTCCGCAACCGCTGCGACCACTTCATCGAAGGGGTGTGCGACCGCAACGTGCCGGCCCTGGTCGAGCTTGAGGAAAACCATGACGCCCGCTGCTTCCTGCACTCCGAGGAGATCGAGTTGGGTGCGGAGCCGGACACGGGCGTGGCCGACGAGCCCGCGGCGTCGAGCGCGGCCACCGGCCGCCACCGGCGTCCCGGTGCGCAGCCGGCCGGCACGCCGGAAGGGGAGAACGGGGACGGGACTGCCGCCGCGCGTACCGCCGTGCAGCGCGGCACCACCGGAGCCGCGGTCCTCGCCTTGGACGACCTGCGCACCTACTTCCCGATCCGCAAGGGGTTCTTCCGCCGGCACGTGGGGTGGATCAAGGCCGTCGACGGCATCAGCTTCGAGATCGGCGAGCGGGAGACGGTCAGCCTGGTGGGCGAAAGCGGCTGCGGCAAGTCGACGACGGCGCGTAGCATCGTGCGCGCGGTCGATCCGACCGGCGGCGAGGTGCGGTTCCACGCGCGTGACGGCTCCGTCCTGGAGGTCACGGACGTGGACCGGGACCAGTTGAACCTGCTGCGCCAGCAGGTGCGCATGCTGTTCCAGGACCCGTTCCAGTCGCTGAACCCCCGCTTCACGGTGGTCGACATCGTCGGCGAGCCGCTGCGCAACTTCGGCGTCGCCGACGGCGAGGGGCTCCGCGAGCGGGTCGGCGAGCTGCTGGAGGACGTCGGGCTCGACGCCCGGCACATGGGCCGCTACCCGCACGCGTTCTCCGGCGGCCAGCGCCAGCGCATCGGTCTGGCGCGGGCGCTGACGATGAACCCTCGCCTGCTCCTGGCCGACGAGCCCACCTCGGCGCTCGACGTCTCGGTGAAGGCGCAGATCCTCAACCTCATGCAGAAGCTGCAGGACGAGCACGGGCTGTCCTATCTGTTCATCACCCACGAGCTCGGCATCGTCCGCCACTTTTCGGACCGCTGCGGCGTGATGTACCTGGGCCGCATCGTGGAGATGGGCACGACGGAGACGATCTTCCGCGACCCGCTGCACCCGTATACCGAGGCGCTGCTGTCGGCCGCGCCCGTGCCCAACCCGCGCGCCAAGATGGAACGCATCATCCTGGAGGGCGACGTGCCCGACCCGGCGGACGCGCCGCCGGGGTGCCCGTTTCACACCCGTTGCCCGTACGCGGAGGAGCGGTGCAAGAGCGAGGTGCCGGCGCTGCAGCCGCTCGAGGAGGGCTCGGACCACACCGTCGCCTGCCTGCGCGCCGAGGAGCTGGAGCTCCGCGGCGTGCGCTGGTAGCGTCCCGCCACCCGATCCCGGCCCGATGGCCACCGACCGCGCCCCCGACGGCTCCATCATCCTCGATCCCGAGTTCGGCGTGAGCCTGACGCCCGCCGAGTTCGAGGAACGCTTTCTCACACTGCACAAGCAGCTCTTCGCGTCCGACACGCAGGGGTTCGACGAGGTCACCGTGCACGCCTACGCGCCGCCGGCCGGCAGCTACCAGGTCGATCACTGCTTCTTCCACGACGGCCGCGACCTGCACCTCTACTACGTGACCGGCGACATGCGGAACACCGAGGCGTGGATCGCCGCGTATCGCACGGGCGACTACGAGCAGGCGAACCGGGTCTGCCTGGAGCCGGGGTGCGGCCACGCCGTGGGGGCCGACCTGTTCAGCCTGCAGTACCGCGACACGCTGCTGTTCGAGCCGGAAGGCCGCTTCGACCTGGCCAGCCGCTCCAACGCGCAGGTGTTCGCCTTCGACTCCGGCGGCCCGCGCCGCTACGGACTCCTCTACGGCGTGCGCGGCGGGGCGCCGGACGGCACGCCGTTCGTGGGCTTCAACGTCACGTGGTCGCCGGACCTGAAGGCGTGGACCGCCGGGGAGGGCAACCCCGTGTGGGGGCCGCCGGCGTGGTGCAAGAAGGGATCGACCTGCAAGGACGCGCACGTGATGCGCTTCGGGGATCGATACCTTCTCTATTATATCGCCATGGACCGGCACGGGTACGCCTGCATCGCGCTGGCGAGCACCCTCGATTGGCGGACGATCGACGACCACGGCGTGGTGCTCGCCCTGCCGCCGTCGCTGCGGGGCACCATGGGGATCGAGTCGCCGTTCGTGCTGCACCGGGACGGCATGTGGCACCTGTTCTACACCTACGGCGAGGGACTCCATCACGCGGTCAGCCCGTCGCCGGGCGGGTTCGTCGCCGCGCGCGGCAACACCTGGGACGTGGGCACCGGCGCCTACCTGATGGGGCCCTATCACGCGACCGAGATCGTCGAGCAGGACGGCCGTACCTTCCTGACCACCGACCGCAAGGAGCACACGCGCAAGCTCAACCGCGTCGCCGGCGTGTTGCGCTATCGCGGCTCCTACGAGGACGAGAAGACCCTGGAGGAGGGGATCTACGTCGCCGAAATCGAGTGGCACGGCGACCGGCCCGTGTTGCGCAAGCCTGAGCGGCCGTAGCTCCCTGTCCTGGAGACTCAGCCGAATGGAGCTGGTCCTTAGCTACACCGCCGGCACGGCCGCCGCGGCCGGCAAGCTCGCCACGATCCTGAACGCGCACCGCGTCCGGCGTGCGCCGGCCACCGTCTTCGTGGCCGGCCGGATCGCCGAGATGACGCGCGAGGTGCTGCTGCCGGCGATCGGCGAGGCCGGCGATCTGGCCGACGTGAACACCGCCACCTACCGGCATGCGCGCGTGCTGCGCAAGCCGCCGTGGTCGATCCCACAGCCGTCCGACCGGCTGATCGCGGAGGAGATCGCGCGCGGCGCCCTGGCGGTGCGCGAGGCCCTCGGCCGGCCCTGCCGCGGCGTGCGGCCCGCCGAGGGGGCGGGGGCGGGCTTCAGGGGCTGGGACGCGAACCTCTCGGCGATGCGGGACGCCGGCCTGCGCTGGTCCTCCGCCTACGTGCGCTCGACCTACGGCGACACCGCTCCCGGAGACCTGTGCGGCCCGTTCAGCTACGCCGCCGACGGCCACCCCGACCTGCTGGAGCTGCCCGCGCACGGCTGGCCGGACGCGGCGCTCAAGGCGAACGGCGCCGTCGACGCCGAAGCCCAGCAGCGTATCGTGCGCTGGCCGAGCCCCTTCGCCTATCCGGACGGGCTGGTGGAGACGCCGGAGCAGGAGCTCGCCGCGCACGGCGCCACGATCGCCGCCGCCCGTGACGCCGGCCTGCCGTACTGCTGTCTGGCCTTCGACGCCGATTCCACGGTCCGGCTCCAGGACCCGGAAGCGCGCGTCGTCGACCTGCTGATCGACCATGCCGCCACGGAGGGTCTGGCGCTCACCACTCTCGACGAGCTGGCCGGCCGCTTCGCTGCTGCCGCCCCGGCAACGCTCGCCGCCCCCGAGGTGCCGCCGAGCCGGGCGGCCGACTTCGACCCGGGCACGCTGTTCGCCTGATGCGCGTCGTCTTCACGTACGACACCGAGGAGCCGGGCCTGTGCATCCCGGCGTTGCGGGTGATCACCCGCGTGCACCGGCGGTTCGACGCGCCGATGACCCTGTTCGTGGTGGGCGAGCTGGCCGCCGGCGCGGAGGGGCCGGCGCTCAGGCGCCTGCTCGACGAGACGCCGGATCTGCACGACGTCAACAGCCACACCTGGAGTCACTCGCGGCTGATCTGCAAGAACCCCTGGTCGCTGCCGGTGCCGACGCCGGAGTTCATCCATGAGGAGACCGCGCGCGGCGTGGCCGCGATCCGCGACCGGCTCGACCGCCCGTGCCGCGGCTTTCGCCCCCGCTCCGGGGCCGGCTGCGGCTTTCGCGGTTGCCCGGAGAACCTGTTCGCGCTTCGCGCCGCGGGCTGCGAGTGGAGCTCCGCCTACCTCAAGTCGGCCTTCGAGGACTCGCTGCCCGGCGACCTGCACGGGCCGTTCAGCTACGCCGACGACGGCTACGACGACCTGCTGGAGCTGCCCGGGCACGGCTGGCAGGACGCGCTGGTCAAGGACTACGGGCGCGGCATGCAGTACGCGGTGCGCTGGCCGTCGCCGTTCGCCTACCCGCAGCGCCTGGTGGAGACCCCGGCCGAGGAGTTCGCCGTGCACCGGCGCACGCTGGACGCCGCCTGCGAGGCCGGCCTGCCGTTCTGCTGCTTCGTGTTCCACCCGTGGACGATGATCCGGCGGCAGGATCCGGACGGCGAGTGCATCGACCTGCTGCTGCGACTGGCGCGCGAGCGGGGGCACGAGGTCACGACCCTGGACGCGGAGGCGCGGCGCTGCCGCGAGCGGCCGGACCTGCTGTCGGCGGCGCCGCCGATTCCGCCGCAGCGCACGCGCGGCTACGATGTCGCCCGACACTTTGCCTGAGCCCGAGGCCCCGACCATGAGCGACCGCCCCAATGCCCCCCACCGGAATGTCATCGTCTTCTTCACCGATCAGCAGCGCTGGGACACCACCGGCATCCACGGCAACCCTGCGGGCCTGACGCCCAACTTCGACCGCTTCGCCGCGCGCGGCACGCACCTCGCCCATACCTTCACGTGCCAGCCGGTGTGCGGGCCGGCCCGCTCCTGCCTGCAGACCGGCCTGTACGCCACCGAGACCGGCGTGTTCCGCAACGCGATCACCCTCGACCCGGCGCTGCCCACGCTGCCGGATCACTTCCACGGCGCCGGCTACGACACCGCCTACATCGGCAAGTGGCACCTGGCGCCGCGCGGCTGCATCGGCCCGGTGGCGGCCGAGCACCGCGGCCGGTACGACTACTGGCTGGCCTCCAACGTGCTGGAGTACACCTCGGACGCCTACCGCACGACCCTGTACGACGGCGACGAGCGGCCCGTGGAGCTGCCCGGCTACCGGGTGGATGCGCTGGCCGACGCCGCCATCCGGTACCTGGACGGCCGGGACGGCGGGCCGCGCGACCGGCCGTTCCTGCTGTTCCTCTCCTTCATCGAGCCGCACCACCAGAACCACCGCGACGACTATCCCGCGCCGGCGGGCTACGAGGAGCGCTACACCGGCGCCTGGGTGCCACCCGACCTGGCGGCGCTCGGCGGCAGCACGCAGCAGCACCTGCCCGGCTACTACGGCATGGTCAAGCGGCTGGACGAAGCGTTCGGCCGCGTGCTCGATGCGCTCGGTAGCCTCGGGCTCGCCGACGACACGGTGGTGCTTTTCACCTCCGACCACGGCAACCACTTCAAGACGCGCAACAGCGAGTACAAGCGCGCCTGCCACGAGTCGTCGATCCGCGTGCCGACCGCCATCGGCGGCCCCGGCTTCGACGGCGGCGGCCGCGTCGAGGAGCTGGTCAGCCTGATCGACCTGCCGCCGACACTGCTGGACGCCGCCGGGATCGAGGTGCCGGCGGCGATGCAGGGCCGCTCGGTGCTGCCGCTGGCAGGCGCCGGCCCGGTCGATCCCGCGTGGCCGGATCAGGTGTTCGTGCAGATCTCGGAATCCCAGGTCGGCCGCGCGCTGCGCACGAAGCGCTGGAAGTACTCGGTGAGTGCGCCGGAACTGGACGGCGGCCAAGTGCCGGCGGCCGACCGCTACGTCGAGGAATTCCTCTACGACCTGCGCGCCGACCGCTACGAGCTGTGCAACCTGGCCGGCAACCCCAGGCATGCCGAGGTGGCGTCCCTGCTCCGGCAGCGGCTGCTCGGCTGCATCCGCGACGTGGAGGGCAAGGAGCCGGTCATCGAGCCGGCGGCAACCGAGCGCCGGCTCTCCGGGCAGATCAACCCGGAGCCGGCCGACCTCCAGGATCTGCGCCCGCCGGGCTGAGCCACCGGCCGTCCGTGCCAGAATCGGTACCGACGTGCTGCTGACGATCTCCACCACCCACCGGCCGGCAACCGACCTGGGGTACCTGCTGCACAAGCACCCGAAACGGGTGCAGGCGTTCGAGCTGCCCTTCGGGGCCGCGCACGTGTTCTATCCGGAAGCCGGCGAGGAGCGCTGCACGGCGGCGTTGCTGCTCGACGTGGATCCCATCGCCCTGGTGCGCAGGCGCGGCGGCGGGCTGCTTCGGCACTACATCAACGACCGTCCCTACGTGGCCTCGTCGCTGCTGAGCGTCGCGATCGCGCAGGTGTTCGGGAGCGCGCTCGGCGGCCGCAGCAAGGAACGGCCGGAGCTGGCCGCGCAGACGCTGCCGCTCACGGCCACCGTCGCCGCCCTGCCCTGCCGAGGAGGCGAGGCGGCGGTGCGCCGCCTGTTCGAGCCGCTGGGCTACCGGGTCGACCTGGAGGATCCCGAGGCAGACCGGCCGCCTGACGACTGGGAGCGCGGCCCGTACCGCAACCTCACGCTCTCGGGGAAGCAGACGCTGGCCGCGCTGCTCGCGCACCTGTACGTCCTGATCCCCGTGCTCGACGACGACAAGCACTACTACGTCGGTGAAGACGAGCTGGAGAAGCTGCTCCGGCGCGGCGAAGGATGGCTGGCCGACCATCCCGAGCGCCAGTTCATCACCGGGCGATACCTGCGTCATCAGCGCCGATTGACGCGCGAGGCGATCGCGCGGCTCACCGAAGGCGAGGGGGAGGGCGACAGCGATCCCGGCGCCACGCCGTGGCGGGACGCGAGCGAGGATTCCATCGAGATGCCGATCCGGCTGCATGACCTGCGGCTGGAGGCGGTGACGGCAGTCCTCCGGGAGCACGCCGCGGTGCGCGTGCTGGATCTGGGGTGCGGCGAAGGACGACTCCTGCAGCAACTCCTGCGCGTCGGCCAGTTCCGGGAGATCGTCGGCATGGACGTGTCGGCGCGCTCGCTCGAGATCGCCGCGCAGCGCCTGAAGCTGGCGTCGCTCCCCGAGCGGCAACGAGAGCGGATCCGGCTCCTGCACGGCGCTTTGACCTACCGCGACGCCCGCCTGGCAGGCTACGACGCGGCGGCGGTGGAGGTGGTCGAGCACCTCGACCCGGAGCGGCTGGCGGCATTCGAGCGCGTCCTGTTCGAGTTCGCACGGCCGGCGACCGCGGTCATCACCACGCCCAACCGGGAGTACAACGTCAACTTCCCCGGCCTGGCCGAGGGGGCACTGCGGCACCCCGACCATCGCTTCGAGTGGACACGCGCCGAGTTCGCCGCCTGGGCCGAGCGGGTCGCCGACGCTCACGGCTACCGGGTCACGATCGAGGCGGTGGGTGGGGTCGACCCCGAGCACGGCGCTCCGACGCAGATGGGGATCTTCCGGCGATGCGACTGACCATCCCCGAGTTCTGCCTGGTGGTGCTGATGGGCGCCAGCGGGTCGGGCAAGTCGACGTTCGCCCGCGCGCACTTCGCGCCCACCGAGGTCCTGTCCTCCGACGCCTGCCGCGCCCTGGTGCGCGACGACGAGACGGCTCAGGAAGCCACGGCCGATGCCTTCGAGGTGCTCCACTTCATCGCCCGCAAGCGGCTGGCCGCACGCCGCCTCACGGTGGTGGACGCCACCAGCGTCCGCCCGGAGGACCGCCGGCAGCTCGTCGCGATCGCCCGCGAGTACCACGCGATGGCGGTGGCGCTGGCCTTCGACATCCCGGAACGGATCTGCCAGGAGCGCAATCTGGCGCGCGGCGACCGCGCGATCGGCCGGCGCGTGATCCGCAACCAATGCCAGTTGCTGCGCCATTCGCTGCGCCGATTGCGCCGCGAGGGATTTCGCGAGCACCGCTTCCGGTCGCCCGAGGAGGTCGGCGCGGCCGTCGTCGAACGCCAGCCGTTGCAGACCGATCGCCGCGCGGACCGCGGGCCGTTCGACATCGTCGGCGACCTGCACGGCTGCTTCGACGAACTGAGCGCGCTGCTGGGAGAGCTCGGCTATTTCGTGGAACGCGGGGAGCAGGCGACGGGCGCTCGCTATCGGGTGACTCATCCCGCCGGCAGGCGGCTGATCTTTCTGGGCGACCTGGTGGACCGCGGGCCGGCGAGCGCTGCCTGCCTGCGGCTGGTGATGGACGCGGTCGCCGCCGGCGCCGCGCTCTGCCTGCCCGGCAACCACGACGACAAGCTGGGGCGCAAGCTGCGCGGCCGCGACGTGAAGCTGAACCGGTGGCTGGAGGAGACGCTGGAGCAGCTTGCCGCCGAACCCCCGGAGTGGCGCGACCGGGTCGCGGAGTTCATCGACTCCCTGGCCAGCCACTACGAGCTGGACGGCGGGCGCCTGGTGGTCGCGCACGCGGGCATGAAGGAAGAGATGCAGGGGCGCGCCTCGCGGGCGGTGCGCGAGTTCGCCCTGTACGGCGAGACCACCGGCGAGACCGACGAGTTCGGCCTGCCGGTGCGCCACGAATGGGCCGCCGATTATCGTGGCCGCGCACAGGTGGTCTACGGCCACACGCCGATCCCGGCGGCCGAATGGCTGAACCGCACCGTCTGCCTGGACACCGGCTGCGTGTTCGGCGGCCGTCTGACCGCGCTCCGCTACCCGGAGAACGAGCTGGTCTCGGTACCCGCGGCCCGCGTCTACTCCGAGCCCGCCGGCCGGCAGGTGGCGGCGGACTCGGACGTCCTCAGCGCGCAGCAGGCGCACGACGACCTGCTGGACATCGCCGACGTGCAGGGCAAGCGGCACATCACCACGCGGCTGCACGGCGGGGTGACGATCCGCGAAGAACAGGCGGCCGCGGCGCTGGAGGTAGTGAGCCGCTTCGCGGTCGACCCGCGCTGGCTCGTCTACCTGCCACCCACCATGGCGCCCGGCAACACCACGAGCGCCGCCGGCCTGCTGGAGCATCCGGCGGAGGCGTTCGAGTTCTATGCCGAGCGCGGCGTCCGCACGGTCGTGTGCGAGCAGAAGCACATGGGCTCGCGCGCGGTGGTCATCGCCTGCCGGGACGAGCGTGCGGTGGTGCGGCGGTTCGGCATCCCGGATGCCGGCATCGGCATCGTCTACACCCGCACCGGCCGCCGCTTCTTCGCCGACGCCGCCGTCGAACAGGCGGTCCTGGAGCGGGTGAGCGCGGCGCTGGGCGAGCGCGGCTTCTGGGAGCGGTTCGACACCGACTGGATCTGCCTGGACTGCGAGGTGATGCCGTGGTCGGCGAAGGCCGCGGCGCTCCTGCGCGCGTAGTACGGCCCGGTGGCCAGCGCGTCACGCATCGGCCTGGGCGCGGCGGTCGTGGCGCTGCAGCACGCCGGCGCGCGCGGCGACGCGACCCGCGAGCTGCTGGAGCGGTATCGCGCCCGGGCGAGCATGGCGGACGCCTACGCGCTGGCATACCGCCGCTACTGCTGGCCGGTCGCCGCGGTCGACGACCTGCGCGTCGCGCCGTTCCACCTGCTGGCGACCGAGGGCGCCGTGCACGCGGGCCGGGACCACGGCTGGCACATGCAAACCCTCGCCGACCTGTGTGCTGGCGGGGATCAGCTCCTCGAAGCCACGCCGTTCCGGACGGTCGACCTCCACGACGAACCCGCGCGCGACGAAGCGACCGCCTGGTGGGAGGCGCTCACCGAAGCGGGAGGCGAGGGGATGGTGGTGAAGCCGTGGGACTTCGCCGCCGCGCACCGGGGGCGCCTGCTGCAGCCGGCGCTGAAGTGCCGCGGCCGCGAGTACCTGCGGATCATCTACGGCCCGGAGTACACGGCGTCCGAGCACCTGCAGCGCCTCCGCGAGCGCGGCGTCGGAACCAAGCGCTCGCTTGCCGTACGCGAGTTCGCCCTGGGCATCGAGGGCCTGGAGCGGTTCGTCGCGCGGGAGCCGCTCCGGCGCGTACACGAGTGCGCGTTCGCCGTGCTCGCCCTGGAATCGGAACCGGTCGACCCGCGTCTTTGATAGACGCAGAGGCAGTCATTTCCGCGACTCCGCTGCGGAAAAACCCTGATTTTCCGCAGCATAGTTGCGGATTTCCTCGAGTGGCGGGCTCCGTCAGGCGCCGCGGACGTAGACGGCGAACAGGCGGGCGTCCTCGGCGCGGATGCCGCGGAAGTCCAGCTTGACCCGGTACGGGCCGAGCCGCGCCGGCACGGTCGCACCGCCCGGCCACCGTACCGGCACGTCCAGCCCGTCGCTGCCGATGACGGCGGCGTCGCTGCCCGAATGGCCGGCGATCGGCCGGAAGCGCTCGTCGACCAGCTCGACGGCGATCTGGGCGTGCGGCCCCAGGCCGCTCACGTTGAGGCTTACCGACGTATCGCCGGTCGGCTCCAGCGCGCAGCTCAGCGCGTGCGGGGCCGGCAGCGGCAGCAGCGTCTTTTCCCGGAAGACCGACAGCGAGCCGAGCCGGTCGCGCTCCCAGGTCGCCAGCCGCACGTCGCTGCCCGCCCACAGCTCGTACCAGAACAGGGTGCGGTCGCCGCGGTTGAGCATCCCCTGGCCCTGCATCAGCGCCGGTGCGCTGCCGGGTGCCAGGCCGGGCTCCTCCAGCGCCGGGATGAACAGGAAGTCCGGGACCGGCTCGCGGTAGTGCAAGGCGTCCTGGCTGACCAGCAGCCCCAGGTCCATCGTGATGAAGCGGCGGTTGCCGCTCGGCGTGCCGTGCCACATGCCGTACACGCCGACGATCACGTTGCCGCGGTCCCAGCAGCAGGTGCCCAGGTGCACCTCCTCGGCCGTGTTCCAGTTGTGCATCACCTGCCGCGGCGGCAGGTTGTCGCGCCGGAAGCCGAGCGCCGACGCCTGCGTCCAGCGCTCGAAGTCGTAGGACGCGAAGGTCACCAGCTTGCGCGCCCGGCCCCACTGCGAGCCGTGCCAGCCGAACTCGTCCTGGCCGTTGACGTAGTAGCAGCCGCCCCACCTGATCAGGCCGGCCATCTCCATCGGCGGGCCGACCGGGTTGAAGTCCGGCACCTCCCAGCGCAGCCCGTCGGCGCTGAAGGCGACCGCCAGCCCGTTTCCGTACAGCCCCGACTCGATGCACATCTTGAAGCGCCGCGACGGGTCCGGATCGTCCGGGTCGTGGATCACCGGCGCCGCGCTGATGACCGGATCGCCGCCGAACAGGTCGACGATGTTGTTGTCGCGGCTGCCGCCGTACTCGACCAGGCCGAGCGACGGCTTCTCCCAGTGCTCGCCGTCCCGGCTGACCGCGTAGCACACCCTCCGGCCGCCAGAGTCGAGCGAGCCGCTGCTCTCGTACCACATGCGCAGCTCGCCATCGACCTCTGCCACCGCGCCGTAGTAGCGCACGCCGTCGTCGTCCGGGGCGCCCCGCGGGCCGCGGCCCACCACGACTGGGTTGGACTCGCCCGGCTCCTTGCCGGGCACCAGGTCCAGCTTCAGGCCGGTGGTGTAGCGCAGGCTGTATTCGTCGAAGGCGAACAGGACCGCCTCGGCGACCGGCCCGTTGGTGCTGCCGTTGCGTACCTCGATCACGCGCGACCCTCGCCTACACGCCGGCCGGAACGCCGAACGGCCGTCCCGAGATCGCCGCCGGCATCGGCCAGACCGGGCCCTCGCGCACCGCGAACGTGTCGCCCAGCCCGCACAGCCACATGAACTGGCGGGCGGCGTCGCGCGAGCTGCGGTACTGCTCGCCGAAGCGGGGCTCCTCCAGCCAGTAGTTCGCGGTGGCGAAGTCGAAGTCCGGCTCGCGGATCCAGTCGCGGGTGGGCGGCGCGGTGCGGTGATAGGTGGCGGTGAGCATGTGGCGCATGCCGGTGGCGGTCGCGTGGGCGCGCCGGTGCCACGTGGCGTAGGCGGTGAAGTAGATGCTGCCGGCCGGCGCGGTCGACTTCCAGGTGCCGCGGATCGAGTCGTAGTGGGCCATGAAGCGGACCTGGTTGGTGACGTGGTGGGAGCCGGGGACGAACTCGGTCGGACCCATCTCCTCCGGGCAGGCGGTCGGGTAGTAGAACCACTTCAGCGTGTTGAGCTGCCCGTCGAACATGGAGCCGCCATCGATGTGCCACTGGTTGGCGGCCACCGGGCTGGCCTCCCGGAACCACGTGGCCCAGTTGGGCAGCGCGAAGTTGGCGCCCAGCAGCGAGCGCGCCGCGCCGGCGGCCGCCGGGTTGCACAGCACCGACTCCACGAACCAGTCCTGCTCGGTGAAGGAGTGCATCTGCCGTCCGCCCCGGTCCCACTGCTCGTCCATGGCGGCCACCACCCGCTCGTTGACCTCCGGCGGCACGGCGGCCTCGATCATGTGGTAGCCGTTCTTGCAGAATTCGAGAACCTGCGTGTCGGTCAGCGTCGGCTCGCAATCATGGGTCTGCATCGGGCGAGTATACTCGTCCCATGGCAGTGATTTCTCACGACATGGACAACTTCAACCTGGCGGTGAACACGCACGTGGACCCGCGCCGCGCGGAGGCGGTGCCGGTCGGCGCGGACCGCCAGCTCCTGGTGGACGACTTCTTCCTGGCGATGGGCCGCGGCCACGAGCAGTACCCGCGCAACATCGCCTGGACCCTGGGCAGCGTGGACAAGCACGGCGCGCCGCTGTTCGAGGGACAGGAGCCGTGGGAGGACGGCTCGGCCTGGCTGACCGTGCTGAAGGACGGGGGGCGCTACCGCATGTGGTACAACTCGTACCACCCGGAGGCGCGCCGCGGCCTGTTCCTGAGCTACGCGGAGTCCGACGACGGCGTCGAGTTCACGCGCCGCGAGCTGGGGCTGGTCGACGTGGCCGGCTCCACGCGCAACAACGTCGTCTTCGACGGCGGCCTGAACGGCGTCTCGCCGGAGTCGGGCAACGTCTTCATCGACCCCAACGCGCTCGACGGCGAGCGCTACAAGCTGATCTACACCGACTGGGCAGGCCCGGAGGTTTACGAGCTGCCGTTCACGCACAACGTCGGCATGCTGCGGGGCGCGGCATCGCCCGACGGCCTCACCTGGACGCGCTACTACGACAACTTCCTGGGCAAGTACTGCGACTCGCAGAACAGCGCCTGCTGGGACCGGACCCTGGGCCGCTACGTCGTCTACCACCGCGCCACCGCCGAGCACGCGTCGCTGTCCGCCGGCGGCGTGCGCATCCGCGGCGAGCGGCGCGGGCGCGCGGTCGGTCGCCTGGAGTCGGTCGACTACCGCACCTGGGAGAGCACCGGCATCGCGCTGCAGGCGGACTTCCACGACACCCTGGACACCGACATCTACAACAGCGCCTACGCGCGCTACCCGTACTCGCCCAACCTGCACTTCATGTTCCCGTCGTTCTACCGCCACTACGAAGGGACGTTCGAGGTGCAGGTCTGCACCAGCCGAGACAACCGGCACTGGTTCCGCGCCAACCGCGACACGTTCGTCCCGCTGGGCGAGCCCGGCGCGTACGACTGCTTCATCGTGTCGGTCGCGCCCGGTTTCGTGGCTGTCGACGACGACACGCTGGCGCTCTACTACCGGTCGGGCGACGGGCCGCACGGCGGCGCGAAGCCGATCGAGCTGGGCTACCAGTCCCGGAGCCGCGTGAGCCGCGTCACCTTCAAACGTGACCGCATCATCGGCATCGAGGCAGGCTCGGAGCGGGGCCAGTTCATCACCCGGCCCCTGACCTTCACCGGGTCGCAGCTCCAAGTGAACCTGGAGGCGCTGGGGCCGGAGGCGGAGCTGACCGCGCAGCTCGTGTCCGTGGACTCGGGCGAGCCGGTCGAAGGGTACGGCTTCGGCGACTGCCGGCCGCTGCGCGCCGACGCGCTCGACGGCGTGATCGGCTGGGGCGGCCGCGACCGGCTGCCGGCCGAGCTGGCGGGCCGGCCGGTGCGGCTCCACGTGCGGCTGCGCTCCGCCCGGCTGTACGCGTTCCAGTTCGCGGCCTGAGCACGGGGTAGTCCGTCGGTTTGAATCGGAGAGGGGTTGACCGAGCCCGAGTACGCCATATGTGGTGTTGGCCCGGCGCGCCGACTACCACCAGGCGCGCGTTGACGTTGTGCGCTGGAAGGACCTACCGTGGCGCACGAAGCCTGACCGATGAACGCCTTCCTCGTAATCTCTACGGACCAAGCCGCCGGTCCGCTGGTCCATTCGCTTCCTGTACCGGGAAGCATCGTGAAGGATCAGTACCGCCTGTCTGACCATGCCGTTCTCGCCCTGGGGGAAGAGTTCGTGACATCGACGGAGATCGCTGGGTTTTACGGTATCAGTGAGAAAGGCAAGCGATCTGGCATCGTCGTAAGTATAGATGGCTACGAGGGCTGGGAAGAGCAGGCTCTCTGGGATAAGCTCAAGGCGTGGCAGCGCGCATCCTGAAGGGACCTGGCGCGCGCCACGGATCGGACAACGGCAATGGCCAATTCGACGCTCGTCTCCGCGATGTCGAAACCAAGGTGGCGAAGATCGAGGAGAAGCTGAATCACGTCGCGACGAGGGCTTGGGTGCTCGGCGGCGTCCTCGCAGGGATGGGCGTGGCCGCGGGCGTGGCTGTTGGCCTTGCTCAGCTCATCCTGAAAGCAGCCTCGGGGTAGTCGGTTTTCGAACTGACGCACTACCGAGCACCGGCCCGGCGGCTGAATCTGCTATCGTGACCGTATGGACCGCATAGTCGATACGCACTGCCACTTCTGGTGGCGGGAAACGAACAGTTGGCTCGACTCCGACTGGGACGTCCTCTACCAGGACTACACCCCGGTCGAGCACCAGGCCGCCTCCCGGCCGGTCGGGGTGACCCGCTGCGTGATCGTCGAGGCCGGCGACACCGACGTCGACAACCAGACCATCATCGACTTCGCCGCCGAGTTCGACTTCGTCGGCGGGCTGATCCTGCGTGCCGACCTGGACGACCCGGGCCTGGGCCGCAAGCTCGACGAGTGGCAGAAGCTGCCGAAGTTCCGCGGCATGCGCATGAACTTCGAGGCGCATCCCGATCCCGGCATCGCCACCAGGCCGGCGGTGATCGAGGGGCTCAGGGAGCTGGCGCGGCGCGGGCTCATCCACGACTTCCTGCCGCTGGTCCGCCACCTGGACGGCATCGCCACTGCGATCGAGCAGGTGCCGGACCTCAAGTGCATCATCGAGCACTACGGCAAGCCGGACTTCGACGGCACGCTGGAGGCGGCCTGGGAGCAGGCGATGCGCCGCATCGCGCGCGACACGGGCGCGTTCTGCAAGCTGTCGCTGTCGCCGCAGGTGACCCGTATCCAGGAGTACCTCGACAATCCGAAGCAGGGCTGGCCGATCGAGGCGATGCGCCAGTACACGGCCCTCTACCTGGAGGAGCTGGGACCCGACCGGCTGATCTGGGGCAGCGACTGGCCGGTCGCGTTGCTGACCACCGACTACGCGGGCATGCTCGCCACCCACCGCGAGCTGCTCGGCCCCCTGGACCCGGAGGTGGAGGTCAAGCTGTTCCGCACCAACGCGGAGGCGTTCTACAACGTAACCGCGTAAGCCCCCAGGCCCGGCCGGCAACGGGTCACCATGAAGCATGACTTTGTGATCTGCGCGTGTTCGTGGATACAGTGACAGGGATTGGCCGCGCCGCGCTGCACACCGTAATGCTCGCACTTCCCACAGACCGGTCGTCGCCGTCGTGGAGCCGCGGCAATGCGGGAAGACGACCCCGAAGACTATCGACCTTGATCGTCTCGACCAGCCGCTAACGGCGTTACGTTACAGTCCGTGTCGGGCACGGTCGTCGATGAAGTCGCGCCGGACCGACCCGTTCCCGATCCCGCGGGACCTGTCGCTGCACGCTCTCGACATGATGTATCCGGGGCCACTGCCCTACGCGATAGGTGCCCGCATCATCGCCATGCCTGGACACGAGTCGCTTGGCGCTTGGATCAGTCAGGAAGTTGGTTCGTCGTCCTTCGCTTCGACCTCAAGGTCGGGGTCTTCAGTGTAGGATGTCCTATACTCGTCGCTCTCCAACTCGGGTCGAGATTCGGGATGAAGCCGCTGCAGGTCCCATGTGGTTATCGCTGAACGGACCTTGTAGCGCATCCTGCGTTGGTAGCCGGCTCCCGATGCCGTGGTTGCCGGCGGTGCTTCCCAGTCGTACGCAGCGCTGTAGACTCGCCTGATCGTTTCGGCCGCAGCTTCGACTGCCTCCGGCGTCACTTCATGCAGCGGCGTCTGATGCCCTTCGATCCACCGCATTCCCGTCTCCGCCTGTCGCGCGATCTGCTCCTCGCCTCGAGCGCGCATCCGATCCGGCACGTTGATGCGATCTCCCTTCTCTTCGAGTATGGCCTCGGCAAAGTCCTCCGTAATCGCTGCTACCACTACCAACCCCGGGTAGTCCTCCCCGCTGTCTCCCATCCACCGCGCGAGTTCCGCATATGAACGAGCACGCTGCAGCACGCTGTAGCTGCCGATCAGCTCCAATTCGTCGATCAGCACTACCCAGCCTCGGTAGCCGGCGGCCTTGGTCATCTCCAACACGAAGCGCAGGCGCTGCGGGGGGAGATCCTTCAGCTTGGGCGCTCGGAAAGTGTAGGCGCCCTGTTGCTGAAGCTGACGCAGGCCGTTCTTGACAGTGCTGACCGCAAGCTTGTCGCCAGACCAGAACCATCGGATCTCATTGCATACCTCTTGGTCAGGCAGCCGTTCATGGACCAGCAACGTTGCCGGGAAAATGCGATGCAGGCCGTTGTTCGCTTCATTTGCCCATTGGAAGAAGCGCGCATAGCCGGAGGACTGCGGACCGGCCAGCCTGGTTCCGATCTCGTCGACCATGATCCCGACCGTGCCTCCCGGAGTGGTACCGTTGTCGGTCGCTGCCCGGAACATCTTCCCCAGGTCGTAGAATGGTGTCTCCTTGCTTACGGCTACTCTGCTGCAGATGAAGTTGCGGTCAAGGGCGATATGCTCGAAGTGCTCCAACAGGTGCGACTTGCCGGTCCCGAAGTCACCGGAGATCAACATGGTACGGCCCGTCGTTGCCGTGGTGCCATCGGCTGTCCGGTCTGCCGCCTGGTCGAGCAACTCCTGGAATCGCTGCTCGGCGTGCGGCTGTGTACTGCCCAGGATGCGCACGGCTTCCCGATTGGGTACACCGTTGCGCAACGCTTCTATGGCCCTGCGGCAGGAGAGACGGTCCGGTACTTCCATTACGCCAACCGGTAGAGCGCCGCGGCAGGATTCTGGATCCTCCTGTCGCGAACGTCGTCGATGATTCTGGTCTGCAGGGCAGGGTAGATGCCAAGGCCGCGGGATTGGCGATCGGGTTCCTGATCCAGGAACGCGACATCGGAGCAGGCGACGACGAGCGTCGACGTAAACCGATCGATGCTGTCGATGAACTCCCGGAGCAGCTCGTAGTGGTCGATAGTCATCGCTCTCGTGTAGTACCGCGAACCGTCGTCGCGCCTCTTGCGTTCTGTTACCCTGGAGTTGTCCAATATAAGGACCGTCCCCGCGTAGCCCGCTGCGTGCAGCCAATAAACCGTCGAGCGCAGCAGATGGCGCGCCGTGGTCCGATTGATGGGGTTGTAGATCGAGAACGGCTTGACGTTGGATATTCGTGTGTTGGTGCCGGTGAGCCAGTCGATGATCGGTTGCCCGGGATACGGTAAATCCTGAGATCGTTCGAGCAGACAGAGGTGCGACATGGCGATGCGAAAGTCCTTGCACATGTTCCGGTCGTAGAATACGTGGCGTTGAAATCGCGGCTTCAAGCTGGTGAACAGAAACGGCACGTCCATCTCATTGCCGGCAGCAATGGACTGGAACACGTCGTCCTGTTCAGCCTGCACGCCTTCTGTACGGAACCCGTCTGCTTCCGCCAACTTGAGGATGAAACGGCGCGCGGTTGCCCGCCAGTCCACCTGTCTCGCGATAGCGAAGAAAATATCCTGCGGCATGTGGAATCGATGCTCTCCAGAATCTGCGGACAGCACTAGGTACCCTGCTTCCTCCGCTGCCGAGGCGAGTTGGTGCTGCAGGTCCGCGCGCTGTTGGGCGCCGCCCACGACGAACTTGACCGATGCGCCGCCGTCTCTCACGAAGGTGGCGAGATACTCTTGCTGCAGATGGTCCAGCCACTCGTCGCCGTGCATCAGCCTTCCAGGGTGAACCGGACTCCGTAGTAGGGGATCAGATTGCCGGCGGGGTCCACGAACGAGAAAATCCTTCTGCCTGATCGGGCGGCGGTAGAGTGGTGGAAGCTGACCGTAGCACCTGACTTGGTGGTTTTTTCATCCGCGATGTCCAGGAGATAGATGTCGCGTGCGAAATCCGTTCGAGTGTATTGGCGGGTCGTAGTCGGCCACGTGGTGAAAGACTCATAGATTTCGTCGAGGGAGACCATCCGCCCGGAGTCGAACAGGCCGCCGTCCGCAGCTTGGTCTGCGACTCGCCGGAACGCCCTGAACAGTGCCTCCAGGAAACGCTGCGGATTGCTCCCGGACTGGCGCTGCTGGTTCGCCTGAAGGTCCGCGGCCAGTCTCGACGGTCGGATGCCGGTGCGCTTCTTGCCGTCGACCCTAACCGCGCGGTCCCCCGGTAACACACGAATGATCGATGGCGAGCAGACCAGCGCCTCGTCGCGGGGCATGATTGTCAGTCCGATACGCTGAGCTTCGTCGCGCAGCTCAGCGCCGAAGCGGTCGGCCAAGTAGCCCATCTCCGCGTCAGCCGCGAAGGGCCAACTCTTCACGGCCAGATTCACGTGGTCCGTGACCGCGGCAGCTGTGTCGGTCAGTTGTGCGGCTGTGCGCCTGATCTGGGCGATGTTGCCGTCCTGTGCGGCCTTGAGCAGTCGTCTTGCCGCTTTCACCATATCCGCGGCTGAGGAGCCGGCTGCGCCGGCGGCATTTTCCACAGCCGCGAATCCCTGCTCGAATGTTGCCACGCCGCCGGCAAGCTACAGATCACCGCGAGTGCCGTCAATGGGGGAAGAAGAGAGAGCATCCTGCTGCTCCTGCACCTGCCAGAGGCTGAGGCTCAGGGAGGGAGGGATCTCGACGTTGTCGAAGGTGATCATCTCGTCCTCGGCGATGTCGGTCCTGGCGACCGCGCCGTGGGTGAGCGCCATCGGCACCAGGTTCTCCGCGCGTGCGGCCTCGTGCCGTTCGGCCATCCCGTAGACGGTGTAGCCGCCTTCGCCGTCGAGCGTCTCCCCCGCCCGCAGCGGCCGCTTGGCGGCGGCCACCACGTCAGCGGCGCGGCAGACGGGGGCGCCGACGTCGTCGCCCAGCACGGCCATGCGCGCCAGTCCGAGGGGCATCTCGTGTCCGACGAAGTGCTGCGGCCGGTAGATCATCGCGTATCCCGAACGCTTGCCGATGATCATGCCGGTGATGTCGCCGTAGGAGGCGAGCGATTCGTTGACCTCACGCGTCGGTCCGTCGATCACGGCGAACAGGCCTCCGCGGATGGAGCGCTCCACGAAGGTGTCGTCCGGATGGATCGCGCTGACCGCCTCGACCACGCCCTCCCGGTTCAGGATGCCGCCTTTCTCTTTCGAGGCGAGCACGTCCGGGATCTCGCGCAGGTCGGCGGTCGGGAAGTGCAGCCCGCGCACGTCGGGCTGCAGCCCGGTCATGTTGGCCAGCGCCACCACCTCGATCGAGTGCTTGGTGCCGTCCAGGAACGACCCGAACATCTGCGCGTTGTAGTCCTTGCCGGTGAAGCCGTAGACGCCCGGCACGTCGTCCGGGTTCATCTTGCGGAAACTCTGCGTGAAGCGCGTGCCCTTGCCGGCCGCCACCAGGCGGAAGCCGAGCGTGCGCGCCCAGTCGCAGAGCTCGGCGGCGAGCGCCGGCTCGTCGCCGTAGGCCAGGCTGTAGATCACCCCGGCGGCCTGGGCGAGCCTGCGCAGGTGGTAGCCTACCAGCACGTCGGCCTCGACCGTTACCATGGCCAGGTGCTTGCGGGCCAGAATCGCTCGGTAGGCGTGGCGCACTCCCACCTCCACCAGTCCGGTCGCCTCGATGACGATGTCGACGGGGCTGTCGATCAGCGCCCCTGCATCGGCGGTGACTACCGGCGTGCCGGCGGCCACGGCATCGGCGACCTGATCGGCCGAGGAGGCCCGCAGCGGTTCGTCGTCAGCTCCCGCACCCAGCACCGCGGCGGCCGCCTCCACGCGCAGGTCGGCGATCGCCGCCAGCCGCATGCCGGGCATGTGCCGGATCTGGGCGGCGATCTGGGAGCCGAAGGTGCCGATGCCGATCAGCCCGATCCTGACCGGCGTTCCGTGTCGCTCGCGCGCGACCATTCGCTCGTACAGCATGCGGGCGAGGGTAGTGGCACCGCCGCGCCGCCCACAAGCGGACCGTCATGACGCGGCGCCCGTTCGGAGCCCTGGGCGGGGTGAGCGCGCTCACCCTGGGCGGCGCGGGCCTGATGGGCGGCTGGGGGCACGCCCCCGACCTGGACGAGGCGGTCGCAACGATCCGCGCTGCCGTCGATGCCGGCGTCGACCACATCGACGTGGCCCCGGGCTACGGCGACGGCGGCGCCGAACGGGCGGTAGGCGCCGCGTTCGGCGGCGCGCTGCCGGCCGGGGTGCAGATCTCGACCAAGGTGCCGCTGGACCGGCCTTCGCCGGGAGCCGCGCCTGGCCTGATCGAGCGCAGCCTGAACGCCAGCCTGGAGCGCCTGCGGCTGCCGCGCGTCGATCTGCTGCTCACCCACTGCTGGCTTCTGCCTGACGGAGAGGAAGGTGCCGGCCGTTCGGGAGTGCCGTTCCGGGACTACGTGCAGGAGGTGCGACCGGCGCTCGAAAGGCTCGTGGCGGACGGCCGCATCGGCGCATGGGGCATCAGCGGCATCGGCGCACCCGTGACCGTGCAGCAGGCGCTGCTGGCGCGTCCCCGGCCCGCGGCCGTGCAAGCGATCGCCAACGTGCTGAGCTCGGCCGGCGAGGAGGTGCCGTTCCGCGGGCCGCCGGCCGGATCGGTGGCGCCGGCGGCCGTTGCTGCAGGCGTTCCCGTGTTTGGCATCCGCGCGGTCGGCCGCGGCGCGCTGGCCGACGTGCTCGACAAGCAGGTCGACGACGACCATCCCATCGCCGTCGACTACCGGCGAGCGGCCGGCCTCCGAAGTCTGGCACGGGCGCGTGGCGTACCGGCGGCCCGGTTGGCCTACCGGTACGTCCTGTCGCTCCCGGAGGTGGCCACGGTCGCGATCGGCGTACGCAACCGCGCCGAGCTGGCCGATGCGCTTTCCGCCGAGCGTGACGGCCCCCTGGACGCTGCGGAGCCGCTGGTTTTGCGCGACGCGTGTCGCCACCATGGCGGCGGTGAGGTGACTTCCGAATGAGCAAGACGATGGTGCTGGCGGTCATCGGCGGGGGCAGCTCGCAGTGGATGATCTCGCTGATGAAGGACGTCTACCTGCTGGACGCCGTCGATGGCGGCGAGATCCGGCTGGTGGACCCGGACCGCGGCGGGACGGAGGCGGTGGCGTCGATGCTCGCCCGCTTCAACACGGAGCGCGGCAAGGACTACCGCATCTCCGTGTGTGACGACCGGGCGGAGGCGCTCGGCGGCGCCGACTTCGTGATGACCACGTTCAGCCCCGGTAGCATGGACGCCTTCGAGTACGACCTGGAGATCCCGATCCGCTACGGCATCCGGCAGCCGGTCTCCATGACGGTGGGTCCGGCCGGCATCTCGGCGGCGCTGCGCACCGTGCCGGTCGCGGCCGAGGTGGTCGAAGACATGGAGCGTCTTTGCCCCGGCGCCTGGCTGCTGAACGTCACCAACCCCATGAGCGCCGTGACGCGGGCCATGAACCTGGCTGCCGACAGCGTGCACGTGGTAGGGCTCTGCCACGAGTTCCACGCATTCCCGGCCTTGGCCGCCGCCATCCTGGGCCTGCATCCTCCGGCGGAGCTCAACGTGGTCGAGCAGCTCTACCAGTGGCTGCCGGAGCAGGGACTGCGCTACACGGTGGCCGGCATCAACCACTTCATCTGGATCATCGAAGCCGAGCTGAACGGCCGCGACGTGCTGCCGGACATCCGCCGTTTCGCGCGCGAGCACCGCGACTTGGCGCCGGCAGGCGCTCCGTACAGCCTGAGCAACCGGCACGCCGCCAAGCTGGCGCTGTGCCGGACGTTCGGCTACCTGCCGCTTGCGGGCGACCGCCACCTGGTCGAGTTCTGGCCGCACCTGTGCAACGTGCGCAACGGCTACGCCATGGGTTACGCGGTGGAAAAGACCACCGTCGACTCCCGCCGCCACCGCCGCGAGCAGAACCGCGCACGCGTCGAGCGCATCGCGGCCGGCACGGAGGAGATGGACTGGACCCGCAGCGGCGAGGAGATGACCGAGGTCATGAGCGCCATCCTCACCGGCGGCAGCACCACGGCCATCCTCAACCTGCCCAACCGGGGCCAGGTGGGGAACCTCCCGTACGACGCCATCGTGGAGACCCTGGCGACGGTCACCGGCGAGCAGATCGAACCTCAGCCGTGCGGCGAGCTCCCCGGTGCCGTGGGCTCGCTCTGCCGGCTGCACGTCGACGTGCAGGAGATGACCGTGCAGGCAGCCCTGCGGGGCGACCGCGAGCTGCTGGTGGAGGCGCTGTCGCTGGACCCGCTGTGCGCCGGAGCCGACTTCGCGGAGATCGGCGAGCTGGCCGACGAGCTGCTGGCCGCGAACCGCCGCTGGCTGCCGCGCTTCTTCGACCCTTAGGCCCGGCGACAGCGGAGGTCCGACCACGGTGGGCTTTCAGACCATCCTGCGTCGTCGTTACTCTGCCTAAGAATACCGATATCGTAAGTCAGTTCCTATTTGGAGTATTCATTTCGCGATCTTTGCTCAAGTTGTATAGTCACCGCAGGGAGGACATCAGGGATGCTCCGTGCATGACGGCCCCATCGGGGAGCCGTTCAGTAGCGCAACGGCGAGTTGCGGCCCGGCCCGGCCCGGCATGCGGAGGCGAGCGGGTGGTTGCCGAACAGGTAGAGAACGATCATTCTGTCATTTGCCAGATTGGCAAATCTGTATTTGGGAGAGGATTCGATGACAAGGAAGATTTCGTTGTGCGTGGCCGCGGCCGCTGTGGCCGTGCTGGTGTTGAGCGGCTGCAGCAGGATCGTCTTTTCGTCCGAGGTGGCGTACGCGGCACGCTGGTGGAACTCGCTGAACGGCGAGCAGATGGTGGCGGCGCTGTACGGCGACTCGGCTACCGAGGGTCAGGCAGTAGACGCAAAGAAGATGTACGCCGATCTGGATGAGGTCACCAAGGCCAAGGTGGATCAGGCTGCGGCCAAGATCAACGGCCACCGCGGCTACCGCACGGTCGGCACGTGGTGGGAGTCGCTGAACTGCCAGGAGATGAACATCGCGGCGGGTTACGGTAACCAGCACGATCCGATGAGCCCGTACTGCGCCCACTATCCGGGGTCCGGCTACATGAAGATTCTGGGTATGGACGCGCTGAAGCACGTCAACAAGGTCGGCTTGGCGCTGCTTGGCGAGGGGCGACCCTGACGCTTGAGGCCAATGTCGAGGCTTGGTGGAATTCGCTGAACGGTCCGCAGATGGTCGCGGCGCTGTACGGCGACATGGCCACGATGGCGCAGTCAGACGCGGCCATGAAGATGTACAAGCACCTGGATTCCGCGACCAAGATGAAGGTGAGAATGGCGGCGGACGCGATCAACGGCTACTACCACTACTCCAGCGTTGGCGCGTGGTGGGAGTCGTTGAACTGCCAGTTGATGCGGATCGCCGCCGGCGACGGCAACACGGCGGATCCCATGAGCCCGTACTGCGCCCACTACCCGGGCTCGGGCCATGAGAAGATCCTGAGCGACGACGCGTTGGCGCATGTCAACAAGGTCGGCATGGCTCTGCTCGGCCGGAACGACCCGGGCATGTACGAGGGAGCGGCCGGCTCCTCCATGTAACGCGCGGCGAACTGCGCGAGACGTTCCTTGGCGTCGTCTCGGCTCACTCAAGCCTGAGGCGGCGCCGGGCCTCCACCAATGCCGGAGAGTCCGCTACCATGGGAAGCGATGGCGATGAAGGAGTCGTTGGCAGCGGTCACGGCCGTGGCGGTCGCGCTGATGTTGATCGGCTGCGACGACATGTCCGGCACGGGGGACGAGCCGGCCGCGTTGCCTCACCACGGCACGTGGTACTTCGCGGATCCCGATCCTGACGACGGCGTGCCCGTGCCGCCGGGCGCACGGTTGGTCTTCACAGAGACAGAGTTCACCTTGGCGATGGGTGATGACATGGATACGCCCTTCTCCCTCTTCCAGACGCCGGGCGTCACCAGGTTCGAGGTGAGTGGAACCTACACGATCGGAGCCGAAGGCGCTTCTTTCGATCTCCCCGACGACCTTGCGTCCGGCGTCATCGTGGAGCCCGCCTCTGTGAAGACGATGGTCGCAGCAGGGGTGGTGGCAGCGGCAGCGGCGCTTCAGGAAGACGCCACTGCGATGATCATGATCGACCCGACGGACCTGAACAGGGTGACCATTTCAGGGGACTTCCTTCCGGGGTTGCTCAGTCTGCCCGGCGTGACCGAGGTGACCGCCTGCAAGGGGGCGCCCTGCGCGACCTCGTAGCCGGGTTCAGTAGCGCACGACGAGCTGCGCGAACACGTTGTCCTTGGCGTCGTCCCGGCCCAGCAGGCCGGAGGCGACGCCGGGGCTCCACTCGAACCACAGGTTGGCGCCGGCCGCGGCGGAGACGTGGTCGCTCAACCGCAGCCCGGCGCGCGGCGCCAGGTGCAGCGCCCGCTCGGTGATGCCCCAGGCGCCGATCACGCCGACGCTCAACGTCTCCCGGAACAGGCTGGTGTCCGCCCGCGCCACCACGTACAGCGTCGACGGGTCCTCCTGCAGCATGTAGAAGTCGCGGAGCTCGGCGACGACGTTCTCCACGAGCGGGCTGTACTCCGACTTCAGCTCCGCGTCCGGGTGCAGGATCAGCCGATGATACAGGCCGGCCGACACGTTGAACGGCTGCTGGTCGATGGAGACGGCGCGGTCGGCCTGCACGGCGTAGAGGATCTCCGGCCGCTTGACGTCGATGCGCGTGCCGTCCGTGTTCTCGGTCAGCTTGAGCCCGGCGTCGGCTGACAGCACGAACCCGGCCAGGGCCGCGCTGGCGCCGACGCCGAAGTTGTGGGCGCGGTTGTAGCCGGGCACGACGACGCCCCTGACGACGTAATGGGTTTCGCCGTCCACCGTGCGGCTCGTCTCCGTGATCCCGCTCAGGTCGAAGTCCGGCGTCTGGTCGCGGAAGAACGAGTAGGTGACCTGCGCGTCCACGGCGAACGAGGTGTAGGACAGGGCCGCGTGCGCGGAGTGCGCCCACTCCGAGAACAGGGGCACCCGCGGGTTCTCGAACCGTGCGTCGATGTCGTAGTTGAAGAAGGTCAGGTCGAAGTCCAGCTCGGCGATGCCGATCAGGTCGGGGGCCAGGAACGGCACGTAGACCAGCTCCAGACTCAGCGCGTCGTCCAGGTAGGCGGTGACGTGCACCATGGGGTCGGCCAGCGGGCTCTCGAACGCGTCGCCCAGGCCCAGGGTGGCCGTGTTCGTGTGGTTGATCACGTCCAGCGGGCTCAGCAGGTCCACCTTGCCCCAGTGCACGAACTTCTGGCCGACGTCGATGTCGAAGGCATCGGTGCGCAGCGTGACGTACGCCTGGCGGACGATGAACTCCGGGTCGATCACCACCACTTCGCCGAAGCGCCGCTCGACGGCGGTCTCCGGCACCGCGATGTGCTCGCCGACCTGGGCGAAGGCGTGGAGTTCCGCGAACGCTGACAGGTCGCCCATGGCGTTCGCCGCTTCCACCTGCGCGGCGGCGGTCAGCCGCACCCGCTCGTTGGTGTAGAGCCGCTCCTCGGCCACCAGGCCGTAGTGATCGAGCTTCAGGAAGCCGCTCAGCGTGACGTCCCACTCCTCCGCGCCGGCGTTCGGGGCCGTCAGGGCAAGCGCCGCGAACAGGGCGGCCAGGCGCATTCCGTATCGCACCGATCGTCGCCTCATTGGCGCTGCAGGTACCGGTGGGTGAAGTACCGGTCGGGGATCTCGTCCGTGAACGACAGCCGCTCGAACGCGATCTCGGAGACGTGGCCGGTCTGGTGGTTGTGCATGCGCGCCCGCGACGGGTAGGCGTAATCCCCCTCCCGGTACAGCTCCAGCACGGTCAGCTCCTTGAGCAGGTCGCCGGCCAGGTCGTAGAACAGGACCCGCTCGTTCACGAAGTCGGCCTTGCGGATGTAGTGCTCCTCGCGCGAGTAGCCGAACTCGCGCTGCAGCTCCGGCGTCCGGCCGCGCACCTCGACCACGAAGTGCTCGCCGCCGGACGCGTCCTCCAGCAGGGTGCGCGCGTACTCCGCCTCGTCACGGCTGATCAGGTCACGGAAGGTGAAGTCGCTGCCCATGAAGTAGCCGCCGCCCGCGGTGCTCAGGTCGACGCGCTTGATCCGGCCGACCGCCGGCAGATACAGCCACATGCTGTCCGAGCCCTGGTTCACGTTGGAGTGCACGAGCAGCGCCGTGCCGCGCACGTTGGGCGGGAAGGTGAACACGAACAGCCTGTCCTCGCGCTCCGCGGAACGCGCCTTCTGGTACGCCGTGACGCGGGTTACGCGGCGGTCGCCGCCCGGCGAGGTCACGGTCAGGGTCAGCTCGCCGCTCAGGTTGGCGGTCCGGGTCAGGGCTCCCGACCGCTCCATGATCTGATCGAGATCCTGGGCAGGCAGCAGCGCAGGAGCGGTCAGCATCAGCCCTGCGAGCGTCAGGGCCACGTGGGTCGGCATGAGCAGGCGGCGGACCTTCACCGGTTCCTCCCTTGAACCGCGGGCGACTCCCACCCGCGATGGCGGCGGCGATCATCATACCGAAGTGGACGGCGCCCGTGAACGAGGAGGTCACCATCACCAGGACATCACGATGTACCTGCGAAGCACGGTCGACAATGACCTGAAACGAACCTGAAACGCCGCTCGACGTGGAACGTGTCGATGTGATATAGCGTATCGTAGCAATAGCATCAAACTACAGGGGTATTCCATGAAGAAAAGTTTATGGATCGCCGTGACCGGCGCCTGGGTCGTTCTGATGCTGGCTGCCTGTGGCGGTATGACCGGCACGGACACCGTCGATCAGCCGGCGACCGATCCGGCAACCAATCCGCCGGTGACCTTCTCCGGCACGGTGACGGGCCAGAGTTACTCGGTGGGGACAGCCATCGAGACACTCGCCCTGCCTGCCGCTGCCGGCGGCGAACAGTCACTGATCTACTCCCTTGAGCCGGACGTGCCCGGCCTCACGTTCGATCCGGAACGGCGGACGCTCAGCGGCACCCCGGCCCGGGCCGGTCACTATCGGATGACCTATGCGGTCGCGGATGCCGGCGATGACACCGCTAGTAGCAGCAGGAGCAAGTTCCTGTCCGGCAATCCCCGGTTTGAGAGAAGGAGCCAGCGGGGAGCGCCTGT
>JAPPNY010000028.1 GCA_028818385.1 Spirochaetaceae bacterium
ACAGCAAAGCGGGAATCTCAGCCTTTTTCCACCACCAGATCGCGGGCACTGACATCAGTCGCAGAACCGATGCCGGGAAACACGGAGGATGCGATGGAATCCGGAAGCGTGTTAACGAAACAGCAGCGGATAGCAGAGAACGCGAGAATCCACCGCGACGTGGCGTTCACGTCGCTGGCGTATCACATGGATCTGGAGTGGCTGTACGAAGCCTACCGGCGTACCCGGAAGGACGGTGCAGTCGGCGTCGACGAACAGACCGCCGAGCAGTACGAGGAGAACCTGGAGCGGAATCTGAAAGCACTGCTGGAGCGCGCGAAGGCGGGAACGTACCATGCGCCGCCAGTAAGGCGGGTGCATATACCGAAAGGGAGGTGAGCGTGGGCGCGGTAATCGATGGCCTTGTTTGCGCGCTAATCGGTGGAGTTCCGGGTACCGTTCCCGGGCGACGTAGAGGGGACGGGAACGGAAGCGTCAGGCTGATCGGCGAGTCGGTAGCCGGCAGCGGACTTGACGAGAACGCCTTGGCGGCATAGCGCCGCAAGGCGGCGGTAGAGCGTGGCGTTGCGGACGCGGCAGCGGGAGCGCAGGGCGGCGACCGACAGCGAGCCGGAGCAGGCGTCGGCGAGGGCGGTGACGATGCGCTCATCGAGCGGCGGCGAGGCACCCGTGAGCGGTGGCGGCCGATCACTGACGGCCAGCGCCACCGCATCATCGTCGGCGCGCAGGGCGAGCGGGATCGGCGCCGGCGGTGGCGCGGCACGGTGCTCGACGGTGAGGGTGAGCGAATCGTCGCGGCGGCGCAGATAGAGGTTGCAGTCGCCCCAGGCGTGAAACTCCGAGGAGCCGCGCAGCGCTTGGCCGTCGCGCAGCCGATGGGCGGCCTTCCTGGCGTGATGCACGACCACGACGGCGAGCTGATGGCGGCGCTGCAGTTCGCGCAGATAGGCGAGCAACGGGGCGACTTCACCGCTGGAGTTCTCGTCGACGCGGTGCAGGCGCACGAACGGGTCGAGGATGAGCAGCCGTGGCTTGAGCGCCGCCACGGTGTGCGTGAGGCTGGCGCGGTCGGCACTCAGGTCCAACCGCAACGTGGCGGCGGTGATGACCTGGATGTCCAGATCGCGCAGCGCCACGCCGGCGGTGGCGCAGATGCCGTCGAGGCGTTGCCGCACGACCGCCGGAGCGTCCTCCGCGGCGTACAGCAACACCCGACCGGGGCGCGAGACGGCGAAGCGGCGCAGGCACGGTGTGCCGGCCGCCACGGCGACGGCAAGTTCGAGCGCCATGAATGACTTGCAGGTTTTCGGCTCGCCGCCGAGGATGCCGACTGCCTGCTCGGCCCACAGATCGGTGACCAGCCAGCGCTGCTGGGCGGGGCGGGAGGCCAGGCGGTGGGCCGGCTCGACGGGCAGCAGACTCACGGCCACCGTCCGGCGCCGCCGGGGGCGGCGGGAGTGGGCGTGGAGAAGGTCTCCAGGAACAGCTTCTCATCGAGACGCTCCAGTTCGCGGTGCGCGGCGACAGCCAGCAACTCGCCGGCCATGTTCATCAGGGTGCGGTAGTTGCCGGCGGCGTGGTCGCACAGGGTCGCGCACAGTTCGGGGGTCATCAGATGCGCGCCGCCGCCGGCGCGTTCGAGCGCGTGGCGCAGGCATTCGTGCAGTTCCTCGGAACTGGCGCGCGGCATGCTCAGGCGCACCCGGATACGGCTTTCCAGCGGCAACAGCTCCTCGGCGTCCAGGCGCCGCAGCAGCCGCTGGTCACCGGCGAGGATGACGGTGAGCAACAGGTGGGAGTCCAGCCGCGCCGAGCACAACAGGCGCAGTTCGCTCAACACCGCCGACGCCGTCTCCTGGGCTTCGTCGACGACCAGGACGGGGCGCACCAAGGCCGAGTCGATGTGGGTCTGCCAGCGGTGGCGCAGGACCTTGGCGCCGGCCCACCGATTGTGCGGGTGCAACTCGACGCCGAACAGGTCGCCCATCTCCCGGTAGAAATCGTGCAGCCCGGCCTGCGGGCGAGACAGCACCCCGACCGTGAGGTCCCGCTGGGATTGTAGCCGTTGGGTCAGGATGCGCAGCGCAGCCGACTTGCCGCTGCCGGGATGGCCGCTGACCAGCGCAAAGCCGCCTTCCCCGGACAGTTGCTCCACGCGCCAGCAGAACGAATCGACCGCAGCGCTGTGGTACAGGGCCTCCACCGGCACGTCGGGGGCGAACGGGTTCCACTTCAGACCGTACAGCGACAGCAGGGTTCGGTTCATCGGGTGTCTCCTTCGTCTTTGGGCAGGTAGGCTGGCGGCAGGCCGCTGGCGGCCCGCTCGGCGATCAGCTTGCTCAGCAGCGGCGCCATGCCCCCAGCCGGAGCCGTGGCCGGCAGCGCATCGCCGATCGGCTCCAGGGTGCGCCTGAGGCCGCTGGCGTTGCCGGCCTTGTCCTGCGGATAGAGGCGGCACAGCACGGTGCCGGTGGCGTCGTCGATCAGATGCACCGTGGTGAGGTCCCACGCCGCGTAGCGCACCGCGATGCGCGGCAGGTGGCGGTAGCGGTTCGGCACCTCGAAGCGCCGCCCTGCGATCGACACCGTCGCGTCGCTGCGCCGCAGGGTGCGGCTTTCGGCGCGCGTGAACGTCAGCCGCAGCGCCGCGCTGTCGGGAGCCGGGCGCAGTACCTGCGGACCGGCCAGCCAACGCGCCGCCGGCGTCTGGGCGATCTCGGCGTGGCGCTTGCGGTTGTACTCCAGTTCCGCCCACGCCTGGGTGGCCTCGTTGAGCAGCGCCAGGCTCAGGTCCTCGACGCCTTCGAGCATCGCCAACAGCCGCCCCTCGATCTGTGCCCAGAACGCCTCCTGTTTGCCGTTCTGGTAGGGGCTGTACGGCAGGGTCGTCTCGTGCACGATGCCCAACCGGGCCAGCCCCTCGACGATCTCGGCGGCCGTCATCGGCGTGCCGTTGTCACTCATGCCCGCCCGCGGCAGGCCGCGCTTCTGGATCGCCTGCGCCAGCGCGTGGGCGGTGTTCTCGGCGTTCTCCTCCAGGTACCACTGCAGGTGGCAGGCCAACCGGGAGCGGTCGTCGAGCACCCCGAACAGCAGCGGTGTCGCCCACTCGCCCTGCGCGGTCACGACCTTGCGCGAGCCGTGATGGTAGTCCCAGTGCCACAGCCCGCCGACGTACTCGGCCTCGTAGCTGCGCACCTCGCGCGCGGCCAGCCGCGCCTCGGCGCGCTGCGCGCCGGCGGTGCGGCGTGCCCCTCCAGGCCGCCGGCGGCCGCGCAATCCGTGCGCCAGCAGGTAGCGCCGTACGGTCCAGTAGGAGGGAACCGGGCGCAGTTCCGGCTGGCCCCCGGCGACGACCACCAGATTGTCGTAGTGCAGTTGCGCGCTCCAACCCGGATGCTCCCGATACTGGGCCAGCAACGCTTGGCGCAGGGCCGCGTTCAGCGAATCCTGGCGACCGGCGTCCTTGCGCCGCAGCGCCCGCACCGGGTCATCGCCGGCGTTGCGCGCCGCCAGGAACCAGCGCTCGATGGTCGAGACGGCGAACTGCACCGGCTGCCCGCTCACCGGATGCTTCCAGGTACGCTCGGCCAGCCGTTCGAGTTCTGCGCGCAGGTGTCCCTGTGGCGGCGGCGCAGCCAGCAGCGGTCCCACGACCGCGAACCGGAACTGCGCCCAACGCTCGTGGACAGAAGGCTGTGGTGCGGTGCTCATCGGTAATGCTCTCCCGTTCAACTCGGATAGCCATACCGTAGCCACCGCGTTCCCTGGCGCCGACGGCCAACCTCTGCGGATCGCCGATGGGCCGAAAAAAGCTCGCTCTTCTTTCCTTATCCCGGCCGCCCGAGCGGACTCAGGAACCTCAACAGCGCTTGCAATCGCTCCCGGTGCTTGCCCTTGAACCGTTCCAGCAACGAACTCGGCAGCGCCGCCTCCGCCACCGGCTCGGCGAACTCGGCGCGCGCCATCTGCCAGAATCGCGTCTCCACGAACCCGCCGCGCCACCACCGGCACCAACGCTCCACCGTGCGCCGACTGGCTCCGGTCAACTCCCGCAGCTTCCGTACCCGCGTCGGACTCGGCCCATGGCGCAAGGTCGCCACCAGCACCACGATCAGCCCCAGATACACCCGCCGCCCCAGAAACCGCAGCGACGCCGGCGTCACCCGCTTGCGGCACCCGTCCTCAGCGCAACAGAAGCTGAAACGGCTCTCGTACGCGGCCGGCAGCGCGATGCCGCTGCGCGGCTTGCGCGGGTAGGCGGCCACATGCAGCTTGCCGGAGCACACCGGACACCCCTTCCCGTGCACCTCGGCCGCGATCTGCCGGTCCGCCTCCAGCAGCAACTCATGGAATCTTGCGTCCCTGAGCAATCCGTGCCACAAAGGACTCCTCCTCTTTCTGCGTTTCCACAGAGAAGGAGGCCCCTCCGGGAGCGTCTGTGCAAGCTCTCGGAGGGTTTCTTCTTTCTCCCCGCAGCTATCCTGCCCAGAGTTCGCGTACAGTCACATCAAGATCCGTGCCCATACTCAAGGAACGAGACCCGCCCGATCGGGATACCGACCTTCGAGGACAAGGTGCTTCAGCGAGCGGTGCAGATGCTGCTCGAGCCCCTGTACGAGCAGGACTTCCTGGACTGTTCACACGGCTTTCGGCCGAAGCGATCGCCGCACACGGCGCTGGAAGCGCTCTGGAACCAAACGATGCGGCAGCGGGGCGGCTGGGTGATAGACTTGGACATACGGAAGTTCTTCGACACCCTGTCACACTCAACCCTGCGAAAGATTTTCGCACAGCGGATGCGAGATGGAGTGATTGCCCGACTGATCGGCAAGTGG
>JAPPNY010000061.1:0-21405 GCA_028818385.1 Spirochaetaceae bacterium
GTGTCTTCGTAGACGACCAACAGAAGGCACTTCGCTTCTACACGGAAACGCTCGGCTTCCAGCTGAAGCACAACATCCCCTTGGGAGATCATGCCTGGATCACCGTTGTATCCAAGGAAGCTCCAGAGGGGACGGAATTGCTGCTCGAGCCTGATGACCATCCCGCGGTGCGACCGTTCAAGAGGGCGCTTGTGGAGGACGGTATCCCCAGTAACTCCTTCGCGGTCGACGACGTCGAAGCCGAACACGAGCGTCTCATGGCAAGAGGTGTGAGATTCGTACAGCCGCCAACAGACCTCGGGACTGTCATTGTCGCGGTATTCGACGATTCGTGCGGCAACTTGATCCAGATCCAAGAGGAGAAGCGTCAACCGCAACCATCTTGAGTGGCCGCGCGGCTCGCTACCGCGCCTCGGCGTGCCAGGGCCAGACGATGCAGGAGTCCACCTGGAACAGGGCGTAGTCGGCGCAGCCGGCGACCACCAGCGTGTGGATGGCGGCTGCGCCGGCCAGTGCGCCGGCGGCGGCGCTCAGCGTGGCGCCGGTGCGCGCCACGTCATCCACGAGCAGGACACGCTTGCCGGCCACGTCGAAGGCGGGCGGGGTGACCAGCGGCTCCGCCCGCTCCGGCTGGTGCGCGTCGTCGCGAAAGCGGACCGGAAGGACCCGCAGGTCACACGCCAGCCGCTGCGCGGCAAGCGCAGCGGGTACGACGCCACCGCGGCCGATGCCGACCACCAAGTCGACCGGCGGCAACTCCAGCGCGGCCAGACGCCGGACCAACTCCCGGAAGCCGATTTCGGTGACGGCCGCGGTCACGGCTCCACCCGTACGCGCACGCGACCGCCGGCGACCCGCGCCGGGTAGGAGCGCACGCGGGTACCCACGTCGTCGAACAGCGCCTGGCCGTCTTCCAGCCCGAACGACCACCCGTGCCACGGGCACTGCAGGGCGCGCAGGTCGGTCTGCACCCAGCCGCCGTCCTCGCGGTGCAGGCGGCAGGTGGAGATCACCCGGCCCGCCGACAGCGCCGCGCCCTGGTGCGGGCAGACGTCGCGCAGCGCGAACACCCGCTCGCCGTCCCTGACCACGACCAGGCGCCGACGTCCCAGGTCGACCGCGACCGGCTCGCCCTGCGGGTAGCCGGTCACCGGGCCCAAGTCGTGCTCGCCTGACTCCTCCCGATCAGCGCCCCAAGATCGTCGCCTGCGGCTCCGCTCTTGGCCCATCCCTACCTCGGCACTTCGGAGTCTGCCGGCCTTCCCGCTCTCGCGGAAAATCCGCCAGACTCCTCAGAACCCATACGTGGACTGGGCGTTGCCGGCCAGGATGCGGCGGCGCAGATCCTCGGGCAGCGTGTGCGGCAGCGCCCGGTCCGGCGAATCGAAGTCCCAGTGCGGGTAGTCGGTGGCGAACATCACGAAGCCGTCCTCGCCGATCATCTCGAACAGCCAGCGCAGGTGCTCGGGATGCTCCGGCTCCTCCATGGGCTGGCTGGTGGCCCGGAAGTGGCGGCGGATATAGCGGCTCGGCAGGTCGCGCAGCCACGGCACCTCGTCGCGCAGGCCGCGGTAGTTCTTGTCCAGGCGCCACATCAGCGGCGGCACCCAGCCGAACCCGCCCTCGATCAGGATCACGCGCGCATCCGGGATCTCGTCGAAGACCCCCTCGCACACCAGGCTCAGCACCTGCGCCTCGAACGCCTGCGACATGGCGGTGTGGTCCTCGATGTAGAACGACGGCCAGCCGACCGCCGTGATCGGGTTGGCGGCCGAGCCGCCGAAGTGCAGCCCGACCGGCAGTCCGGCATCGGCGGCGGCGCGGAAGATCGGCCGGAACTGCGGCCGGCCGTAGGGAGCGCTGGAGCGCACCGGCAGCAGCACCTGCACGAACCGGTCGTCGCGGGCGAACTCCTCGATCACGGCGGGCGCGCCGTCGGGATCCTCCGGATTCACGCACAGCGCGCCGCGCCAGCGTTCGTCGGCGTCCAGCCAGTGGTCCTGCAGCCAGCGGTTCAACGCCGGCGTGATCTCCCGCGCCAGGTGGTGGTTCTTGATCCCTCCCAAGCCGTACAGGTTGTTGAGGATAGCCAGGTCGACCGACCACTCGTCCAGGAGCTGCTCGGCCGCGAACCCGGGGTCGCCGCCCGGACGCTTGCCCGAGGGCGGCCAGGCGTCGCGGCGGGATGCCAACTCGAACACCTTGGGGTAGACCGGCGGCGGCGGGCCCTGGTAGCCGGTCTGATCGATCCAGCTCCGCCAGCGCTGCGGCAGATAGGGGGTCAGCTCGTGGATGTTGTTGACGTACGGGTGCACGTCACAGTCGACCAGGGCGAGCGCGCGCGGGTCATCCGCCGGTGCGGCCTCGGTCCGTGCGAGCGGTTCTTCGATCCGGGTAGCCATGGGTCCCTCGCCTTCGCGCGGCGGCTGGTGCAGCGACGCCGCTACCGGCGGTCGTGGCTGTCGTCGCGGTAGTGGCACCCGACGCTGCGCGTGTTGTGGTAGGCAGCGTACACGACCAGCAGGGCGGTCTGCACGGCGTTGCGCAGGTTCAGGAGCGGCTTGGAGACCGCGTAGTCGCGGTAGAAGTCGTCCACCTGCGCGTGCAGCTCGCGCAGCATGTCCCGAGCGCGCTGCAGCCGGCGGCCGGTCCGTACCAGGCCGACGTAGTTCCACATGGTGGCCTTGACCAGGTTGAGGTCCTGCTGGATCAGGTCCTCGTCCGCCTGCACGCGGCGCCCCTCCCAGGGCCGCACGTCCGGCGGCTGAGACCGGCTGCCGGCAAGCTCGCCGGCCGCCGTGGCCGCGCCCTCGCGGGCCATGGTCACGCACTCCAGGAGCGAGGTGCTTGCCAGGCGGTTGGCGCCGTGGAAGCCCGTGCAGGCGGCCTCTCCCACCGCCGACAGGTCGATGATGTTGGTGCGGCCGTACAGGTCGGTGTACAGCCCGCCGCACGAGTAGTGGGCGGCCGGCACCACCGGGATCGGCTCCCGCGTGATGTCGACGCCCGCGTCCAGGCAGTGCCGGTAGATGGTCGGGAACCGGTCGGTCACGTAGCCGGGCTCCAGGTCGGACAGGTCGATGAACACCGAGGGCGCGCCGGTGCGGATCATCTCGAAGGTGATCGAGCGGGCGATGACGTCGCGGGGCGCCAGCGATCCGTCCGGGTGGTGATCATCCATGAAGCGGCGGCCGGCGGCGTCCACCAGGTGGCCGCCCTCGCCCCTCACCGCCTCGCTGATCAGGAAAGGCGCGGCGTCCTTCCTGGTGAAGACGGTCGGGTGGAACTGCACGTACTCCAGGTCGATCACGCGCGCGCCCACGCGGTAGCCCATCGCCACGCCGTGGCCGAAGGCGCTCGGGAAATTGGTCGAGTGCAGGTAGATCTGGCCCAGGCCGCCGGTCGCCAGCACCGTCTTGCGGGCAACGATCGCGTACACCTCGCCGGTGGCCACGTCCAGCACGTAGGCGCCGAAACAGGTCAGCGGCTCGTACTTGTGCAGCCGGTCGGTGGAGCTGTGCGACAGGGTGAGCAGGTCGACCGCGACCGTGTGCGGGGCGAGCTCGATGCGCGGTGAGGCAGCGACCGCCCGGTGCAGGGCGGTGACGATCGCCCGGCCGGTCTGGTCCTTGGCGAACAGGATGCGCGCCGCCGAGTGGGCGGCCTCGCGCGTCATGCGCAGCTCGCCGCGGCCGTCCTTGTCGAAGGGGACGTCGAGCTCGTCAACGAGCTCGCGGACCGCGGCGCCGCCCCGCTCGACGATGAAGTCGACCGCGCGCGGATTGGCCGCCTCCGCGCTGGCGGTCATGATGTCGCTGCGCAGCGAGTCGGGGTCCACCGCCGGATCGACGATGCCGCCCTGCGCCCGCGCGCTGTTGCACTCGTCCGCGCTCGGCTCGCCCGACAGCAGGATGCACTCCAGGCCGGCCTTGGCGGCGTGGTACGCGTAGCCGGCACCGGCCAGCCCGCAGCCGATCACCAGGCAATCGGTGCGAACCGTGCGCATCAGTCGGCTTCCAGCTCCAGGCTCAGGTCGACGCGCCGCACCGTGCTGGTGAGCGCGCTGGTGGAGATCATGTCGACCCCGGCTTCCGCGTAGGCACGGACGTTGTCGAGGTTGATCGACCCGGAAGCCTCGGTGATCGCCCGGCCGCCGATCTCCTGCACCGCTGCGCGCACCTCGGCCGGCGTCATGTTGTCGAGCAGGATCACGTCGGCCCCTGCATCGAGCGCCTCGGCGAGCTGCTCCGGCGTCTCCACCTCCACCTCGACGCGGGCGACGTGCGGGGTGCGCGCCCGCACCCGCTCCACAGCCGCCCGCACGCCGCCCGCCGCGGCGATGTGGTTGTCCTTGATCATGGCGCAGTCGGCGAGCGTGCTGCGGTGCGACCGCCCGCCGCCCGCGCGCACGGCGTGCTTCTCCAGCGCCCGCAGTCCCGGCGTCGTCTTGCGGGTGTCGCACACGGCGGCGCCGGTGCCGGCTACGCCTGCGCAGAAGGCGGCCGTGACCGTGGCAATGCCGGAAAGGTGCTGGAGGAAGTTGAGCGCCACCCGCTCGGCGGCCAGGATCGAGCGGACGGCGCCTGAGACCAGCATCACCTGGCTCGGCGGCACCACATGGTCGCCGTCGGCGCCGCCGAGCTCGATGGCCAGATCGGGGTCGACCGCCCAGAAGGCGTGCGCGGCGACCTCCGCCCCGCACAGGGTGAGCGGCTCGCGCGCCAGGATGCGGGCGCGGCCCCGCCGCGCGGGGCTGACGACCGCCTCGGTGGTCAGGTCGCCGTAGGCCAGGTCTTCCCGCAGCGCCGTGGCGACGGCCGCCTCGATGATGGGGCGGGTGAGCATGCCGCGAGTCTGTGTGGATCGCCGGTTGCGTCGCAAGCTCCCGGTCTCAGGCAGCAGTCCAGAAGGCAGCCTGGTAGTGATCGCGGAGATGCCGGTCGCGCGTGCACAGGGGAGCGGCGAACGCGACGGCGATCAGGCGGCCAGCTCGAACATGCGGTCGATGCTGACCTTGGCGGCGCGGGCGATGCGCGGATCCACCTCGATCACCTGCTCCGGCTCCGGGCGGACGAGAGCATCGCGGATCTTGGCCAGGCTGTTGAGCTTCATGTACGGGCACAGCCGGCAGGAGCCGATGAAGCGCTTGCCGGGATGCTCCGCCTCCAGCCGGCCGACCAGGCCGCATTCGGTGAGCATCATGAAGTACGGGGCATCGGTGTCCCGCACGTGGTCCATCATCGCCTGCGTGCTGCCCACGAAGTCGCTGGCCTCGGTCACCTCCGGCGCGCACTCCGGATGGCTGACCACGCTCACCCCGGGGAAGCGCACCCGCTCCTCCGCGATGGCGGCGGCCGTGAACTGGTCGTGCACGAGGCAGGTGCCGGAGGAGCTGACGATCTCCTTGTCGACGCCGCGCGCGCGAAGGTCGCGCTGCAGGTTGGCGGCCATGATCCGGTCCGGCACGAACAGGATGCGGCGCTCCGGCAGGCGCTGCAGGATCTTCAGGGCGTTGCCGGAGGTGACGCACACGTCGCTTTCCGCCTTCACCTCCGCGGCGCTGTTGATGTAGCAGACGACGGCGGCGTCCGGGTGCTCGGCCTTGAGGGCGCGCAGCTCGTCGGCGGTGAGCGAGTCGGCCAGCGAGCAGCCGGAGGCGATGTCCGGCACCAGCACCTCGGCGTGCGGACAGAGGATCTTGGCCGTCTCCGCCATGAACACCACGCCGGCGAAGACGATCACCTCCGCGTCGCTGTGGCGCGCCTCCAGGGCCAGCGCGTAGGAGTCGCTCTTGAAGTCGGCGACCCCGTAGACAATCTCCGCGTCCACGTAGGAGTGCGCCAGGATGATCGCGTTGCGCTGCTCCTTGAGCCGGTTGATCTCCAGCGTCAGCGGCGCGATCTCCCGGCAGTGCTCGAGCGTCCAGCGGGTGCCGGGACGGCAACTCACGTGCATCAGGGTGGTGAACAGCCGCTCGGCCTCGCGCTCCACCTCGCCGTCGACGACCTGGGGTCCGGTGACCTGTGGTCCGGAGATGACCATTGGACTAGACGTACTCATGAACCGGAACCGGTGTCAACGGTTTCTTCGCGCCCCTGGGCCTCTCCCTCGTCCTCGTTATCCTGGCTCAGCCGGTGCTCTTCGATCACGGTCTCAAGACGGGCCTTCGGAGCGTCGGGAGTCATTCGGTCGGCGCTTCCCATCCGAGCCGGATTCCCAGCTGCCTGAGCAGGAAGAACGTGTCCCGGTAGGTCACGTCGAACTGATCGCACACGTCGGGAAGCAGAATCCGGTTCCTGGCGGGGTGTGGTCACAGCAGGTCGAATCCCAAGCGGACCGCGTACTCCTGGAAGGTGCCGCCCCGCAGGCCGGTCAGGTCGTACGCCTCGCGAAAGCTCAGCCGTCCGTCCAAGGCGGCCCGAATCACGTCGGTCGCGAACCCCTGCCCCACACGTGCGTTCTGATTGTTGTAGAAGTCGCCCCCTCCCGGGCCCGCGGCTTTTCGGCGCTCTTCGCCGGTGTAGTCGCGGTAGAACGCAAAGAACGACTCTCGATCCACGAGGCGCAGGTCCATGGCTCGGCGGCCGGCAACGATCGGGCTCACCTTGAACTGTCGCGCAAGGCTCTTGAACGGCTCCGGCTCGCGTTTGACATCGATCCATCGGGCCTGCAGCTCGCGCGCAGGCAGCAGGAATTCCGCGGCAGCCCTGTCGCAGAACGTCTCCACCTCCGTGCCGCCAGGAGAGAGGTTCTCGAATCCGGATAACCCTTCCCCCGCTTGGCCCAGCCAGATATGAGCCAACTCGTGGGCCAGGGTGAACATCTGCGCGGACTTGGCATCGGCGCCGTTGACGAAGATGAGCGGCGCGTATCCGTCGCAGAGGGAGAACCCGCGGAACTCCTCGACGTCCAGCTTGCGGTGCGTGTTGTTCCCCACCACCCCGTTGATTACCGCCATGACGCCGATGCCCTCGATGGCGGTGCGCAACTCGCCTACCGCATCCAACCACGTGCCCATCCTCGCGGCCCAACCGTCGCCGATGCCCAGGATGCGCCGCATCTCTCGGCCGACCGCCTCCGGGTCGTCCGTGATCCGGGCGCTACCCACGAACTCGACCGGCGCCACTTCGCACTCGATCCGGTCCTCTCGCAGCCACGTGCTGCGACGCTGCATCGCGTGAACTGTGTCCAGGAGGTCCGGGCTCGGGCGGCGGACTCCACCTTGAATCGTGCGGAAGTCCGGGATGGGCATGCGCTCCTCCGGAGGGGAGGGCAGGAACAGGTAGCCAAAGGGAACGTGTGTCACCTTGGAAAAGGCTTCAAGCTGCTTGAGTGTCGGCTGCTTCTCGCCGCGCTCCCAGTCCGCCAGCCCCGGCAGCCGGCGCGCCAGTTCGTGCGCGTCCAACCCCGCGCGTTCGCGCGCCCACCGGAGCATCTCGGAACGAACCGGTACGCGCTCAGGCATTTCGGTAATGTAATCACATGGGGACAGCCCAGCGCCTGTGAGCGCCCGCGCCGCGCAATCCCCTACGGTTCGTCCTGCTTCGTCAGCCTCGTTGGCCTTCGACCAGAGAACCAGAGTCGGCCAGCGCCAGCATCTGCACCCGGTAGAGCTTGGCGTACACCCCGTCGCGGGCCAGCAGGCTGTCGTGATCGCCCTCCTCGGCGAGCGCCCCGTCGTGCAGCACCAGGATGCGGTCGACCGAGCGGATGGTCGACAGCCGGTGGGCGATCACGATCGCCGTCCGCCCGGCCAGCAGGGTGGCGGTGGCCTCCTCGATGAGCCCCTCCGACTCCGCGTCGATGCTGGAGGTCGCCTCGTCCATGATCACCACGTCCGGATCGCGCACGAACGCGCGCGCGAACGACAGGAGCTGCTTCTGCCCCGTGGACAGCGACTTGCCCTCCTCCAGAACCTCCTCGTCGTAACCGTGCGGCAGCGACCGGATGAAGCCGTCCAGGTTGACCGCGCGCGCCGCCTCCACGACCTGCGCGCGGCTCACCGACCGGTCGAAGAGGGCGATGTTGTCGTGCACGGTCCCGGAGAACAGGAACAGCGACTGCGGGATGGTGACGATCCGACGGCGGAGCTCGTCCGTCGTTGTCAGACGCACGTCGACGCCGTCCACCTCCACCGCGCCGCCGTCGGCGTCGTACAGACGGTTGATCAGGTTGATGACCGTCGACTTGCCGGAGCCCGTCGAGCCCACCAGCGCGATCCGCTCGCCCGGCCGCACCTGGAACGACAGGTCCGTGAAGACCGGCGTGTCGGGCACGTAGGCAAAGCTGACGCCCCGGAACGCCACACCTCCCGAGCGCTCGTCTCGTGGCGGGAGGGGCACCGGGCGATGCGGAGGCGCGATCGACTCGGTGCGGTCGAGCATGGTGAAGATGCGCTCTGAGGCCGCCATCGCCGACTGGAACGTGTTGAACTTCTCCGCGAGCTGGCGCAGCGGCATGAACAGCATGGTGATGTAGCTGGCGAAGGCGAACACATCGCCGACCTGCACGGAGACGCCGATGGTGAAGTGGGCGGCCGCCATCACCGTGAGCATCCCCAGGTGGGAGACCACCTCGATGGTGGGGAAGTAACGGGAGAACGCGCGCACCACCGCAAGGTAGGAGCTCAGGTAGTCGCGGTTGTGCCGCTCGAAGCGGGCCAGGCTGCGCGCCTGGTGGTTCAGCACCGTGATCTCGCGGATGCCGGTAACCGTCTCGGACAGCGTCGTGTTGATCGCGGCATTCGCCGCGCGCACGCCCCGGAACCCGTGGCGCAGGGCGTTGCGGAAGGCGACGGTGGCGATCGCGAACAGCGGCAGGGAGACGAAGGTGACGGCCGCCAGGCCCGGGTTGATCAACACCATGGCGCCCAGGATGAACAGCACCTTCACCGAGTCGCCGAGGATGTTGACGATGCCGTCGGAGATGAACTGGCGGACCGCCTCCACGTCGTTGGTGACGTTGGTGAGGGTCGCTCCCACCGGCGTGCGGTCGAAGTAGTCGTTGCCCAGGCGCAGCACCTTGCGCAGCAGGTCCAGGCGCAGGTCGAACAGCAGCCGCTGGCCGAGCATCTCGACGATCACCGTGAATCCCACCTGGGTCGCGAACCGGCCGACCATCGCCGCGGCCAGCAGCAGCGCGGTCGTGCGCAGGCCGCGCAGGTCGCCGGCGGCGATGTCGCGATCGATGCCGAGCTTGACCAGTGCCGGCACCGTCACGTGCAGCAGGTCGGTCGACAGCATCGCGACGAGCGACGCGCCGACCAGCGTCTTGTGGCCCAGCACGTAGGAGGCGAGCCGGCGGGTGAGGCGGAAATCCAGGGCTCCCTCGCCCCGCGGCCGGGTACCGCGACCGTCCCCCGATGCGCTCACCGCAGCGCCGCCTCGAGTTGCTGCAGCTCCGCCAGCCGGGCGTAGCGGCCGCGGGCGCGCAGCAGCCGCTTGTGGGAGCCGGCCTCCACCACGGTGCCGCCCTCCATCACCGCGACGCGGTCGGCGAGCTGCAGCGCCGACACCCGGTGCGAGACGATCACGATCGTGCGCGACGAGCGCAGCCCGCGCAGGTTGGTGAGGATCGCCGTCTCGGTGTCGGAGTCCACGGACGACAGCGCGTCGTCCATGATCAGCAGGTCGCTGTCGCGCACCAGCGCCCGCGCGATCGCCACCCGCTGCCGCTGGCCGCCGGACAGCGTGATGCCGCGTTCGCCGACCAGGGTGTCGTACCCGTCCGGAAAGCGGGTGATGTCCTGGTCGACCGCCGCCAAGCGGGCGGCCGCGACGATGCGATCGCGGGAGACCTCCTCCTCGCTGCCCATGGCGATGTTCTCGGCGACGGTGGCTGAGAACAGGAACGGTTCCTGCGGGACGTAGGCGATGCGGCCCCGATACGCGAACGGATCGATCGCCGTCGCGTCGACACCGTTGAACTTCAGTGTGCCGCCCGACGGCGCGGCGATGCCGGCAAGCAGGAGCACCAGCGAGCTCTTGCCGCTGCCGACGCCGCCGGTGATGCCGAGCGTCCGGCCGGCTCGAAGCGCGAGCTGCACACCGGTCAGGGCATCGCGGTCGGCGTTCGGAAAGCGGTACGACACGCCGTCGGCGCTCACGGCCAGCGGTCCTGCCGGCACCGGCACGGGATGCGCGGGACGGACGGCGACCGGGTGGTCCAGGATCGCGCGGATGCGCTCCATGGCGGTTATCCCCTGCTGGATGAGCGAGCTCACCCATCCCAGCGACAGGACCGGGAAGGTCAACCAGCCGACGATCGCCGCGAACTGCAGCAGCTCGCCGATGGTAAGGGTGCCGCGGATCACCGCTCCGCCGCCCAGCAGGAGCAGAAGCAGCGTGGCCAGCCCGTACATGAACTGCAGCAGGGGCCACAGTACTCCGCGCGTGCGCGCCAGCCCCACGTTGGCCGTGATGTAGCGCCGGTTGAGCTCCCGGAAGCGCTCGGTCTCGCCGGCTGCCAGCCCGTACAGCTTGACCGTGTTGATGCCGGTGACGATCTGCCACACGCGGTCGTTGATCGCCGCCACCAGCTCCTGCACGCGGCGGAACCGGGGGCGCAGCCGCGGCGTGATCACCAGGATCACGGCGACCAGCGCCACCACCAGCGCGCCCAGGGCGCCGGCCATCGGCGCGTGCAGGCCGACCAGCACGGGCGCGAACAGCGCCAGCCGCGACAGCCCGTCCGGCAGGTACATGATGCCGGGGCCCAGCAGCGTGCGCACGTCGTTCAGATCGTTGGTGCAGCGGGAGATGATGTCGCCGGTGCGGCGCCGCTGGTAGAAGTCGAAGTCGAGCGCCAACAGCTTGCGGAAGAGCACGTCGCGCAACTCGTACTCGACGTCGCGCGAGACGCCGATGATGAGCCTGCGCATGCCGTACATGCAGACGCCGACGCCGACCGCGAAGGCCAACGCCTGGGCGATCAGCCCCAGCACGACCGTGCGCTCGTTGGCGCCGTCGGCGATCTCGTCCAGGAGCAGCCTGAGGAACTCCGAGCCGCGCAGCAGGGCGTAGTTCTGCCCGACCATGCAGGCGAACCCGAGCAGCAGCCGGCCGGCACGGCGCCGCAGCGCCGGAAGGAGGATCGTGAGGCTTTTGATGGGACTTCCGAGCGCCCGGGATTCTAGGAGCTTGTCAGGTAACCTACAAGCACGGCGACTACGCGGAGGACCTGGAGATGGACATCAAGCCGATCCGAACCGAGCAGGACTACGAGGCCGCGCTCGCCCGTGTCGACGAGTTGATGGACGCCGAGCTCGGAACCGCCGAAGGCGAGGAACTCGACCTACTGGTCGACCTCGTCGAGGCGTACGAGAGCGTGCATGTCCCGATGGGAGATCCAACCACGGCCGAATCAGTCGAGTTCCGCAAGGACCAGGAGGCTGAGCCCTCACGGGAGCGTTAGCGCCAAGCACTCATGCCATCGCCGGAAACCAACGGAGGTCTGCCGGATCGGCCGACCGAAGGTTCCCGGGACGCTACAATGCGCTGCTGATGCATGGTCCCGACACGACCGAAGGCGCTCGGCCGTGAGCAACGCACGGCGGCACCGACGCCTGTTCCGGCTGCCAAGAGCCTCCACCTGGATCGCGATCGCGATCGGGTGGCTCGGTCTCCTGCAACTGGGCTTGGGCGTAGCGCGGATGGTGGCGCCGGAGGTCGAGCAGTTCAGGGCCATCAACGAGAGCGGCAACGAGATCTCGGGACTCGTCAGGATCGTCTACGGCATCTTCCTGCTTCTGCTCGCCAAGGCCTTGATGGAACGCCGGCGGTGGGCATGGGCCGTCGCCCTGTGCATGTCGGTGGTGAGTCTGCCGATCTACCTGTACGACGCGATCCAGGCCGGAAGCGTCCTCGGTCTGGTACCGGCGCTGCTGGTAATCGCCACGCTGCTGGTACGTCACCGGACGTTCTCCGTGCGGGGCTCGATTCGCCTGAGCTACGGACAGGTGGTGGCCATCCTCGCGGTCGCGCTGGCGCTGGCCTACGGAATCGTCGGCGCGTACCTGCTGCGGGACCAGTTCCACGGCATCAACGGCTGGTCGGACGCCGCGTACTTCGCACTGGTCGCGTATGCCACCCTGGGGTACGACTACGATGTCGAGGGGATCTACCCGGTGGGCAGCGATGCCCGCTGGTTCTCGGTATCGATGTTCATGATCGGCGTGACGTTGTTCGTCACCGCGCTGTCGGTGACGCTGGGTCCCATCGTCGAAGGACGCATGAAGGGGGTGATGAGCCTGGTGAAACGGTTCCAACGACTGAGCGACCACGTGGTGGTGTGTGGCTACAGCGGGGTCGCGGCCAGCGTCCTGGACGAGCTGCGCGACCGCAACGTGATGGCCGTGATCGTCGACGACCGGGAGAAGATCGCGCAGAGCCTGCGCGGCAAGGGCCACGACGTGCTGGAGGAGGACCCGACGCTGCGCGACACGCTGCTGGAGGCGAACGTGCTCACCGCGCAGGCGGTTATCGCGGCCTTCGACAGCGACTCGACGAACACGCTGGTGGCCGTCAACGCCAAGGACCTGCGTGACGCGAACCCCGGCACGGGGTTCGCGATCCTGGTCCGCATCGAGGACGAGGAGAACGTCGAAAAAGTACGCCGGCTGGGCGTCGATCAGGTGATCTCTCCCTCGACCCTCGGCGGACGCCTGCTCGCGCAGCAGGCCGTGAGCTCGGACGCGGACACCGGCGCGCCGGCCGAGCCGCAACCCGGAGCCTGACGTGCCCGATCCTCGCTCCCTTCCGCTCGACGGCCGGATCGCGCTGGTGACCGGCGGCACCCGCGGCCTGGGCAGCCACATCGCCTCAGCGCTCCTGGCCGCCGGCGCGCGCGTGGCGATCACCGGCCGCGACGGCGAGCGTGCGCGACGTGCTGCCGCCGAACTTCAGGCCGCCCACCCACGGGGGGCATGCGCCGGCTTCGGCTGCGATCAGAGCGATCCCGACGCGATCGACGCCCTGCCTGCCCAGGTGCGGCGGGCGATCGGCGTTCCCGACCTGCTGGTCAACAACGCCGCCGCGTTCGCCGGCGGCCGCGTGGCAACGATGACGCTGGAGCAGTGGAACCGCTCGATCCACACCAACCTGACCGGCGTGTTCCTGACGACCAGGGCGTTCCTGCCCGCAATGACCGAGCGCCGCCGCGGCGACGTGTTCATGATCGGCTCCATGAGCGCCAAGAAGGGCGACCCCGGCTCGGGAGCCTACGCGGCCAGCAAGTTCGGCCTGCGCGGGTTCGCCCAGGCGCTGCTGTACGAGGTGCGGCGCGACAACATCCGGGTCGTGGTGCTCAACCCCAGCAGCATCGACTCGGGCCCGGACGAAGGCCCGCCCGCCGGCCCCGGCCTGCACCTGCACGCGGCCGACATCGGCGCCACCATCGTGCACCTCGCCGCGCTGCCCGGACGGACGCTGATCCGCGACATGGAGATCTGGGGCACCAACCCATTTCCGGGCTGACAGTGAGCTGAGCGGGACTACCGCCGTCAGCACATCAGATGCCGAGGTCCCGGAACAGCTCCTCGGCGGTGTCGAACCGCTCGCCTGAGCCCTCGTCCAACTCCTTCATCGCTTCGCGGGTGGCCGCGTTCGGTACCTGCACGGCGAAGGGCAGGCGCTTCTCATCGGCCACCCGCAACAGCAGCAGGCGAATGGCATCGGAGACCGACAGGCCCATGGCGTTGAGCGCCTCGGTGGCGCGCGCTTTGGTTTCGCTGTCGATCCTCGCTCGAACTACGGCGTTGGTGGCCAAGATTGAACCCTCGACGTAGCTCTAATGTAGCCACATCTGGAAGAGAGTCCGTCAATCTCTGCGAACGGTCCCGTGACAGCCGGTACCGGTTGACCGGTGAACCGTCCGGCCGTACTCTACAAATAAGACTCAAGAGGTCCGATTTGCTGAAGATTCACCGCAAGCTGGAATACGCACTGCTCGCCCTGCAGCACATGCGCATGGTCGGTGCGGCGGATGGCGCCGACCGCCTGGTGACGGCGCGCGAGCTGTGCGGGATCCATCCCATGCCTTTCGACGTGCTGTCCAAGGTGCTGCAGCGGCTCGCGCGCTGTGGCGTGCTGGCCTCCGCACAGGGGGCCCAGGGCGGCTACCGGCTCCGCGCCGATCTGCGCCGCTATTCGCTGTACGACCTGAGCGAGGCGTTGCTCGGGTCCATGCGCTTCGCGAACTGCATGGACGAACGCTGCGAGTGCCAGCTCACCGGCTCCTGCACGGTCATCTCGGCCGTGGTCAACCTGGCCAAGCGGGTGGAGCGGCTCTACCGCGACGTGAGCGTCGACGAGCTGCTGGAAAGCGAAGAGGTCCACGACGAACGGGAGATCAGGGAGCGATTCACCCGCAGCCAGCAGGCGATGAGCCTCTTGATCCAGGAGACCTGATGGAAATCGTTGCGCACAAGCAGCAGAGCACCCCGCAACCAAAGGAGGAGTACCGCGCCGGCTTCCACACCGACGTGGAGACCGACGAGGTACCCAAGGGACTTTCCGCCGATACGGTGCGGCTGATCTCGGAAAAGAAGAACGAGCCCGCCTTCATGCTCGACTTCCGCCTGCGCGCCCTGGAGCGGTGGCAGGCGATGGAGGAGCCGTGGTGGCGCTTTGTCGACTACCCGCAGATCGACTACCAGGACATCCGCTACTACTCTGCGCCCAAGAAGGTCGGCGCCAATCAGAACGGCGACAACCCGAAGTCGCTGGACGACGTCGACCCGGAGGTGATCGCCACCTTCGAGCGGCTGGGCATCCCGCTGCTGGAGCAGAAGCGCCTGATGGGCGTGGCGATCGACGCCGTATTCGACTCGGTCTCCGTCGGCACCACCAACCAGGAGCAGCTCGAGAAGCTGGGGATCGTGTTCTGTTCCATGGGAGAGGCGGTGCAGGACTATCCGGAGCTGGTCCAGCGCTACCTGGGCTCCGTGGTGCCGACGGCCGACAACTACTTCGCGGCGCTGAACTCCGCGGTCTTCACCGACGGATCGTTCTGCTATATCCCGCGCGGCGTGCAGTGCCCGATCGACCTGTCCACCTACTTCCGCATCAACGCGGCGGAGACCGGACAGTTCGAGCGCACGCTGCTCATCGCCGAGGAAGGCAGCTCCGTGAACTACGTCGAGGGGTGCACGGCGCCGATGCGGGATCAGAACCAGCTCCACGCCGCCGTCGTGGAGATCGTGGCGCTGGACGAGGCGACCGTGAACTACTCGACCGTCCAGAACTGGTACGCCGGCGACGAGGAGGGCCGTGGCGGCATCTACAACTTCGTCACCAAGCGCGGCCGCTGCCTGGGCCGGCGCTCCAAGATTTCGTGGACGCAGGTGGAGGCCGGCGCCGCCATCACCTGGAAGTACCCGAGCGTCATCCTGTCAGGCGCCGACTCGGTGGGGGAATTCTACTCGGTCGCGCTCACCAATAACCGCATGCAGGCCGATACCGGCACCAAGATGATCCACATCGGGCCGCGCACCAGCAGCACGATCGTCTCCAAGGGCATCTCGGCCGACCGGTCGGTGAACAGCTACCGGGGCCAGGTGCGCGTCCAGCCCGGCGCCGACGGCGCCCGCAACTTCACGCAGTGCGACTCGATGCTCGTCGGGGACGAGTGCGTGGCCAACACCTTCCCGTCGATCGAGGTGCGCAACCCGAGCGCTACGGTCGAGCACGAAGCGTCCACCTCCAAGATCGGCGCCGACCAGCTCTTCTACCTGGCGACCCGAGGCATCGACACCGAGGGAGCCATCTCGCTGCTGATCAACGGCTTCTGCAAGGAAGTGTTCCGCAAGCTGCCGCTGGAGTTCTCGGTCGAGGCGGTCAAGCTCCTGGAAATGAAGCTCGAAGGGAGCGTGGGCTGATGCTTGCCGCACGCGGCCTGTCCGCATCCATCGGCGATACCCCGATCCTGCACGGTGTGGACCTGGACATCGGCGCCGGCGAGGTGCATGCGATCATGGGACCCAACGGCTCCGGCAAGAGCACCCTGGCGCGGGTGATCGGCGGCCACCCCGACTACCAGGTCACGGCCGGCACGCTGGAATACGAGATCAACCTGCGCCCGCGCGACCTGTTGGCCATGGACGCCGACGCGCGCGCCCGCGAGGGAATCTTCATCAGCTTCCAGTACCCGATCGAGATCCCCGGCGTCTCCAACTCCGTGTTCCTGCGCGCCGCCTACAACGAGATCAGCCGCCACAACGGCCTGCCGGAGCTGGACCCGTACGACTTCGACCGCTTCCTGCGCGACAAGGCGCGCTCGGTCGGCATCGACGAGAGCTTCATCGACCGCGACCTGAACGTCGACTTCTCCGGTGGCGAGAAGAAGCGCAACGAGATCCTGCAGATGGCCGTGCTCTCGCCGCGCCTGGCGATCCTGGACGAGACGGATTCCGGGCTTGACATCGACTCGCTGCGCGCGATGGCCGAGAGCATCGAGACGCTGCGCACCGACCAGAACGCGATCGTGCTGATCACCCACTACCAGCGCCTGCTGGACCACATCACCCCCGATCGCGTGCACGTCCTGGCGGGCGGCTGCATCGTCCGCTCGGGGGGCGCGGAGCTGGCGCAGGAGGTCGAGCAGCGCGGCTACGACTGGCTGACCGCCTCGGTCGAGCCGGTGCGGGGATAGGAATGACCGTCGCCGAGCAGGCGCGCTCCTGGATCGCCGAGCTGATCGAGCGCGCCGGCCGCTTCGACGCCGAGCACGGCGGTCCTCCCTGGCTGCGAGCCCTGCGCCGGACCGGGCGCGAGCGGCTGGCGGCCGGGGGACTGCCGCTGGCCCGCGACGAGGCGTGGACCTACACCAACGTGCGGCCGCTGCTCGCCCAACGGTTCCAGGACGCCGACGGGCACGCCGGAGAGACCGCCGAGACGGGCTGGCAGCCGCTGGCGCTCGTCGACCGGCCACCGGTGACCGCGGTGAGCGACTTCCCCCAGAACGCCTTCACCGCGATGAATCAGGCGTTCGCCCGCTCCGGCTTCAACGTCACCGTCCACGCTGGCGAGTCGCGCTTCATCGAGATCGTGCACCGCCGGCACCTCCGGGACGACGGTGGCGCGCTGTACGCTGACGCCGTCCGCGTGGAGCTGGCGCCCGGGGCGCGCGCCACGGTGGTGGAGCGCTGGGAGCCGGCGGACCGGTCGGCCGACGCGCCGCACGTTGCCGCGGCAACGCTTCACGTTCCCGGCTCCGAGCTGGTGATCGCGCCGGGCGCTGCGCTGCGCTACTACCGGCTGGCGGACGACGACCCGAAGGCGTTCGGCTTCGGCTCGCTGCGCGCCGCCGTGGGCGCCGACGCGGAGCTCGATCTGGCGCTGATCGGCGGAGGGATGGCCATCGACCGGACCGAAGTGACCGTCGCGCTGCTCGCCGGCGGCGCGCGCGCCCGCCTGGGCGGCGCCGCCGTGTTGTCCGGCCCCGCCCACGGGGCGATTCACACCTGCGTCCAGCACCGCGCTCCCGAGTGCTCCAGCGACCAGCTCTTCAAGACGGTGCTGCTCGACGGTGCGCGATCTGCCTTCCAGGGCACGATCGAAGTGGACCGCGTCGCCCAGGGCACGGACGCCTTCCAGTTGAGCAACACGCTCCTGCTGCATCCGGACTCCCGCGCGGACGCGCGTCCCCAGCTTCGCATCGGGGCCGACCAGGTGCGGTGCACGCACGGCGCCACCTCGGGACCGCTGGCCCCGGAGCAGCTTCACTACCTGCAGTGCCGCGGTCTCCCCCGCAGCACGGCCACCGCCATACTGGTGCGCGGATTCCTGGATGAAGTGAACCGCAGGATCGAAGTCCCCGGGGTCGAGGCTGCCCTGCAGGCGCAGCTTGACCGAGGACTCGCCACCCTGGAAGCCGCGTGATGCCCGCCTGCCATGCAGCGGTCGACGTGACGGCCGTGCGCGGTGACTTCCCGATGCTGGAACGGCTCGTGCACGGCAGGCCGCTCGCCTACCTGGACAACGCCGCCACCACCCTCAAGCCGCGTGCGGTGATCCGGGCGGTGACCGATCACTACCAGGAGGAGGTCGCCAACATCCACCGCGGCGTCCACTACCTGAGCCAGCGGGCTACCGCACGCTACGAGGCCACGCGCGAACGCGTCCGCGACCTGATCGGCGCGCGCGCGACGGAGGAGATCATCTTCACGGCCGGCACGACCGCAGCCATCAACCTGGTCGCGCAGAGCTGGGGCGACGCCAACCTCCGTGACGGGGACGAGATCGTCGTCACCGAGATGGAGCATCACTCCAACATCGTGCCGTGGCAGATGGCCTGCCAGCGGCGCGGCTGCGCACTGCGCGTGCTGCCGATCCTGGACGACGGCAGCCTGGACCTCGATGCGGTGGAGCGGGTGCTGTCGCCACGCACGCGGCTGGTCGCCGTCACGCTGGCCTCCAACGCCCTCGGAACCGTCGTTCCGGTGGCCGGCCTGGCCGCGGCGGCCCACGAGCGCGGCGCCGTCGTGCTGGTCGATGCCGCTCAGGCGGTCGCTCACGCGCCGGTCGACGTTCAGGCCCTCGACTGCGACTTCCTGGCGTTCTCCGGCCACAAGCTGTACGGGCCGACGGGCGTGGGCGTGCTCTACGGCCGGCGCGAGCTGCTGGAAGAGATGCCGCCGGTGACCGGCGGCGGCGACATGATCCGGTCGGTCGCGTTCGAGGGCAGCAGCTACGCCGAGCTGCCCAACCGGCTGGAAGCGGGTACGCCGAACATCGCCGGCGTCATCGGCCTGGGCGCCGCGATCGACTACGTGCAAGGCCTGGGCTTCGACTGGATCGAAGAGCGCGAGCGCCGCCTGCTGCGCGCCGCGACCGAAGCGCTGCAGGCGATCGATGCCGTACGCGTGATCGGCACCGCGGCCGACAAGGCGCCGGTGCTGTCGTTCGTGGTCGGCGACATCCACCCGCACGACCTGGGCACGATCGCGGACGACGAAGGGGTCGCCATCCGCACCGGACACCACTGCGCACAGCCGGTCATGAAACGCTTCGGCGTGCCTGCCACGGCGCGCGCGTCGCTTGCGTTCTACAATACGGGCGCGGAGATCGGGGCGCTCACGCGCGCGATCGACCGCACCATGGAGGTATTCGCGTGAGCGACCGTGTCGAATCCGGACAGGCTGACTCAGGACGGGCCGAGCTGTACCAGCAGGTGATCCTTGAGCACAACCGCAACCCGAGGAACTACGGGCCACTCGGCGACGCCACCAACAGCGCCGAGGGCGACAACCCGTTGTGCGGCGACCGCTTCACGATCGATTTGCGCCTGGACGACGACGGCACGGTGGCGGCCATCGGCTTCTACGGCGCGGGATGCGCCATCTCCAAGGCGTCCGCGTCCCTGATGACCGAAACGGTCACCGGCATGAGCGCCGACGAGGTGACCGCACTGTTCGAACGCTTTCACGACCTGGTGCGCGGGCGCCTCGACTCCACCCGGCACTCCGAGCTGGGCAAGCTGCAGGTGTTCTCCGGCATCTGGGAGTACCCGGCGCGGGTGAAGTGCGCGATCCTGTCCTGGCACGCGCTGTCCAGCGCGCTCGCCGGCGGCGGTGCCGTCACCACGGAGAGTTGAGGTCCACCGCCGTGCCCGTGGCCATTCTCACGCAGTTCACCCCCAATCCGAATGCGATGAAGTTCATCCTCAACCTGGACGTGAAGAGCACCGGCAAGATCACGTTCGAGGGGCCGGAGCAGGCAACAGGCGTGCCGCTGGTGGAGCGGCTGTTCGAATTGCCGTACGTCCGCCAGGTGCACCTGTTCGAGAACGTCATCACCGTCAGCAAGGACGAAGACACCGATTGGCAGGACGCGGCCGATCAGATCAAGGAGATCGCCGGCAGCGAGATCCAGTCCCACGACCCCGACTTCACCCCGCACCAGCCGGAGCGGAGCCGCGACGACCTGCCCGACGACATCAGGGCCATCGAAGACGTGCTCGACCGAACGGTGCGGCCCTACCTGCAGGGCGACGGCGGCGATCTGGACGTGCTGGCGTACGAGGACAAGCGGGTGGTGGTCAGTTATCAGGGGGCCTGCGGGAGCTGCCCGGCATCGGAATCCGGCACGCTCAGCGCGATCCAGGGGATCCTCCGCGACGAGATCGACCCGGAGATCGAAGTGGTCTCCGCCACGCTCTGACGCACCCACCGGGATGGCAGGCAATTCATGCAGAACGGCTCCGCACCCGCGGCCATGCTGTCTGACGCCGGCTATCAGACCTATCTGGGCAGCTACTCCGCGCTCGACCGCTACTTCCGCACCGATGGAGCCGCATCCGAGATCATCCTCACGCGCGGTGACCTGATCGCGCTGGCTCGCCTGTTCGACGAGCTGACCTTTCCCGGCTTTCCGCTGGAGCACGCCGCCACGCGGGCCGGCGGCCGCAGCGTCTTCTTCCGCTGCGCCGACGACTCCGAGCCGTGGCCGCGCAACCCGTTCACGGTGCTGGACCTGCGCTACGACCCGCGGACCGGGGTATTTCTCGACCCGCACGGCGTCTACCCGGATCTCCGGCGCACGGAGCTGGTGTCGGTACCGGGGGTGCAGGCGGAATGGGTGCGCCTGACCGAGGCGGCCCGCCTGGTGTCGCGCTACCACTACGCCGCCGATCCGGCCGGCCTCACGTTGCGCCGGGAACCTCCTCCGGTCGCTCCCGAGTATCAGCGGCAGATCCTCTGCGAGATCCTGAACTCCCCCTACCCGGAGAAGGGACTGGACCTTCTGCTGCAGGCCGGACTGGTCGAGCTCTGGTGGCCGGAGCTCAGCGCCCTGGTCGGCGTCGACCACGCCAAGGAACATCATCCCGAAGGCGGCGGCTGGCAGCACACGCTGGCGACCTTTGCCCACCGCAAGCGGGAGGACCTGGTCCTGTCGCTGGCGCTGCTGCTGCACGACGTCGGCAAGGCGAGCGCTCGGCCGATCGGCCGCAAGCGCTTCTTCGCTCACGCCGACATCGGTGCGCAGGTGGCGCGCCGGTTCCTGCGGCGGCTCGGTTTCGATCAACCGGTGGTGGAGGAAGTCGGGTTTCTGGTCCGGTACCACATGATGCCGGGCGCGATGCGGGAAGGCGGTGGCAGCCCGGGCCGCCGCGCCCTGTTGGAGCGGATCATGGCCGAACCCGCGTTCCCTCGGCTGCTGGAGCTGTTCCGTGCCGATACGCTGGCGACGTTCGCAAGCCCGGAGCCGTACTACCGGGCATGCCGGATCTACCGGAGCTACCGCGGTGGCGGCTGGCCCGACGAGGAGCGGTTCGGCGTGCCGGCGCTGCCGCACCGGGTGCGGGCAAAAAAGAATCGGCCGCCGCACGGGCGACGGCCGACGGGATCGAAGCGGCGCCGCGTACGGCGCCGCGCCGGTCAGAGCGGGTAGCGGCCCGCGTCATCCCCAA
>JAPPNY010000061.1:21415-36788 GCA_028818385.1 Spirochaetaceae bacterium
GGCCCCCCGGGGGGGGGTTAAAAAATCACGCGCCCCCGCCGGGGGCCGGGCCTCGGGGCTCCCTCGGGCGGCGGGTTCGGGCCCCGCGCCGTTCAGAGCGGGTAGCGGCCCGCTACATCCCCATCTTGTCCATCATCATCATGTCCATCATGGGGGTCGCGGAGAAGTTGCCGAAGCTGGCCGCTACCGACGTGGTGCCCACGCCGATCATGTTGTGGCCTTCTCCTTCCAGCGACTGACCCAGGGTGAACGCCCACCACGTGGTCGCGTCGAACGGGTCCTTGACCCACACGTTTCCATTGCTGGAATCGATGCGGAGGCGCACCGTCAGCGCTGCGTTCATCACCATGTCGGCCGTGATGCCGGCGATCATCGCCGCCGGGATCTCCATGTCGTAGGTGACGCCGCCGTACTCGTGGATCTCGCCTGCTTCGTTGTACACCTGCGCACGCAGCCCGGACCCGCCGAAGTTGGCCGGATCCCAGACCAGACCCATCACGAAGCCGGGCACGATGGCGCCGAAGCCGATGGCGTTGTCCTCCAGGCCGCCCATGTAGGCGACGTCGAACGAGTACTCGGCCATGCCCTGAATGCCCGCGGGCACCATGGCACCGGCCAGATACGCCGTCGCGTCGGTCTGCGCCAGCCGCCCGTCCATCTCCTGCCACATGCCGCCGTCCGTATGGACGCCGACGCCCATGTACATGGCCATGTGGCCGTCCGCGAAGGAGAATGAAGCCGCGAGGGCCACGAGAGCCAAAATCGTCACTACACGTTTCATCTTATCTCGCACCTCTTTATTTGGGAGTTGCGGCCGATCATACCGATGCCGTCCGGCAGATGCAACCGCCGTCGCAAGGGGTGACCTTGACGATCGACGCAGTGGGCACGACAGTCACCTCGCGTGGAGCGGCTGGCACGGATCGAAGCGGTACTGTTCGAGGCCCTCCGCCTCCGGGAGCCGGGACCGCATGGTCCGACCCTGACGTCCGAGCGCGGCGCCCAGATCGTGGCGCCCGCCCGCCGCCTGATGGAACGGGGAGGCAAGCGCTGGCGCGCCCTGTTCATGCAGCTCGCCTGTGAGATGCACGGCGGCGGCGACCGTGCGCTGCCCCTGGTTCCGCTGGTGGAGCTCACCCACGCCGGCAGCCTGATCATCGACGACATCGAGGACGGCGCGCGCACCCGCCGCGGCGGCCCGGCCGCTCACGTCGAGTTCGGGGTGGACGTGGCGGTGAACGCGGGCAACCTGGTCTACTTCCTGCCGACGCGGATGCTCGACCGGCCGTCCGCGAACGTGCCCGCATTGGATGCGGCAGAGGAACTGCGCGTCTATCGCATGTACGCCGCGACGATGCGCAAGCTGCACTACGGGCAAGGGCTGGACATCCTCTGGCACCGCCCCGGAGCGATCCTGCCCAGCGCGGCGGACTACATGTCGATGTGCACGCTGAAGTCGGGCAGCCTTGCCGGGCTCGCTCTGGGACTTGGCGCCGCTCTGGGAGGCGCCGAGGCCGCAGCGGTGAGCTCGCTGGTCGCCATCGGCGAGCGCTTCGGCGTCTCCTTCCAGATCATCGACGACGTCACCAACCTGGAACGCGGCAATCCGGGCAAGGATCGCGGAGACGACCTGATCGAGGGCAAGAAGAGTCTTCCGCTCATCCTGCATCGCGAGCGAGGCGGCGCGGACGAGCTGTGGGGGATCCTGGACGGCATCCAGAACCGTCCCATCGAGCGGGTGCTGCCACAGATCGACCGGGCCGTCGCCCTGCTGCAGGCGTCAGGCAGCCTGCAGGACGCGCGCAGGCGGGCGGGCGACCTGTACCGGGAGACTCGGGTGGACCTTGCCGCCCTCGTTCCGGAAGGAGAGCCCGCCGATCGGCTGCTGGAGATGGCCGACGCACTCATCGGCGCCGGCGGCCCCACGGTTTGACCGCGTTCGGGGCGGGCGGTAGCTTGTCGGGGTGAGCGACCGTGGCTTGCTCCGTAGGCCGTTCCCGTATCGGCAATACAACGCAACCACATGGCTGATCGGCATCACGGTCGGCATGTATCTCGTGCTCCTGGCCGTCCCTTCCTCCCTCGGGGCGGCGGTCCTGCGCCCGCTGATGGTGGCTCGCGAAGGCGCCGTCTGGCAGCTCGTCACCTACCTGTTCCTGCATGGCGGTCCGCTGCACCTGCTGTTCAACATGCTCATGCTCTTCCTGTTCGGTTCGCCGGTGGAACGGGAGATCGGCAGCTCCGAGTTCCTGACGCTCTACCTCACCTGCGGCGTGCTCGCCGGGGTGTTCAGCACCATCCTGGCCGTGGCGTCGGCAGCACCGGTGGCCATCGTGGGCGCATCCGGCGCCGTGTACGGGATCATGCTGGCCTACGCGGTGTTGAACCCGTACCAGGTCGTGACCTTCTGGTTCATCCCGATGCGCGCCACCACCATGGTGCTCATCCTCGGCGGGCTGGCGCTGGTATTCCAGATCACCGGGCAGCGCACCCACGTCGCTCATCTGACCCACCTCGGCGGGCTGCTGGCAGGCTTCCTCTACCTGCGCGTGCGGCTCGGCATCGACCCGCTGGAAGCCTTCAGGCGCGGATGATGGAACGGGCCGTTCGGATGCGGCGCACGCGCTCCTGGTCCGCGCGACTGGCGTCGGCCGCGCTTGTCGGCGCCGCGCTCCTGGTCACCGCAAGTCCCACGATCGGCGCCGAGGAGGCGACGGCCCGGGAGATGGTCGTCGCCCTCGGCACCGTGGACGTGGCGTTCGACCCTCTGCACGCTTATACCGCAGTCGAAGCGCAACTCTTCACCGCGCTGTCGGAGGGCCTGGTCTCCTACCATCCCGAAACCCTTGACCCCGTTCCCGGCGTGGCACGCTCCTGGCAGGTGTCCGAAGACGGGCTGCGTTACCGCTTTCTGCTGCGCGACAACGCCCGCTTCTCGGACGGCACGCAAGTGATCGCCGAAGACTTTCGGGCGTCCTGGCTGCGCATCATCAACCCCGGCGAGCAGGCCGAGTACTCGGTGCTGTTCGATGTCATAGAGGGCGTGGCCGACTACCGGTCGGGGGCCAACACCGACGAGGAGGCCGTCGGCATCCGCGTGATCTCGCCCATCGAGCTCGAGGTGGTGCTGGAGCGCCCGGCCGAGCACTTCCTGAGCACGCTGGCACACCACGCCTTCGCCCCGGTCTACCCCGCCTACCGCGCCCAGGTCGGGTGGGAGCGGCAGGCGCCGATCATCGGCAACGGTCCGTTCTCACTGTCAGACCGGGAGGCGGACGAGCTGGTGTTCGACCGGAGTCCGCACTACTGGGCACGGTCGGAGGTCGAGCTCGACCGCATCCGCGTCCGCGCCTTCGAAGATCCGGCCGCGGTCAATGCCGGATTCCTGGCGGGAGAGATTCACTGGGCCGACTCCTTCGACGGAAGTGGTGAGACCGCCGCGCAGATTTCCCCGTTCATTGTCCGCAATCGGCTGTTCGGCACGACCTACTTCGTGTTCAAGTCGAGCGATCCGCCGTTCAATGACGTGCGCGTGCGCCGTGCGCTCGTCCTGATGGTTCCGTGGGAGACGGTTCGCAACCCGGAACGGGTGGGCTTCGCGACCAGCGGCCTGGTGCCGCGCACGCCGAACTACCCGGCCGTGGAAGGCATCCCGGCCACTGACATGCGCACCGCGCGGCGGCTGCTGGAACAGGCCGGCTTCGCCGACGGCACCGGGCTCCCGCCGATCACGGTCACGGTGGCGGGCGCGTGGGCTGCTTCACTGGCCGCGGACCTCGAGACGGCCTGGGAGTCCAACCTCGGGATCGACGTCACCGTGGCCGTGGTACGGGAGTACGACGACTACCTGGCGGAAGTGAAGGCCGGCAACTTCACCCTGACGATCAGCAGTTGGATCGGCGACTTCATCGATCCGATCAGCTTCCTGCAGATGTGGACCAGCTCAAGCAACCTCAACGACGCCGGGTACTCGTCCCGCGACTACGACCGGATGATCGATCGGGCCATCGGTTCCACGGGCCTCGACCGCATGCAACTGCTGGCGGAGGCGGAGGAGCTGCTGCTGCAGGACGCGGTCATCCTGCCGGTCAATCACCTTGTGTCCTATTCGCTCATCGACCTGCAGCGCGTCTCCGGCTGGACCCCGAACCTGCTGGACATCCATCCGTTCCGCTACCTGGGCTTCCGGCGCGCGGACCTGCCGGCCGGCGTCGCCGCCGTCGCGGATTTCCTCCCAGGCTGACCGGGCGGCCGGGGCACATCGGGCGGCCGGGGTTCGGCGGGCGGCCGGAGCTCATCGAGCCGCGCGAAGCGCTGCAGCACCTCCATGAGGCGGCGGCGCAACAGGAATCCCACCACGAAAAACACCACGGCGATGCCCAAGGCGATCGCCACGACCGCCCACTGCCGCTCGGCGGCCGCGTCTCCGGATATCACGCTCACCGCCACTCCGGGGAGGCGCCCGACCGTGCTTGCCAACAGGTAGACGCCCAGCCGCAGGGGACCGATGCCGGCCACGTAGCACAGGACGTCCTTGGGAATCCCGGGAATCAGGTACAGCAGGAACAGCATGCCGACTCCGCGCGGCGAGGCGATCAGATCCTCCACCTGGCTGCTGCGCTTCTCCGACACGATCGCGTGCAGGAACGGGCGCCCGAGCAGGCGCGCGAGCAGAAACCCGATGGCCGAGCCAAGCGCCGCTCCGCCCAGCGTCAGGACGATGCCGAGCGGGATGCCGAACAGGTACCCGGCGGCCAACTGCGGGAACTCTCCCGGGATCACGAAGACCACCACCTGCAGCACCTGGACGGCGATGAACACCGCAGGGGCCGCCACCCCGTAGGCCTCCACCCTTACGCGGAGCTCCTCGGGGTTCCGCATCAGGGACAACACGGGCTCCCAGAAGACGATGGCGACCACGCCGAGCGCCGCGAACAGGGCAGGGTACCCGACAATGCTCAGCACCCGCGTCAGGCGGCTGCGGGGCCGCTCGGAAGGAGTCACCGGTGATTCTGTTTTGACCCGGAACGGTCTCTGTGCGATACTTCGGTCATGGGGTCAGCCGCGTCTGCGAAGGAAGACGCGACCAAGTCTACCGCGGACAGGTCTACCGAGCCCACGGAATCGACGCAGCCGCCGGTGGTTGGCGAACCGAAGGCCGCGCAGCGGAAGTCGACCAGCCAGCCCGAAGCGACCAGCAAACCCGGAGCGGCCAGCAAGCGTCCGGCCGCCAGGCGCCGCGCCAGATCGACAACCGAGGCCAGGTCGACCGAGGCCAAGCTGGCAGCCGACACGGCTGATGGGACGAACGGCACGGTCGGCGATGCCGCGGTCGAGGCGGACGCGTCCCCGGACGACGTGTCGCCGGCCAGGAAAGCCGCGGCCAGGCGGAAGCCGGCCCGCCCCAGGACGCGTTACTCCGTGGGCCAGCAGATCGTCTATCCCCTCCAGGGCGTCGGCAGGATCGAGCGGCTGGAGGAGCGGGAGTTTCAGGGCAGTCCCACCCTCTACTACGTCGTCTACCTGGAAGTCTCCGACATGACGATCATGATTCCGGTCGACAAGGCGGACGGGCTCGGCATCCGCGCCATCGTCAGCAAGCGCAAGGCCGAACGCGCCCTGCGGCTGATCGCCGAGGACTTCGACCCCATCCCCACCGACTGGAAGCTGCGCTATCAGATGAACCTCGATCTCCTGAAGCAGGGCGCGGTCGACGACATCGCCTCGGTCGTGCGCTCGCTGTCCTACCGCAGCAGGATCAAGGAGCTGCCCATCCTGGAGCGCAAGCTGTACGACAGCGCGTTGCGGCTGATGGTGGACGAGGTTTCGTACTCGCTGGGCAAGGACAAGACCGAGATCGAAACCCTGATCGAAGAGCGGCTGAAAGACGTCAAGCAGAAAGGCGACGAATAGCCCGGGCGACCAGTAGACCGGGCGACCAGTAGCCGCTACGAGGACCCTTCCAGCTCGGTGATGCGGTCACGCAGCCTCGCAGCCTCTTCGTAGTTCTCTTCCTGGACGGCGATGGCGAGTTCGCGTTTGAGCTTTCCGACCGGGTCGCCTTCCGCCGCTTCGGCTGCTTCCGCGTCGTCTTCGTCCCCTTCCGGTGAGTCCCCGCTCTCTACCGTGGAAACCGGGATCGCCGCCTGCTCGACCACGTCCTCGTCGATGAAGATCGGACACTTGGCGCGCAGGGCGATGGCGATGGCGTCGGACGTCCGCGAATCCACCTCCACCTGCTGACCGTCCTGGAGCAGCACCAGCCGCGCGAAGAACGTGCCGTGGCCGCCGACGCTCTTGATCTCCGTGATCTCCACACGCTCCACGGAAACCTTCATCGCGGCCAGCGTCTGCAGGAACAGATCGTGCGTGAGCGGCCGGCTCTGCCGTTCGCCGCGCAGGGCGATGTAGATCGATTGCGCGATGCAGTGGTCGACGAAGATGGGCACGGCCACGTCCGCCCCCGACGGCCGGATCAGCACGGCCGTGCCCTCGGGTGCCCGAGCCATGGTCCAGACGTCAGCGGGCCGCAACATGGGCGCTATGCCGACTGCTTCTCGTCGGCGACGAACACAACTTCCGGGCTCTGAGACGTCTCTATGACGTCACGGGTGACCACCACCTTCTTCAGTCCCTCCATCGAAGGGATGTTGAACATGATGTCGACCATGGCCGCTTCGATGATCGCCCGCAGGCCGCGGGCTCCCGTCTTGCGGTCCATCGCCTTCTCGGCGATGGCGGTGATGGCATCGTCCTCGAATGACAGTTCGACGTCGTCGACGCTCAACGAGGCCTGATACTGGCGGATCACCGAGTTCTTCGGCTCGATGATGATCCGCTTGAGCGAGTCGACGGTCAGGTCGCCGAGCGTGACGACGATCGGCAGGCGGCCGATGAATTCCGGAATCATGCCGTAGCGGATCAGGTCGTCCGGCTGCAGGTGCGAGTACAGGGACAGCAGGTTGCGGTCGCGCCGGTTCTCCACTTCGGCCCCGAACCCGAGCGGCGACTGCATCACGCGCGAGGCCACCACCTGGTCCAGGCCGATGAACGCGCCGCCGCAGATGAACAGGATGTTGGAGGTGTCGATCTTCAGCATCTCCTGATTGGGATGCTTGCGGCCCCCCTGCGGGGGCACGGAGGCGACCGTACCCTCGACGATCTTCAGCAACGTCTGCTGCACGCCTTCGCCCGACACGTCGCGGGTGATCGACACGTTCTCACCCTTCTTTGCGATCTTGTCGATCTCGTCGATGTAGATGATGCCGCGCTCGGCGGCGGCGATGTTGTTGCCGGCGTTCTGGATCAGCCGCAGCAGGATGTTCTCGACGTCCTCACCCACGTACCCGGCCTCGGTGAGGGTAGTCGCATCGGCGATCGCGAACGGGACCTTCAGCTTGCGCGCCAGCGTCCTGGCCAGATGGGTCTTGCCGGTGCCGGTGGGGCCGATCAGCAGCACGTTGGACTTCTCGATCTCCACGTCGCTGTCGCCACGGTTGCGCATGGTGATGCGCTTGTAGTGGTTGTACACGGCGACGGCCAGCACCTTCTTGGCGTCTTCCTGGCCGATCACGTACTGGTCGAGGTAGCTCTTGATCTCCCGCGGCTTCGGCACCTCGTCCCGGAACTCCGCGGAGAACACCTTCTCCTCATCGTCGAGGATCTTCTTGCAGACGACCACGCACTCGTCGCAGATGTACACGCCGGGTCCGGCGATCAGGCGGCGTGCGGTGTCCGCCGTCTTGCCGCAGAAGGAGCAGAGCTTGTCGTCAGTCTTCGCGGTCTTGGCCATCAGCTCGCCTCGTCATGACCCCGCCTCGTCAAAACCTTGTCGATCAGGCCGTACTCTGCCGCCTCGTGCGACGACATATAGTAGTCGCGTTCCAGGTCCTGAGCAACGACGCTCTCGTCCTTGCCCGTGCACTCCGCGAAGTAACTGATGATGAGGCGCTTCAGGCGCACCAGCTCGCGCGCCTGGATGCCGATGTCGGCCGCCTGCCCGGACACGCCGCCCCACGGCTGATGGATCAGGAGGCGGGCGGACGGCAGGGCAGTCCGCTTGCCCTTGGTTCCGGCGGCCAGCAGCAACGCGCCCATCGACGCGGCCTGACCCAGGCAGATCGTCTGCACGTCCGCGCTGATGTAGCGCAGCGTGTCGTAGATGGCCAGCCCGGCGGTCACCATGCCGCCCGGCGAGTTGATGTAGACGTGGATGTCCTTCTCCGGGTCCTGCGACTCCAGGAACAGGAGCTGCGCCACCACGAGATCTGCGGTGATGTCGTAGATCTCGCCGTCGATGAAGACGATCCGGTCCTTGAGCAGCCGGGAGTAGATGTCGTACGAGCGTTCGCCGCGCCCGGTCTGTTCGATGACGATGGGTACGAGGGCGTTGAGTTGTTCGTTCATGGCCTGTTCGTTCATGGCATTGGTCGGCTCATGGGAGTGGTCGGTCCATGGTTGGTTCGCGGGCTCGGGAAGGATTCCCCGCCGGCCACCTCAAAGTTAGCTGTTTCCGGATACCAAGTCCATATAGGAGAGCTCTTCGCCTTCCTTGACCGCGGCGAGCTCGATCAGCCGGTCGTAGAGCTTCTCGTTGCGGACATCGGCCCGCAGCGCCGGCAGCATCTCGTTGCGCTCATACGCCTCGCGCAGCTCTTCGATCTCCATCGAGCGCGAGCGCGCGCGGCGCACAAGCTCCTGCTCCACCTCGTCGTCGCCGACCGCTATCTCCTCGGCGTCTGCCAGCCGGTCCGTGATCAGCATCAGGCGCGTGCGGCGCTCGGCCGCCGGCCGCCACTGCTCGAAGAGCGCGTTGCGGTCGGTCCCGGACCGCTCCAGCGCCAAGGTCACCCGGCGCTCGCTGCCGCCGTAGCGCGACACCATGGCCGACCAGTCGGCGGCCAGGCCGGCGTCCACCAGGGAGCGCGGCAGGGGGACCACCGAAGCCTCCTCCACGGCGGTGATGATCGCGGAGATCAACCGCTCACGGACGATCCGGTCGCCGTCGCTCCGCATGCGCTCGCGGATGTCCGCCTTCAGATCCTCCAGGGTCTCGAATCGCTCGCTGACGTCCTGCGCCAGCTCGTCGTCGAGCTCCGGAAGCTGCTTCTCCCGCAGCCGGCGCACGCGCACCCGCAGCACCAGCGACCGGCCGGCGAGCGCCTCATCCTCGAAGTCGTCGGGATAGGTCTTGTCGATGTCGCGCTCATCGTCGACCCGCATGCCGACCAGGTCGTCGTCGATGCGGTGCTGGTTGTAGCCGGTGCCGACCTCGAACACGAACCCCTCGCGCCGGGTGGAAGCGACCGGACGGCCGTCCTCCACCTCCACGTAGTCGATCTCCACCACGTCACCGCTCTCGACCACGTCGGACTGCTTCTCCACCACAACGGCGTTCTGCTCACGGATGGCGTCCAGCTCGCGCTGCAGGTCACCGTCTTCGATGCGGAAGCGGGGACGGGTCACGTCCACGCCCCGGTAGCGGCCCAGGCTGACCTCCGGCTTGGTGTCGTACAGCAGGTCGAAGCGGAACGCGGAACCGACCGCAAGCGGCTCTTCCGCCTCCACCCGCGGGCGCGAGGAGCGGATCGGCGGATGCTCGGCGGCCTCCAGCGCTGCCTGGGCCGCCTCACCGATGATGCGCTCGGCGGCCTCAGCGAGCAGGGCATCGCCCGCCTTGCGGATCAGGACCTCACGCGGCACCTTGCCCTTGCGGAAGCCCTTGATGCGCACGGTTCGACAGTGCTCTGCCACCGTGGCGTCGTACACGCGTTGCACGTCGGAGGCGGCGACCGTCACCGACAGCTTGACCTCCGCGTTCTCCTGGAGTTGCTCGTCCTGCTTCTCTATCACGGGTCAGTCCGGTAGCGGCGCTCTGGCGGGTCGGCGGACGGCGACCTGTCCCAGACCAGCCTGTCCGAAACTAGCCCGTCCGAACTAGCAGGGTGCGCCGCCATGAGCGAAAGAGAGCGGGAAACGGGATTTGAACCCGCGACTTCCACGTTGGCAACGTGGAGCTCTACCACTGAGCTATTCCCGCGTCGAGGCAGAACCGGTCGAAGCACCCCTGATCGAACCTGTGCGAGAGAAGGGACTCGAACCCTTATGCCTTGCGGCACCAGATCCTAAATCTGGCGTGTCTGCCAGTTCCACCACTCTCGCAGGCACCAACGGCCAGCGACCGCTGTCCCGGTCGAACACCGACCACCCTGCCGTTTCAACCATCTCCGTGTGCCTGCCACAGTGTACGGCGAGCACCGCCCCGCGTTCAAGAGCGGGCGGAGACGATCGCCTGAGCCGTGAAGGACTCGAACCTTCGACCCGCAGATTAAGAGTCTGCTGCTCTACCAACTGAGCTAACGGCCCGCTACCACGCCCGGCAGGACTCGAACCTGCGACCTACGGATTCGAAGTCCGTCGCTCTATCCAGCTGAGCTACAGGCGCAGCCCTGAGGGCATCGGGTGGGTGATGGGGCTTGAACCCACAACATCCAGATCCACAGTCTGGCGCTCTACCGATTGAACTACACCCACCAGTGGACGGAGAACTTCAGCCCGGTTTCCCTCCGTTGTCAAGGCGCATCGGCAGGATCGTGCCGAAGCGACGCCGAGTTGATGCAGTAGCGCTTGCCGGTCGGCGCAGGGCCGTCGTCGAACACGTGGCCGAGATGGGCGTCGCAGCGCGCGCAGAGCACCTCGGTACGGCGCATGAACAGCGAGCGGTCCTCCTCCGCCTGCACCGCGTCTTCGTCACGCGGGGCCGTGAAGCTGGGCCATCCGGTGCCGGAGTCGAACTTGGTGGCGGAGTCGAACAGGGCACTCCCGCAGCAGCGGCAGCGGTAGACGCCCGGCTCCTTGCTGCGCCAGTAACGCCCGGTGAACGGCGCTTCGGTCCCCTTGCGACGCGTCACCTGGTACTCCTCGTCGGACAGCTCGCCGCGCCACTCGGCGTCGGTCTTGCTCACCTTGTCCGCCTTGCTCACCTTGTCCGCCTTGCTCACCTTGTCCGCCTTGCTCACCTTGTCCGCCTTGCTCATACTGGCCATCGTCAGGTCCCCCGCTTACAGGTCGATGTGGGCGGCCACCGGCCGCATGGCGGCGATGACGGAGCCGATCAGGTCGTCGAGGTCGCGGCCGAGCATCGCGCAGCCGCGCTCGATCACCTCCCGGTCGACGCCAGCGGCAAAGCCCTTCTGCTTCCACTTCTTGCGCACGGACTTGACCTCCAGGTCGCGGACGCTCTTCGACGGGCGCACCAGCGCGCAGGCGGTGACGAAGCCTGTCAGCTCGTCGACCGCGTACAGGGTCTTTTCCAGCAGGCTCACGGGCTCCACGTCGGTGCAGATCTGCCATCCGTGCGACATCACGGCGCGGATGTATTCGGCCGGCCATCCCGCCGCGGTGAGGATGGCCTCCGTCTTGCGGCAGTGCTCCTCCGGGAACCGTTCCCAGTCCAGGTCGTGCACCAGCCCTATGACGCCCCACGCGTCAGCGTCTTCGCCCGCTGCCTCGGCCTCGGCCCGCATCACCGCCTCCACGGCCCGGCAGTGATTGCGCAAAGCCTGCGAATCGATGTAGCGCTGCACCAGGTCCCACGCCTCCGCGCGGGTGGGGACACCCCCGTTCGTGCCCATGTTCGATTCACCTGCCATCACGATCCTCCCCACAGCGATCCGACCGCGTCCGCGGCGGCCGGGAACATCGGCTCCAGCATGCGCATGGCCAGCGGGATCGCCTGGTCGGCCGGCAGGCAGTAGCGCATGTCCAGAAAGCGCCCGCGCAGCGCGATCGTCTCCGAGCGCACGTCCTCGTCGCGCAGCACCACACGCGCGATCAACTCGGCGACCGCCTCGAAGTCGGAAGGCTGCATGCCGTAGCGGGTCATCTCCTGGACGCCGAGCCTCACCCCGCCTGCGACCGCGAAGCTCGCGTCGTCCGGCAGCGCCTGGTAGTTGGTGATGATGTGGTTGCGCTCCAGGCGCGCGGCCGCCTCGTCACCGGCCACCGCCGGCGCGACGCGGATGATCACCTGGTGGGTGTGCGTGTAGCCTTCCGACTCCCCCCCTTCCACGGCGATGCCCGCGGCTGCCAGCGCCTGCGCGAAGGCGCGCGCGTTGGCGATCACCTGACGCTGGTAATGGTCCTTGCAGTCGTTCATCTCGTAGAGCGCCGCCAGGAAACCGACCAGCGTCCCCAGGTGGTGGTTGCTGGTGGTGCCGGGACAGGCGCGGTGGCGCACGTGCGGCCACAGCGGACGGGCCGCCCGCGAGCCCAGCACCACGCCGCGCTGCGGCCCGAAGAAGGTCTTGTGGGTGCTGCCGGTGACGACGGCCGCGCCCTCGGCCAGCGGCGCCTGGAATGCGCCGTAGAGCCCCAGGACGTGCGCCATGTCGAACATCAACAGCGGCGGCTCGTCCAGGCCGGCCGCAAGCTCGGCCACCTCGCGCACCGGCTCCGGATGCAGGAACATGCTCTTGCCGAACACCACCAGATCCGGGCGCTGCTCGCCGACCAGCTTCAGCAGGGCCTCGGTATCGGCCAGGTACGGGTTGTCGGCCCGCACCGGGATCGGACAGGTGCGCTCGGCGCCGCCGTCGCGGTCCACCGCGTTGAACAGCGCGCCCATCGCCTGGGCGCTCAGGTGCCCACCCTGGATCAGCCCATTGTTGATCACCGACGACAGCCGCCGCATCGGTCCGTCGTTGCCGCGGTTCTTCAGGCGCAGCAACGCTTCGAACACCACGATGTTGGCGAGCTGGCCCGACACCGGCCGCGCCTCCACCCGGTCGCAGCCGAAGAAACGCTGCGCCTGGGCGTGCACCTCCTCCTCGACCTCCTGGATGAAGTCCGTGCCCTGGTAGAAGTAGACTTCTTCGCCCTTGAGACGGCGGTGCTCGGCGTAGCGGCCGGCGGCGTCGGCCACCTCGCACGCCTTCACCAGCAGGCTGGGCGTGGTCTCGGACGGAATCAGGTTGATGCACTCGCGCTGCCGCCACCGGTTGTTGCCGGCCACCCGGTCGGCGAGGGCGGTCATGGTATCGATGAGTGTGTTCATGTGTGCTACATCGTTCGAGGGTGACATTCGGGATGAGAGGACTCGAACCTCCGATCTCCTGCTCCCAAAGCAGGTGCCTTGGCCGCTAGGCTACATCCCGCGGGTGGTGCGCCCGGCAAGCGTGGCACGCAGCGTACGGAGAGCGCCCGTGCAGCGTCAACCGAACGACGCGGGGGCGGGGCGCGCGGGGCGCGCCTTGCCGCGTGGGCGGCCGTCCGACAGACTCCCCTGACCGGCCGCGGGCGTCCATAGCTCAGTAGGATAGAGCAGCAGCCTTCTAAGCTGCGGGTCAGAGGTTCGAATCCTCTTGGACGCGTCCGGCGTCGCGCAGGCCGCCAACACGGGCATCATGGATCAGCGGATAACAGGACTGGCTCAGGAGAACGGCCGGCGCATCGTGCTGCTGGTGCTCGACGGGCTCGGCGGTCTGCCGCGCGATCCCGGCGGCCGCACCGAGCTGGAGAGCGCCCACACGCCCAACATGGACGCCGCCGCGGCGGCAGGTGAGTGCGGGCTGCACCTTCCGATCGGCTACGGGGTGGCGCCCGGCTCGGCGCCGGGACATCTGGCGCTGTTCGGGTACGATCCGCTGGAGGTGCCGGTGGGGCGCGGCGTGGTGGCCGCGCTCGGAATCGGCTTCCCACTGCAGGACGGCGACGTGGCCGTGCGGCTCAACTTCGCATCCAGCGACGCCGCGGGCCTCATCACCGACCGCCGCGCAGGCCGCATCCCGACGGAGGTCTGCGCAGAGCTGTGCCGGTTGCTCGACGGCATCGAGCTCGCGGGCGCCGAGCTGTTCGTCAGGCCGGTGAAGGACTACCGGGCGATGGTGGTGCTGCGCGCGGCGGGGCTCTCCGACCGGGTCGCGGACACCGACCCGCAACGGACCGGCGCAGCGCCGCTCGAGCCCAGCGCGCTGGAGCCGGCCGCCGAGCCGACCGCCCGGCTGGTCGCGGAGTTCCTGCGGCAGGCGCGCGAACGGCTGGCCAACCGCCATCCCGCCAACGATCTGCTGCTGCGCGGCTTCGCGCTGCGTCCCGCGCTGCCCCCGCTGCACGAACGGTTCGCGATGCGCGGCGTGGCGATCGCGGTCTATCCCGACTACAAGGGGGTCAGCCGCCTTGTCGGCATGGACGTGATCGAGGACCTGCCTGACCTGGACGAACAGGTAACCTCGCTCTCCGCGGCGTGGTCGGGCGCGCACCGCTTCTTCTTCGTGCACCACAAGTACACCGACTCGGCCGGCGAGGACGGCGACTTTGACGGCAAGGTGGCGGAGATCGAACGGGTGGATGCAGTCCTGCCGTCCATCCTGGCGCTCGAGCCCGACGTGCTGATCGTCACCGGCGACCATTCCACGCCGGCGGTCGCGCGCACCCACACCGAGCACCCGGTGCCGTTCCTGATCCGAGCTGCGGCGGGACGGCCCGACACGACCCGTTCGTTCGGAGAACGCGAGTGCGCCTCCGGCGCATGGGGGATCGTGCCCGCCAGCGCCCTGCTGCCTATCGCGACCGGCTATGCGGGCAAGCGGCGCCGCTATGGCGCCTGATCAGGCGGCGCCCGGGGTCAACGACGCCCTTCTCGACGAACAGGAGCGCACCGGCCGGCCCGCGTGGCGGATCTACGAACCTGACGAGCCCGCGATCGTGTTCGGGGCCGCCGGCCGCGAGCAGACCGACGTGTACGGCGACCGCGCCCGGCGGGACGGCATTCCGCTGCTGCGCCGCCGTGGAGGAGGCGGCACGGTCCTCCTGGCGCCCGGGCAGCTCGTGCTTGCGCTGGCCGCCGCGGTGGACTCTCCGTACCGCAACCGCGAGCACCTGTGCGGGATCAACGCCTGGGTGACCGAGGCGCTCACGGAGCTGGGCGTGAGCGGCGTGCGTCCGCGGGGCATCTGCGACCTTGCGATCGACGGCCGCAAGGTTCTGGGCGCGTCGCTGTTCCGGCGGCGCACCGTGCTGTTCTACCAGTCCAGCCTGCTGGTGTGCTGCGACCTGACCCTGTTCGGGCGCTACCTGCGCCACCCGTCGCGGGAACCGGACTACCGCGCGCAGCGCGCGCACGCCGCGTTCTGCACGACCCTTGCCGAGCAGGGTTACCGGCTGGCTCCGGGACGGGTGGCCGATGCGCTGCGGCCGATCGTCACGAGCCGCCTCGAGGAGCCGGGACTGGGGGTCCCGGCCGCAGCGTGCGGCTGAACGCCGCCGCCCCAGGAGCGGGGGGCCGGGGGCCCGCCCCGGGGCCGCCCCCCCCCAAAAAAGAGAGATGGGGGGGGGGGGGGGGGGCGGCGGCCGCGCCCCCCCCCCCCCCCGGGCG
>JAPPNY010000061.1:36798-46816 GCA_028818385.1 Spirochaetaceae bacterium
GGGGGGGGGCGCGGCCGCCCCGGGCGGGCCCGCGGCCCGCTTTTTTCGTGGTTGGTGTTGGTGGGGGGCGGCGGCCCCCCCCCCCCCCAGGCACCCCTCGTGGTGCTCTTCTCCCCGCCGCTTGCGCGGCGGTCGCGGTGACGCTCCTGGCGCTCGGGTGCTCGGCAGCGGTCGACGCCGGCTTCACCGCCGCGGACGGGCGCCAGAGTGTGCTGCGGGTGAGCTCCTTCGACGGCAGCCGCCACGGCCGGCTCGCGGCTGCGGAGGGGGCTTCCGCCACCGGCATCCTGCACGCGCGCGCACCGGTGACGGTCGGCGCCGGCCAAGCGTTCTTCCTCCAGTATCGCTCCACGCTGGCCGAGGCGAACGTGAGCTTTCTAGCGGACGACGACCGCGAGCTGGTCCGCTATCCGCTCACGGCCGGGGGTGAAGCACCGGTTCGAGCGTACCTGCCGGTACCGGCCGGCCCGCTGCGCGGATTCCGCGTATGGACCGAAGAGCCGGCCGGCACGCTCGACCTCGACGCCGCGGGCATCGCCCCGCCGGTCTCCGGATTGACCGTGCTGGACGGCGTTCTGCACGTAGGCATCGACGCCCAGCTTCCGCCCGGCACGATGGCGGACGCGGGGGGCATGGTCGACCTGGCCGCCCGGCTGCGTACGCCCCGCACGACACCGCATCCGGGACACGCGCTGGTCGTGCGGTCGGCCTTCCGGCCGTCGGCGGCCGGCGCCGTCGGCGAGGTGGTGCTTGCGGTCGCCGGCAGCGCGGGGCAGCGGGCGACCGTGCGCGTGGCGCTGGCGGCCGGCGAGCGCTCCGTCCACGTGCACGAGGCAGTGCTGGGGTTCGTGCCGGTCGAGGTGCAGGCGCTGTCCCACGCCGGCGGCACCGTGCGGTTCCTCCAGGTCAGCCGGACCGCGGCCGGCACAGCGCCGCTGTCGGCGGATCTGGACACGATCCTGGCCTATCCGCGCAGTGCATGGCGCGGCGGCGACTGGGAGGTTTTCCGCTGGAACGCCCTCCCCGAGGTGCTGATCTTCGACACCGCGAGCTACGCGGTCCAGGACGAGATGTTCCGGCGGCTTGCCTACTACACGGAAAAGGCAGGTTTCCGCGGCACCGTGTGGAGCGACGCGGGTCTCGGCAACCGCTACGGGTACCACGCCCACGACTACACCGCGGCGAACCTGGCCCGCTTCTTCACCGACGCCGAGCGAACCGGGGTCCAGCTCAACGCCAGGGAGCTGCTGCTGCGCGACTTCCTGGTGCGGGAGGCGGTGATCCGCGCCGCGGCCGGGCAGTCGGCGGCCGCGTGGCAGGCCGGCGCGGGGGCGGGCGCGGTGCTGTCGATCAGCCAGCAGTCCCCGCCGGCGCAGCGCGCGCTGCTTCTGCGCCACGAGGCCGCGCACGGCGTGTACTTCGTCCGCGCCGGCTACCGTGAAGAGATAGCGGAGATCTGGCAGGCGATCGGCGAACCGGCGCGGCGCGCGTGGAGGACCTATCTGGCGGCCCTGGCGTACGACGCCTCCTGGGAGGATTTGATGCGCAACGAGTTCCAGGCCTACCTCGCGCACAACCGCCGGCAGAACCTGGGCTACTACTTCGGAGAGCTGGTCCCCGCCCGCATCCGCGGCAGGATGCCGGGCGAGCCGGAGGCGGCCGCATGGTTCGAAGCCGGCGTCGAGGCGATACGCGGGCAGTACGACCGGGTGGACAGCGCCCTGCAGGCAGCCGGCGGCATGCGGGCCGGCCGACTCGCTACCGTGACGGTGCGCCCCGCCCGCTGACCGGCGCCTGCGGCGCCTACGCCGCGGCCGGCACCATCCAGCCGTGCCGATCCTGCAGGTGTCCGAACTGGATGCCCTTGAGCTCCTGCAGGAAGTGCCGCGCGCGCGGGCCGATCCTGCCGTCGCCGAAGGTGACCGTCCGGCCATCGTGCGTCAGCGAGCCGAAGTGCGCGACGCCGGCGGCGGTGCCGGTCCCGAAGAACTCGACCGCGTCGTCGAGCACCTCTTCCACCGACACGCGGCGCTCCTCGACCGTCATGCCCTGCTCCTCGGCAAGCGTCATCACCGTCTGCCGCGTGATGCCCGGCAGGATCGTGTCTCCCAGGGAGGGCGTCACCAGCGTGCCGCTCGACAGCACCGCGAACAGGTTGCAGGAGGAGCCTTCCTCCAGGTAGCTCTGCTCGGCGGCGTCCAGGAAGATCGCCTCCATGCAGCCTGCGGCCTCCGCCTCTTTCTTGGCCAGGGCGCTGATGACGTAGTTGCCCGAGCACTTGATCCAGCCGGTGCCGCCGGGCGTGGCGCGCACCCGGTGGGTGGTGGTGGTGGAGGCGTCGCTGTCCAGGTTGAAATACGAGCCGACGGTCGTGTTGATGATGATCACCCACGGATTCAGCGACAGGTCGACGCCGATCCCGGACTCCGCGTAGGAGAACGGGCGGATATAGACCGAGCTCGCGCTGATGAAGTCGTCCCCTTCCCACGCCGGGTCGTAGGCGGGCGTGAAGCCGAGCTCCCGGTTGCGCTCGACCACCTGCTGGACGGCCCGGACGAACGTGTCGGCCGGGTAGGGCGGCATGAGCAGCCCCTCCATCGACCTCGCCATGCGCAAGCCGTTGTCGAAGGGGCGGAACAGCGACAGCGATCCGTCCGGCTGCGGGAAGGCCTTGAGGCCCTCGAAGCAGGCCAGCCCGTACTGGGTCGTGAAGTTGACCAGGGGGAGTTGCTCGAACCGGTTGCGGTGCAGATACAGCTGTTCGCGCTCGTCGTCCGGCAGGGCCGCCTCGGCATCCGGGGTCAGGTGCCGCTGTTCGGTGAAGTCCTCGCGCCACGTCCCTTCGAACTTGGCGCTGTAGACCCACGGGTAGATCGCGAGAGAAAAGCTCTTTGCCACGGTTTCCGATTCTACAACGAGGGCCAGGCGCGCGCGAGCTTGATCCAGCGGGTGGATTTCGATATCATCCGGCCCGTTTCACGACCGATGGCCGACTCCCAGGAAGCAACCACCAAGACCCTGGTCGACCGGATGCACGACAAGCTCATGGACCTCAAGCGCGAGATCCTGCAGCATCTGGCCGACGAGGACTCCCTCACCCGCGGCGCGCTGGGCAATCTCGACCCCAGGGACATGGCCGACGTCGCGACCGAGGACATGGACCGCAAGACGCTGGAGACGCTCGGAGCCCAGGAGGTGCGGCGCCTCAACCTGATCCAGTCGGCGCTCGCGCGGATCGAGACCGGTCACTACGGCGCGTGCATGCGGTGCGGGAACAGGCTTCCGGACGAACGGCTGGAGGCGTTGCCCTACGCACTGTTCTGCATCCCGTGCCAGTCGGCGGAGGAACGCCGGAACCGCTAGGAGTCTGTCGGATTTGCCGCGCCAGCGGGAAGGCCGACAGACTCCGACGCGAAAGGTGGGGATGGGCCGAAAACGGAGCCGTAGGCGACGGTTTCGGGGCGCTAGCGCGGTTCACTTGGCAGCGCTAGCGCGGTATACCGACGACGCGCGTGCCGGCGCTGCCGCTCGCGGCCTCGGCTTGTACGCGCAGGCCACCCGCATCCCCGCGCCCACGCCCGCCAACCGCACGGCGAACGTCGACCGGTCCGCTCCGCGCGGTGCGTCCGCGTCGTCCAGCAGCAACTCCGGATGCCAGGCGAAGAGCACCCTGGCCTGCACGTGGTAGTCCAGGAAGTCGGTCGCGAACAGGATCCTCCCGTCCGGAGCCAGCGTGTCCGCCATGCGGTCCAGGATTCCGCCCCGCAGGAACCTCCGCCGCCGGTGGCGGCTCTTCGGCCACGGGTCCGGGAAGTAGATGTGGAAGACGTGGACGGAGCCGGGCGGCAGCTCCTCCAGGACCGCCTCGGCGCGGTCGTTGACCACGAAGGCGTTGGCGAGTCCGTGCCGCTCGACCTTCTGTTGCGCCTTCTCGCAACGACGCTTCTTGAGATCGATCCCCAGGCACACGCTGTGCGGCCGGGCCGCGGCGTAGTCGGCCAGAAAAATACCGTTGCCGCAGCCGATCTCGACCTCCAGCCGGCCTCCGGCGGCTGCTGCCAGCGCCGCCCGCAGCACCCGCGCACGACCGCGTGCCGGGTCCGTATCTGCCGCGGGGACGCTCGCGGGCTCCGTCAGGACTTCTTGCTGCGCGCGAAATCGACGTTCACGCGCCGGCCGTTCAGCGTCTCGCCGGTGATCCGGTCGATCGCGGACTGGGCGACCGCCGCGGGCACTTCGATGAACGAGAAGTTGTCCAGGACCCGCACCTCGCCGATCTGATCCTGCGGGAGGTCGAGCTTGACGACGAACAGGTCGGTCAGCATCTGGCGCGAGACCCGCCGGCTTCTTCCCACGCTGACGAACAGGCGCGCCATGTCGCTGTCGCTGTTCCCGGCGGGCGCATCAGGCGTGTCGGCGGGCGTCGGTGCGTCGGTGGCGGCTGCCTTGACGGGCGCCGGCGTCTCGGGCACACGCCGGGCGGCCTCGGCCGCCCCGGGCTTCGCGGACGGAGCTGTGGCGGAGGATGGTTTCGCCGCGGGGGGCTTCGCGGTCCGGGCAGCCGGTGCGGGGCGGGCCCGGCCGGACGCCGCCTGCGGTACCCCGGCGCCGACCGCCTCCCGCAACAGGTAGGCGGGCAGGTAGGCACGGACCGACAGGGGCAGCGCCTTGCGGATCTGGCGCCGGATTACCTTGAGGCGCTCCAGGTCGGCGTTGTCACGGATGTGGCGTTCGAATTCCTCGAGCAGTTCCTTGAATCGAGGATCGGCCGGTTCTTCGCTTGCCAAGGTGGATCTCCGGTTGCTCAATGGCCGGCATCGGCACGGTGCACGACCCGGACGCTCACCCGCGGGGACCGCGGGGCCCGGCGGCCGGCCTCGGTTCACGGTAGGGGTCGGCCCCCGGTTTGTCAAACTCGCGCGCGGGGCTCGCGCGGGCGGCGGTGCTTGCCGCTCACGCGCCGATCCGACAGACTCCCGTGCGTCGCCCACGGAGGAGCAGAGCCGATGATGCGGTCCGTCATCGACACCGACCTCCCGGCGTCTCGCCCACGGAGGAGCAACGTGAAGGTCCATTACGACGCCGACATTGATCTGAGCCGCGTCCACGGCGCCAAGGTCGCCATCATCGGCTACGGCAGCCAGGGGTTCGCGCACGCCAACAACCTGCGCGATTCGGGAGTGGAGGTAGCCGTCGGGCTGCGCCCGGACAGCGCCAGCGTCGCCAAGGCCGAGGACGCGGGCATTCGCGTGCTGCCCACCGCCGACGCGGCGGCCTGGGCAGACATCGTGATGATGCTGATCCCCGACCATCTGCAGGGAGAGATCTATCGGGACGCGATCGCCCCCAACCTCGGTGCCGGAAAGACGCTGATGTTCGCCCACGGCTTCAACATCCACTTCGGCCAGATCGAGCCCGACGCCGCGGTCGACGTATCGATGGTCGCCCCCAAGGGACCGGGCCACACCGTGCGCCGCCAATTCGAGCTGGGATACGGGGTTCCCTGCCTGGTGGCGATCCACAACGACGCCTCCGGCCATGCCAAGGAGAACGCACTGGCCTACGCCGGAGCGCTGGGCGGCGGGCGCGCAGGCGTGATCGAGACCAACTTCCGCGAGGAGACCGAGACCGACCTGTTCGGGGAACAGACGGTGCTCTGCGGCGGCGTGTCGCACTTGATGAGGGCCGGATTCGAGACACTGATCGAAGCCGGCTACGCACCCGAGATGGCCTATTTCGAGTGCATCCACGAATTGAAGCTGATCGTCGACCTGGTGTACGAGGGCGGCATCTCGCTGATGCGCTACTCGGTTTCCGACACCGCCGAGTACGGCGACTACCAGTCAGGCCCGCGCGTGATCTCCTCCGAGGTGAAGGCGGAGATGAAGCGCATCCTGGCGGACATCCAGGACGGCACGTTCGCACAGCGCTGGATGGACGAGAACCGCGCGGGCCGGCACCGGTTCCTTGCCGATCGCGCCGAGCACGCCGAGCACCAGCTCGAACAGGTGGGCGCGGAGCTGCGTTCGATGATGCCGTGGATCGACAAGGAACGGCTGGTCGACAAGGGCAAGAACTGACCGGACCGAACCCGGCTACGCCGACCACGCGTAGCGCCGAGCCACGCGTCCGGCAACGCGGGTGAGCACCTCGTACGGAATCGTGCCCGACCAGGCCGCCACGTCGGCTCCGGTCGGGCCGCCGGGGCCGAACAGGACCGCCCGGTCACCGACGCGCACCGTCGGGCGCGGACCCACGTCGATCATGCAGTGGTCCATGCACACGCGGCCCGCAAGCGGGTAGCGATCGACGCCGATGCGTACCTCCGGCAGCGCCGCGCCACGTCCGCCGGGCCACGGGTACCCGTCGCCGTAGCCGGCCGCGATGGTGGCGATCACCGTGTCGTGCGCAGCCCGGTACTCCTGCCCGTACGAGACGTGATCGCCGGCGCCGACGCGGCGCAGCGCGGTCACGCGCGTGGAGAGCTCCATGACCGGCTTGAGTCGGCCCTGCAGGCGGCCTCCGAACGACGGATCGTAGCCGTAAGCGGCCAGCCCGGCCCGTACCAGGTCGAGGTGCGACGCGGGCACCGCGGCGATCGCCGCAGAGTTGGCCGCGTGCAGGACCAATTCCGGGAGGTGCGGCCGCACCTCCCGTGCGCGAACGACCAGTTCCGCGAGCTGGCGCCGTGTCTGCTCCAGGTCCGCTGCATCGGCCGCGGGGAAGTGAGTGCAGATGCCCTCCAGCCGGACACCGTTCAGTTCCGTGATCGATCGGGCGACGGCGACGGCTTCGGCCGGCCGGCAGCCGGAACGATGCATGCCGGTGTCCAGCTCGAGATGTACCGGCAGCGGCGGGCCGCCGCGGTTGGCGGTGCCGATCGCACGCACCGTGGCAACGTCGGCGCAGACCGCCGACAGCCGCCAACGGGCCACGTCCCCCGCCTGATCGGGCACCGTGGGACCGAGCAGCAGCACCGCACCGCGGATGCCCGCCTCCCGCAACTCGCGCCCCTCGTCGACCGAGCTCACGGCCAGGAGGTCCGCCCCGCCGGGGGCGGACGCCGCCCGTGCCGCCCGGACCGCCCCGTGCCCGTACGCGTCGGCCTTGACCACAAAGCACACCCGTGTGGCCCGCGGCACGTGCGTGCGAATCGCCGCGAGATTGTGCCGCAGGTGGTCGAGCCGTATACGGGCTACGGCGGATGCCATTCCTGTCGGGAGTCTGTCGGATCGGCCGAGTCAGCGGCAAATCCCGCGGCAGCAGCCCGGTTCGCGCCGGATCTGGGGGGACCGTGCAGAGGTCCCACGGTAGATGCTATGACAGGGCATCGACCTCCCCCGCGGCGGCCCGCCGGATCAGGGCCATGACACGATCCTGCTCAAGGCGGGGCTGATCGCCACCCCGGGCGGGCGGTTCGTCGCCGATCTGTCGATCCGCGATGGCTGGATCGCCGGGGTCGGTGCCGGCGGAACCACCGCACAGCGGGTGATCGACGCCATGGGAATGATGGTGCTGCCCGGCTGGGTGCTGCCGCTGGTCCCGGCCGATTCGGCGGCAACGCCCCCACAGGAGCGGCTCGCACACGCCGGGATCACCTGCGCCGGATGGGCGGATGCCGAGCCGCGCCAGCCGTCGTGCTGCGACGTGGTTCCGATGGAGCTGATCGAAACGGACGATCAGATCGCCTGCGCGCCGCGAACGATTCACGAGCGCGGACGAACGGCGTTCGTGCTGCCGGCGCGCCGCGGAGCCCCCCTGCTCGATGCCGCCGCGCAGGCGCTTGCCCGGCTGCGGGCCACGCTCATCATCTCCGTGGATGGGGATGAGGATGCGGCGGTCGAGGCCGCCAAACGCGCCGCGACGCATGGAGGCCGGGTAGCGGCCGGACCGCTCCGCGAGGCAGCGGCGCTGCGTCGTGCCCGGAGCGCGGGGGCGCTGACGGCCACCGATCCCGCGTGGCTGGTCGATGATCCCCACCTGTGGCGGCTGGTGGCGGACGGCACCGTGCGGCTGCTGATGAGCACGTCCGGGCATCCGCCTGGCGTCGATGCCCTGTATCGATCCGGTCCCGCCCGCGGGCTGGCCGGGCCGGAAGCGCTGGCGGCGCTCCTCGGCGCCTGGCCGGCCGCGCTCCTGGGCTGCGGGACCAAGGGTCTGCTCGCCCCGGGACGGGAAGCGGACGTGTGCCTGCTGGAGCCGTCCGGTGGCAGCGCCGTCATCGTGGAGACGCTCCTGCGCGGAGCCGATGCGCGCAGCCCGCACGGACGGACGATCCGCGCCGAGCCCGTGGACGGCCTGCCGGCACGCTGACGAAACGCAGCTTCCGGCAGGGTCACCTGCCCGCCGCCAGCCGCCACGATCTCTTCACGCATCGCGGAAGCCATTCGGGCGGCTCCTTCGTCCGCGGGACAATTCGCAGAATCGCGTGGGTTTTCGTGAAATGCCGTTGCTCACAAGGAAACAGCGGCGGAGATTTCATACGCGATGAGAGGGTGGAGCACACCAGGTATGGTGCCCGGCACGGCAGTCAGGGCAGTTATGGACTGTTTGATCCAATTCGGTCCAAGATAGGGACGGTCATGGCCAAGCGAGGAAGAAAGCGAACGCCCTTCGATGTCGGCGCCGCCCTTGGCAAGGCGACGCGGCTGTTTCGGACCCATGGATACCGGGGGACATCGATCCAGGACATCGTGGACGGTACGGGCATCAGCCGCGCCCGGCTCTACGAGACGTTTGGCGACAAGCAGGGCTTGTTCCTGACGGTGCTGGAGCGCTACGGGCAGGAGTACGAGCTGGGTCGCCTGGCCGAGTCGGCTCGCACGCGGTCGCCGCGCAAGGTCATCCTGAACGCCTTCGAGTCCATCGTGTCGACCGCCCCCGAAGGGGGAGTCGGCTGCCTGATGATCAACACGGCGCTGGAGGTTTCACCGAGGGACGGTACCGTTGCGGAATTGGCTCAACGTGGGCTCTCGGAAATCGAACGCAACTTCCGCGCCTCCGTGGAGGCCGGCAAGGCTGCCGGAGAGGTCGCGGCGGCAGTGGACGCGCCCCAGACCGCAAGCGCCCTGCTGTCGCTGCTGATCGGGCTCCACGTGCTTGCGCGCAGCCGTCCCGAGCCGGAACTGCTGAGCGCCATCGCCGCGCAGGCAGCAGTCCTGCTTGGGTCACCGGGCCAGGCAAGCACCGGTCCGTAGCGAAAAGTGGGGATCGGCCGAAAGCGGAGCCGCAGGCGACGGTTTCGGGGCGCTAGGAGTCTGTCGGATTTGCCGCGCCAGGGGGAAAGCCGACAGACTCCGACGCGAAAGGTGGGGATGGGCCGAAAGCGGAGCCGCAAGGCGACGGTTTCGGGGCGCTATCCCAACAACGCCTGGACCTGGTGCTCGATCGATCGCAGCAGCGGCTCATCCGGCCGGCTGCGGGCGAGCACCAGCACCGCGATGGACAGGGCCAGCAGCGTCTGCGCGGTGCGCGACGGATCCAGGGTCTGCGGGACTTCACCACACGCCATGGCCTGCTCCAGATAGGTACGAAACAGCGCCTCCTGCTGCACGAATATCCCGTTCACGATCTGCGCGATCTCATCGTCATGCGGCGCCAGCTCAAGCGCCGTATTGACCACCAGGCACCCATCGCACGACTCGCCGGTCACCGCCCTTTCGACGATGGTCCTGAACGCGGTCACGATCGCCAGCCTGGGGGAATCCGGCAGGCGTACGCCTTGGAGCGCTCCCCCGTTGCTTACATAGTGCTCCAGGGCGGAGAGGAACAGCGCGCGCTTGTTCCCGAACGCGTTGTAGATGCTCGCCCGGCCGATCCCCATGCAGTCCATCAGGTCCTCCATGGAGGTCGCATCGTAGCCGTGACGCCAGAACGCGCTCATCGCGCTGCTCAGCGCCTGCTCGGGTTCGAACTGCTTACTTCTCGGCATGGCCGCAGTCCGTGAAACTAGTCATAACCGTGAGAGCCTTTTGCAAAACCACCGAGATAGCCGGATTACTGAGAGGATAGAGGCCAA
>JAPPNY010000048.1 GCA_028818385.1 Spirochaetaceae bacterium
TCTCGAATCCTCAATTCAGCCAACTTTCGGGCTGGAGCGCGAATAACCCGGGGTTGATAGCTCCAGGAGGAGAACGGGTATGTCACAAGAGACTCGCGACTTGGCGCGGAAACATGGACCCTCCTTTCGGAGGCCGACAGGGGTGTGCGGCCGACGCCTCACGATTCGTACGAAGGCGTCGATGAGACGTGCACTGATTACCGTTGCGGCCCTCTGTTCACTGGCCTTGGTGACATGGCCCGTGGCCGCCGACCTGGATCCGGCGATTCAGGCCGACCTGCACCTGGTGCAGGCGGAGGACTTCATTAAAGAAAAGAACTACGTTGCTGCACAAGAGGCCATGAAGAAGATCCTGGTTTTGCAGGAGAAGCACGACCTGAAGATACCGACCGAGTTTCATTTCAAGTATGCGCAGGTACTGGAGCTGGCGGGTCACTACGAGGAGGCGGTTGCGGCGGTGACCGAATACTTGAAGATCGCGGGCCGGGGCGGCGTGCACTACCGGGAAGCGTTATCGCTGCTGCACACGGCCACGCAGGGGCTTCAACCGCCGGCCGTGGGGGAGCAGTTTCGCGATTGCGCGGAGTGTCCGGAGATGGTGGTCGTGCCGGCCGGCAGCTACGTGATGGGGTCGCCGTCGTCGGAAGAAGGGAGGTGGGACCACGAAGGACCGCAGCATCGGGTGACCATAGGTGAGCCCTTTGCCGTCGGCACGTACGAGGTGACGTTCGAGGAGTGGGACGCATGCGTGAGCGGCGGCGGTTGCGGCGGCTATGCTCCCGACGCAAGGTGGGGGCGCGGCCGGCGGCCGGTCGCCAACGTGAGTTGGTACGACGCCCAACGGTATGTCGCGTGGCTGCGGCACGAAACCGGCGAGCCATATCGCCTGCTCAGCGAAGCCGAGTGGGAATACGTAGCACGCGCGGGGAGTAGTATGGCGCATTACTGGGGGGAGAGTTCATCAGTTCAGTGCCGATACGAGAACGGGGCTGACCAGACGATAAAGGAGAACAGTAGCAATTATACCGATAGCGACGTGGTCTCGTGTGACGACGGTTATTACGGAGCGGCCCCCGCAGGATCATTCAGTCCGAACGGATACGGATTGTACGATGCCTTGGGAAACGTGGCGGAATGGGTCGAGGACTGCTGGAATGACAGCTATCGAGGAGCGCCGTTTGATGGCAGCGCGTGGGAAAGCGGCAATTGCAGTCGTCGGGTAGTGCGCGGCGGCGCGTGGGCCTTCGGGCCTGTGGGCATGCGCTCCGCGTATCGCGGCTGGGACGGGACCGGGGACCGTCCCTTCTACGCTGGTTTCCGAGTTGCCCGGACGATCACGCCATGATTCTTCACCTCCTTCCCGGGGGACAGCCTGTCCTCGTGGTCGACCGCTTCCGGGACCTCGATCGGGCCACGGGTCAGGTGAGACCGTGATAGACAGGGATAATCCGGCGCGGGAGGGCTTGGCCGTCCCTGTCGTCGGGTGGTGAGTGGCGGCTCTTGGAACAGCAAACCCAGGAACCTGCGCTTCGTCAATCGCAACAGGAACGAGACCGGGAACCGCAACAACGTAGGTTTCCGAGTTGCCCATACGCTCGCATGTCGGAGTTGACAGTCTCACGCGGCCGCGGGAATGCGAACGAGCGTCCAGGGACGGGTATGGCGACACGAATGGGGGCGCCTCTTGTTCCGCGATTCGCGGGAGGGCGCCGCCCACTCGATCAACAGGAACGCGGTTCAGCAGTGCAGGAGGAGAGAGCATGAGTTGGCACGGATCGATCTCTTCCTGTGAACGACACGGCTTGTCTCGGACATGCCGGCTGTGCGTTCTTGTCCTGGGCCTTATGGCCTTGACGATGCATCTGCCAGCGCCTGCTGATGCACGCATTCTCAGCAGCTTGCTGCTGCTCATCGATACGTCGGGAAGCATGGACGAGGAGATCGGCAGTGGGAGTGCCGAGATCAAGCTCGAAGCCGCGAAGCAGGCGGCGATCGCCGCGGTCGACCGCGCGACGGCGAGCGGCACCGCGGAAGTGGCTGTGCTCGCGTTCGAGGGCGGCTGTCACGCGCCCGTCTCACGATATATCGAATTCACAACAGACGTCGATCGGCTGACGCGCTTCATCGACAGCTTGCAGACCGGCGGCGGTACGCCCATGGCGGAGGCCGTCCTGTTCGCGAACCGGTTCATGCGCGACCACGGCGATCCTGCAGCGAACTCGCAGATGATCGTGCTGCTAGCTGACGGCGGCAACGACTGCGGAGACGTGGCGCAGGCGATGGCGGAGTTGCAGGCCGCCGGCATCGTGTTCCGTCACGAGACGGTGGGATTCGGCATCGAGCCCGCGTCCGAAGCCGCCAGCGAGCTGCGCCACGTCGCAACCGCAAGCGGCGGTGAATACCACCATGCCGCCAGCGCCACGCAGCTCGCCGACGTGTTCATGGAGTTCGTCGACACCATGACGGTGATCGACCTGTTGGGGTCGTTCGGCATCGGCACGTCCCGCGACGCTTCGTCAGCATCGCCGCCCGCCGGCTCGACACCCGACTCAACGGCTCAGAGTACGCCCGGTCGCGACAGCGACACCGGATCGGTTACGGATCTGATCGGTACGTTCACGGTCGAAGATCCGAAAGAGACTGCGGGTGCGCTTGCGATCGACACCGACAAGGGTGCGGCATGGGGGTGGGCCGCTGGCTATCCCACAGTGGGGGAGGCCGAACGAGAGGCGCTTGCCGAGTGCGGCGCAGGCTGCCGGATCGTGGTGACCTTCGAGGAGGGCTGCGCCGCGTATGCCGTCGATCGCAGTCCGGGCCGATCGGTAGCCGCTTGGGCGTCCGATTTCGAGTCCAGGATCGAGGCGACCGAGGCTGCGCTCGCCGAGTGTGCGAGGCAAGGCGGTACAGATTGTATTGTGCGCGTGTGGGCTTGTGAGGACGGAACGGGGGGTGCCGTGTCCGGGAGCGCGACCGGCGGGCCTGTGCCCGGCGCCGACGACGACCAAGCGGGCCGGCGCGAGACTGCGGGCGCGCTTGCGATCGATAGCGGCCAAGGCGAGGCGTGGGGGTGGGCTGCCGGCCATGCCACGGTGGCGCAGGCGGAACGTGAGGCGCTTGCCGGGTGCGGCGACGAGTGCCAGATCGTTGTACGTTTCGACTTCGGTTGCGCGTCGTATGCGGCGGACCAGACTCCTGGCAGCACGGTCTTCGGCTGGGCGACCGAGTTCGAATCCAGGATCGAGGCGGCCGATGCGGCGCTCGCCGAGTGCGCCCGCAGGGGCGGTGAGGACTGTCTTGTGCGCGTGTGGGCGTGCGGCAATGGAACCGGCAACGGCGCATCCGGACGCGCGTCTGCAGTCCGTTCGCCCGGTGGCGGTGACGATCAAGACGGACGGGACGAGACTGCGGGCGCGCTTGCGATCGACAGCCCTCAGGGCGAGGCATGGGGCTGGGGTGCCGGCTATGCCACCGTGGCGGAAGCGGAACGTGAGGCGCTTGCGAGATGCGGCGAAGAGTGCCAGGTCGTGGTGAGATTCGAGGAGGGCTGCGCGGCGTATGCGGCCGACCAGACGCCGGGCAGCACGGTCGTCGCCCCGGCGTCCGGGTTCGATTCCGGGTTCGATGCGACTGCGGTTGCGCTCGACCAGTGCGCCCGAAGGGGCGGTGAAGATTGCCTTGTGCGCGTGTGGGCGTGCGACAATGGAACCGGGAACGGCGCGTCCGGGCGCGGGTCCGCAGGCCGTTCGCCCGATACCGGCGACGATCAAGACGGACGGGACGAGACTGCGGGCGCGCTTGCGATCGACAGCCCTCAGGGTGAGGCATGGGCTTGGGCTGCCGGCTATGCCACCGTAGCGGAAGCGGAACGTGAAGCGCTTGCAGGGTGCGGCGAAGAGTGCCGGATCGTGGTGAAATTCGAGGAGGGTTGCGCGGCATATGCGGCCGACCAGACGCCCGGCAGCACGGTCGTCGCCCCGGCGTCCGGGTTCGATTCCGGGTTTGATGCGACTGAGGCTGCGCTCGACGAGTGCGCCAGGAGAGGCGGCGCGGACTGTCTCGTGCTTGTGTGGGCATGTGATGACGGAACCGGGCTCGAACCCGAGGAGTGACCGTAAGCGCCCAAGTACCACAGCGCGGTATGGCACGGTCGTCGAGCGGCCCGTCTACGGCGGGTCCACTTCGCCGATTGCCAAGTCGCCGGTGCCGGAATCGCCGGTGTTCAACCCCTGGTAGCCGTGTTCGTCGAGTGACCAGGATCAGTTGCGCAAGCCGAGGTTCTTGATCGCGTTGGCAAGCGCCGCATCCTCGGTGGTCCCGGCGCCGGCGACGATGGAATGAACGAGTACGACGAGTTGGAACTCCGTCTGGATGAAGGTCCAGTAGCCGCTCGTGAACGCCCAGGTATCGCAGTACGAACCATCGATCGCCTCGCCATGCTGGTAGACGGACTGACCTATCAGGTGGCCGTATTCGCTCTGCAGCGTCTGTCCACCTCTGCACGCGCGGCTTTTGACGCTTCCGTTCTCGATGCACGTTCCACGAGCGCATACTTGATCGTCGTACGGAACTCGACGTCGTCTCCGGCCTTGCCGTGTAACAGGAAGCAAACGCTTGCCGGGCGCCGCGGCGTCGCTCCTCTGCCAGCCGTCCGTTCGAACCTCCGCGTGTTTCCGCACTTCGACGCCCATTTCCAAGATGAAAGCATCGGCCTCACGTCGCGGCACCGGACGCGCGGCTCAGCCTGTCCCCGCCGAACACACAATCAGGATGTGTTACGCGCGTTTTCAATACGTGAGAGCAATGTATGGGGGCATGATTTCGAAGGGCTTGTCACCCCCGGCACGATCCGTGACGTTGGTTGCGTCCTTTGCACCGAACTCACTAGACGTCGTGTCTATGTGTTGTGGCGAATGCCTCCCTGACGAGAAGACGTAGTCGTGGTCATGGGACGGCATTTCCTCCAGCGACAATCGGTGTGAGCGACTTCCGCCTTCCTCGTTAAGAGCAAGAACGGCAACGTCATTTCCATAGCGATCGTGCTCCGTGTGGCGTCCCGCGCCAACGATGAACCTTCCTCGGGCTTCGACGAAATCTACCCACCCTTCCGGGCAGGAATCCGTGACAAATGCGACCACTGCATCCGTCATTGGGCCCGGCGAGGCAAAGGGCTCTTCCGGGGCGTCGCAGGTCGGCGCAAGTATTGCGCCATCAGCGCATACGATGGCTGTGCCGCGGACCATCTGGACGAGAACGATTAATACAGCCACCACCAATGCAACGGAAAGAAGCGGAAGCGGAATTCTCCTGATGATATCACCGATCATATTAGTCCTCCTGTTCGTTCGACAAGGAACCGACCGACGTTCTCAGCTCTGCCCGGGATCTCTCAGAGCGATCTCCCGGTCGATGTCATCGTATGGAACCCGCGACGCTACATGGATCTGAACATGACATGTCGTCTCAGAGAGTCTGGGTTCCAAGATACATTTCCATCAAGCGACCGGCTATAGCCGATTCTCGTAGGGAGGTCAACCGTACGAAATGCCTCACGAAAAGAGTCTCGCCCTGCTGGATGCGCTGCGCGCGCAATACGTTCCCGCCCATAGATCTCTCTCCTCGCCAGTGTCAGCGTTGTTGGTCGAGCGGCGACGTCCACCGCCGCTCGTCTCGGAAACGATGGCATGGCCTCGGCGTCGAATCCGCGCTGACTGGCTGAGGCTGTGGAGCAAGCTTCGGAGCGCTCGACTAGGCTCAGCCCTACATACCTTGTTGCTCATCTCGGAAGTTGCGTTCATTGAACAAGCCCTTGAGAGCATGTTGAATGAAATCTTCTTGAGTAGGGTCTATTTGCTCTGACCTGTAGTCATAGTATAGGAGAAAGGGCTTCGACTCCATGTAGCAGTCTATCGTGCCGAGTTCGTATCCCTCAATGATGATCGCTGTGTAGCGCCCATCAAGGTATTTTCCAATCTCTCTTCTCTTCGCAAACTGCATATTGATTGTGTATGACACGGACAGCGGATCAGTACTCAAATGTAGACTCACATGATTTCTCCATCGACCGAACAGCAACCTCCTTTCGCTATAACCCAGGAAGGTGCCATGAATCGCATCTATTTTCCTTTCGTTGTAATGTGACTTCCAACTTCCTTGCCAAGATCCAGACACTTCGCCGCCGACGCCACCTACGATCGAGAGAAGAATTCTGTCTGCGTAATGCGTTCCGAGTCTTGAAGTGTCAGACGACGCCTGAATGTTGAGGTTGCATGACCAAAGACCATTAATGGGCCTCGGTATTAGAACTATATCGGCAAGTAAGACCGCAAATAACGTAACGAAGAGTCCGGCAGAAAGGCTCGAAATGAACGGTACTATGTGGTTGCTTGGCTGGCGATCGCATACGATCTTAAGACCATCTGAAGTGCGTCTGTTCTTGATCGTCAGTTTGATACTCATCGGTCTCTGCTCGCTTGGCCGCTATCGTAGGTTGCGTCGCAGCGAGAGCCACGACGTTATCGAGAGCGAATTCCTCTTCATCTAGGTATCCCTCGCTCGCTACGATCTTGTCGCCTTGTCGGTTGACGAGGCGTACATCTTACCGTTTCACTGGAAGCAAGTAGGATTGCCGTTCTCCTTTGTTCGAACCTCGGGTTCAACCCCTGCGCTACGCGGGCCGCTCGAACTGTCCGCGCGTCCGGCGTGTGCCGGATCTGCTCGCTACGGGGTCAGGAGGGGGCAGCGTTCGCGCGTCGTGGCGATCGCCGCCACCGCCTCCGGGTGGGCCGTGCGCGGCAGCTTCGGGTTCGGCACAGCGGGCGCAAGCATGGCGGATACGCCGTCGCGTACCGCATTTCGCGCGTAACCTCCCTCCAGGGTCGCCGCCCACGGGATGTCCAGGTCGCCGAGGAGCGTAAACAGCCGGCCGAACAGATCCCGCAGCCCGGCGGCGGTGAGCCGCATGCCGGCCAGAGGATCGGCTGCGTGGGCGTCGAAGCCGGCCGACACGATCACCAGGTCGGGGCGCCAGGCGCGCACCAGCGGCAGCACCACCTCCTCCATCGCCAGCGCGTACTCGGCGTCGCGGCAGCCGGCCGGCAGCGGGACGTTGACGGTGTGCCCGTGCCCGGCGCCGATGCCGGTCTCGTCCGCGGCACCGCTGATCCACGGGTACCACGGGTACTGGTGCAGCGACACGTAGAGCACGTCGGAGCGCGCGTAGAAGATCTCCTGCGTGCCGTTGCCGTGGTGGACGTCCGGGTCGAAGATCAGCACCCGCCGGCAGCCGAGGTCGGCGATCGCCGCAGCAGCCGCCACGGCGGCGCTGTTGAACACGCAGAAGCCCATGGCGCGCGCCGACTCGGCGTGGTGGCCAGGCGGCCGGGTGAGGCAAACGGCGCCCGACGCGTCGCCGGCGAGCACGGCGCGCACCGCATCCAGCGCAGCCTGCGCTGCCAACCGCGCCGCCTCGATGCTGTGCGGACCGATGCGGGTGTCCGGGTCCAGCACGGCGCTGCGGCCGGCCATCCCCAGCAGGCGCTCGACGTAGCGGGGCGTGTGCGCCAGAACGAGCCGGGACTCCTCGACGGGCTCCAGCCGTTCCACGACCCGCAGTTCCGGCGCCTCCGCAGCCTGCGCCGCGGCGACCGCGTCCAGGGCGAACCGCAGCCGCTCGGGCCGCTCGGGGTGGCCGGCGCCCGCGTCGTGCAGGGCGCAGCGGGGGTCGGTCAGCACCAGCAGCGGAGCCACGTTCCTCATCTTGACGTGCCCGCGGGGGGCTGCCTATCTTGCCGCCAAGCAAGCGCGAGGAACATTCATGGCCTACATCATCACCGAACCCTGCATCGGCACCTGCGATACCTCCTGCGTCGAAGTCTGTCCGGTCGACTGCATCCACCCCTCGGAGGGGTACGACGACCCGGAAGGCAAGATGCTGTACATCGATCCCGACGAGTGCATCGACTGCGCCGCCTGCGTGCCGGAGTGCCCGGTCGACGCCATCTTCGAGGAGAGCGAAGTCCCAGACGAGTGGCAGAAGTACATCCAGATCAACGCGGACTACTTCCAGTAGGCCGCTGAGAACGGGGAGGGAACATGGCCAAGAAGAAGCGCCGGGCGGAGTTCTACCGGTCGATTCCGGAGCTTCCCAAGGCCATGCAGACCAAGAAGCGCAAGCCCAAGCTCATGGCGGTGGTCGATGAGGACAACTGCACGGGCTGCCAGGTGTGCGTGCCGTTCTGCCCGGTCGACTGCATCGAAGCGGTGCCGGAAGACAAGTACGACATCCCGATCCCGCCCGTGCAGATCCGCTTCCAGGAGTGCATCGGCTGCCAGATCTGCGCGCGCGTGTGCACGCAGCTCACCTGGGACGCGATCGACATGCTGCCGACCGCGGAGTTCGAGAAGACCTACCAGATCGAGATCGGCCAGACCGCCGGTTGATCCGCCGCATCGCAGCCGCCGATGTGGCTCTTCCTCTACACGTGCTACGCTCTGATCACCGTCACCGGAACGCTGCTGACCGCTGCCGTGGTCCAGGGGTTCGCCGGCATCCCGGTGCTGGGCGCCGGCCATCCGGCGTTCGGGTTCTTCACGACCATCGTCTTTCTGCTGACTCAGACCGCGGTCATCTTCTTCTTCGTCACCACCGGCGTAAGCGTGCGCGACTTCGTGCGCGAGCGCGGGCTTGCCCCGGACCTGCTCCAGCGCTCACGCCGCGCCCACGGACCGGTGTCGGGGCAGGCGACGCTCAGCCTCCTGCTCATCATGGCCACCGCCGTCTCGGGCGGTGCGGCAGCCGCGGCGGCGATACCGCGCTGGCTGCACCTGGCGGTGGCGGCGGTCACGTACGCGCACTTCGTGATGCTGGTGGTGATGCAGCATCGCGCCTTCCGCACGCAGACCGCCATCGTCGTGCAGATGGCCGACCTGGTGCGGTCTTCAGAGGGTGAGGACGGAGATGATGACGACGGCGCCGGAGCCGAGCAGCAGTAGCGCGAACGCCGCCGTGACCAGCACGATGCGGCGGAACCCACTGGCTCCGGCGTCGAACTTGAGCACGGTGCGGCGCTCGGTCATGCTTGGACCCCGGTCACCGCTTGAGCCGCTGCATGAGCCAGCCGGCCATGAAGATGGCCGCGCCGATCGCCACGTCGCGGCCCCGCAGCGGCTCGGGCAGCGCCAGCACGAAGCTGAGGGCAAGAAAGCTCAGGCCGAGCCCCTGCACGATCTTGGCGACGATGAGCATCGGCCCATTATGATACGGAGGAACGGATGAGCGACACAGGACGGCGCGTAGCGATCGTGGGCTCCGGCCCCAGCGGCTTCTATGCAGCGGAGGCGCTGCTGAAGGACGAACGGAACCTGCAGGTGGACATCATCGACCGCCTGCCCACCCCCTTCGGACTGGTGCGAGGTGGCGTGGCCCCCGACCATCAGAAGATCAAGAACGTGATCCGCATCTACGAGCGAACGGCCGGCAACGACCGCTGCAGCTTCATCGGCAACGTGATGGTCGGCCGAGACGTGAGCGTCGCCGACCTGCAGCGCTTCTACGACGCGGTGGTGTTCACCTGCGGCGCGGAGACCGACCGCACGCTCAACATCCCCGGCATCGACCTGGCAGGCAGTCACACCGCCACCGCGTTCGTGGGCTGGTACAACGGCCACCCCGACTACCGCGACCTGAGCTTCGACCTCTCCGCCGAGGCGGCCGTCGTCATCGGCCAGGGCAACGTCGCCGTCGACGTGACCCGCATCCTGGCCAAGACCGTCGACGAGCTGGCCGGCACCGACATCGCCGCCCACGCCCTGGAGGCGCTGGCGGAGAGCAAGGTGCGCGAGGTGCACATGGTCGGCCGCCGCGGCCCGGTGCAGGCGGCCTTCACCAGCAAGGAGATCCGCGAGCTCGGCGAGCTCGGCCACTGCGCGCTGCACTTCAACGACCAGGCCGACTTCGACCTCGGCCCCTGCTGCCAGGCGGAGCTCGACCAAGCCGGCAACACCGACGCGCAACGCAACTGGAAGGCGCTGGGCGAGCTGCGCGAGGAAGGGCCGGCGAGCGGCTGCTCGAAGCGGATCGTCGTCCACTTCTTCCGCAGCCCCAAGGAGCTCGCCGGCAACGGCCGCGTGCAGCGGCTGACCCTGGAGAAGAACCGCCTGGCCGGAGAGGCCGGCGACCAGTGGGCGGAGGGAACGGGCGAGACCGTGGAGATGGATTGCGGGCTGTTCTTCCGCAGCGTCGGCTACCGCGGCGTGCCGATCGAGGGCCTGCCGTTCGACGACCGGCGCGGCGTGTTCCCCAACCAGGGCGGGCGCATCACCGCCGACGGCGCGGTGGCGCCGGGCCTGTACGCCGCCGGCTGGATCAAGCGCGGCCCCTCCGGCGTCATCGGCACCAACAAGCCGGACAGCACCGAGACCGCCAAGAACCTGCTGGCCGACCTCGACGGGCTTGCCGGGTGCGCCGTGCCGGACACCGGCGCGCTGCTCGCGCAGCTCCGCGACGGCGGCGTGCGACCGATCAGCTACGAGGACTGGCGCGCCATCGACGCCGCCGAGGTCGCGCGCGGCGCCGCCGCCGGCAAGCCGCGGGAGAAGTTCACTCGCATCGAGGAGATGCTCGCCGTCCTCGACTGAGCGGTCCGCGCGCCTCCATGCCGGGCGTCTAACCGCAGAATTCGCGCGAATTTTGCTGGCGTACCCGCACAATTCACGCTACTATTGCGGAATGGCCCTCATCCCGCGTGCGTTGAGCGCGACCATCGAGCGGCGCGTGCGTCGTGGCGGCAAGGTGGCGATCCTCTACGGGGCGCGCCAGACCGGCAAGACCACGCTTCTGGACGAGCTGTTGCCCAGGCTTCCCTATCGCAGTCTTGCGGTCAGCGCGGACGAGACGCGGTACCTGGACGTGCTCTCCAGCCGGGACCTCGGCGCCATGACTCGCCTGGTCGCCGGCTACGATCTGCTGTTCATCGACGAGGCGCAACGCGTTCCCGACATCGGCATCAACCTGAAGATCCTCACGGACGGCCTTCCCGACCTCCGCGTCGTCGCCACCGGGTCCTCGTCGTTCGAGCTGGCCAACCGGGTCAGCGAGCCGCTCACCGGTCGCACCTGGACGCACGTCCTGTATCCGGTGTCGGTTCTGGAGTTGGCCCATCTGCACAACCCGTTCGAGCTGGAGCAGATGCTCGACGCGCTGCTGGTCTACGGCTCCTACCCGGAAGTCTTCTCCCTGCACAACGACGCGGACAAGGCGGAGCACCTCCGGGAAGTGAGCACCGCCTATCTCTACAAGGACGTTCTGGAGCTGGCCGGGATACGCCGCGGAGGGAAGATCCACGACCTGTTGCGGCTGCTGGCATTCCAGATCGGGTCGGAGGTCTCGATCCATGAGCTGGCCAGGCAGCTTTCGATGAGCCGTGACACCGTCGAGTCGTACCTCGACCTGCTGGAGCAGGCGTTCGTCATCGCGAGGCTCGGTGGGTACAGCAGGAACCTGCGCAAGGAGGTTACCAAGATGAAGAAGGTGTACTTCCTGGATCTCGGCATCCGCAACGCCGTGATCGAGAACTTCGCGCCGACCTCGCGGCGTGACGACGTCGGCCGGCTCTGGGAGAACTTCCTGGTGATCGAGAGGCAGAAGACCCTGGCCTATACCGGTCGTCGCGGCCGTACGTTCTTCTGGCGCATCTACACCGGGGCCGAGCTGGACTACGTCGAGGAGCGCGACGGGATGCTCGACGGTTTCGAGATCAAGCTGCAGGGCCGCCGAGGGCGCATCCCGAGCGCCTGGTCCCAAACCTACCCGAACGCCACGGCCACGGTGATCAGCCGCGACAACTGGCTCGACTTCCTGATCCCGGGCTGACGTTGACCCGTAAGGACCGCGCCGGATAGAGTGCTCGCACAGCATCTGGGCTGCACATCATGGCAGAGATCCGTGCACCGCCCGTTGAGGTAGACCTCGGCGCAACCGCGAGGCAGGAACGCCGGAGAAAAGCCAGGAAATACCTGGTCCTCTACGTCTTCTGCCTTATTCCCGCAACCGTTCTCTTCATATTTCACTACCTCCCGATCTGGGGGGTGGTCATAGCCTTCAAGGACTTCCGGGTCGGACTCGGCATCCTGGGCAGCCCCTGGAACGATTTCCAGCACTTCAGAGACCTGTTTCTCGATCCGTTTTTTCCGCGGGTGCTGCGCAACACGGTCATCATCAGCCTCTTGAAGATCGTCTTCGGCTTTCCCGCTCCCGTCATCCTCGCGTTGCTGTTGAACGAGCTCCGAAACCAGCCGTTCAAGAAGGCCGTGCAGTCGATCTCGTACCTGCCGCACTTCATGTCCTGGGTCGTCATCGCCGGCGTCGTCATGGAGATCCTCTCGCCGCAGCGTGGCATTCCTGCCTTTATCGGCCATCTGTTCGGAGCCGAGGAGGTTCCGAACCTCTTCCTGGACCGGACGCTGTTCCGGCCGCTGCTGGTCGTCACGCACATCTGGCAGAGCGTGGGGTGGGGCACGATCGTCTATCTTGCCGCCATCTCCACCGTCGACCCGACGCTCTATGACGTTTCGGCCGTCGACGGGGCCGGCCGGCTGCGCACGATGGTGCACATCACGCTGCCCGCCCTGGTCCCGGTGATGACCATCCTGTTCCTGTTGTCCCTGGGCCACCTGCTGAATGCCGGGTTCGAGCAGATCTTCAACCTCTACAATCCACTCGTCTACGAGGTGGCCGACATCATCGACACCTACGTCTATCGCGTCGGCATTCTGGACAGCCGCTTCGAGTTCGGCGCCGCCGTGGGCCTGTTCAAGAACGTCATCGGCGTCATCCTGCTGGTGGCGGCCAACGCGATCATCAGAAGGTTCAGTGAGTACGCGATATGGTAGCTGCGCTGCGGCCCAGGTCGATCGCGGACCGAACGTTCGGAGTCGGCATCGTCCTGTTCTTCGTCTGCTTCTGCGCCACCATCCTCTATCCGTTCTGGAACATCGTGCTCACCTCCTTCTCGACGCCGGGCAGCGTCAACCACCTGGGCTTCCGCCTCTGGATGGCGGAATGGACGCTGCGCCCGTACCGGTACTCTCTCTCGGCGTACGGAAACATCCTGGTCGGCTACGCGAACAGCGTGTTGCGGGTGGTCGCCGGAACGGCTCTTACCATCGCCATGACGTTCCTGTTCGCGTACCCGCTGTCCAAGCGGGATCTCCCTGGCAGATCGGCGATCACGATGTACATCGTCATCACGATGTTCTTCTCCGGAGGGCTGATTCCCCTGTATCTCCTGGTCCGCAAGCTGGGGCTCATGGACAGCCGTCTGTCCCTGATCCTGCCGCTGGTGGCGAACGGTTTCTACATCATCATCATGCGCAACTTCCTCATGACCATCGATGCCGCGTATGAGGAGTCGGCCATGATCGACGGCGCCGGCTATCCGACGATCGCGACCCGGATCGTCCTGCCGCTGTCGAAGGCGGTGACCGCGACGATCGCGCTGTGGACGGCGGTCGCGCACTGGAACGAGTGGTTCTTTGCCATGTTGTTCATCGACGACCGCGACAAGTGGGTGCTGCAGTACATCCTGCGGCGCATGCTGACCGATCTGCAGATGGTGCGCCGGGACATGGTCGCCTGGGACGAACGGGTGGATCTGCTGCCGACGGTGGCCGTGCGGTCGGCGATGACGGTGTTGACGATCGGGCCGATCATCCTGGTCTACCCGTTCCTGCAGCGGTTCTTCATCAAGGGCGTGTTCGTGGGGTCGTTGAAGGGATGAGCGGTGCGTGCGCGGCAGGCGCGAGAATCCATCGGCAAGGAGGTGAAGCCACGACGTTCGGGAACGAAGAAACGCGACAAGCAACGGAGGAGAAAGCTATGAGAAGAGCGTCACTGTTTCTATGCATGGCGGCACTGCTGGCGGCGCCCCTCGGCGTCGGTGCCGCGGGGCAGGCTGCCGAGGAAGGAGCTGCCGCCATAGACGACCTCAGCAATCACCTGGAGATAAGCTGGCTGGGAAACCCGGCGGAAAAGCCGTGGTGGCAGGGTGAGCTGGAGCAAATGTTCAACGTCACCATCGTCCCCAACGGGGTCGGCAAGTTCCAGGTCGACAAGCAGCAGATCATCGTGGCGGCCGGCGAGATGCCGGACACCGGGGTCTACTTCGTCGACTCGAAGGTGATGTACCAGGACGGGGTCATCCGCAGCGCGCCGGAGTCCATGTTCCGGGAGTACGCGCCCAACTACGTGAAAGCCGTGGACAGCGCGTACCCGGCGGCCTGGAAGGTGCACCGCGCCCCCGACAAGCCGGGCGAGCACTACGGATGGGCGACCATCCGCGGCGGGAGCATCGTCGGCAACTGGCTGCTGGCCTTTCGCAAGGACTGGGCCGAGGCGGTCGGCGTCTCCCTGCCCGCCGACTACGAAGCGAACAAGGTGCAGTTGGACGAGAAGGGCAAGATGTTCTACTACGACGATCCGTCGATGGACATCGACTGGCTGGAGGGTCTGATGGTCGCGTTCCGCGACGGGGACCCCGACGGCAACGGCAAGACCGACACGCTCCCGTACGGCAGCTTCTTCTACGGCGACCTGAGCTTCAGCAATTTCGGCTGGGCGACGATCCAGGGAGCGTTCGGCGTGGGGCAGACCGGGCTGCAGGGCAATCAGCTCATCGACGGCGAGGTCGTGCACAATTTCGTGGGCCCGGGCTTCCGGGCCTTCACCAAGCAGGTCGCGCGCTGGTGGGAGATGGGTCTCATCGACAACGAGTCGCTCACCCAGGACGTGGACACGTCGCTCGACAAGCAGAATACCGGGCGCTACGGGGTGGTGATGGTGAATACCCCGGCATCGACCGGGATCCCAACGGACCGCCGGACAGCATGATCTCGGATGAGGACTTCGCCGCCGGCGGCGAGCTGGTCCTGTTCGCGCCGCGGGGGCCGGACGGCCACCAGTTCGCTCCGACCTACGGCATCACCAACATCGGCGACAACATCCCGCAGGTGTGGGAGAAGTCGATCAGCGACGCGAAGGTCGCCCGCGTCATGCAGATCCTGGACACCAAGGCCGGACTGCTCGACTTCACGCCGGAGGCGATCGCCAATTGGGCGGGCTGGGCGTACGGCAAGGAGGGCGCGCACTGGAATTGGGGCGGCGAGCCCGGCAACTCCAGCATCGTGCGGGTGGCGCAGGAGGACGTCCCGGCCGAGTATCCCCAGCGGGGGAGCCTGTGGACGAACTATCCGAACTTCAACCCGCGGGAGAGCTACAAGTTCTCGCGGACCCCGAACGTGTACACGTTCTACGAGGAGTACCTGTACACGGACGAGATCTGGAGCAAGATGGCCAGGCCCTACAAGTGGGACTCCTACAAGGAGACCGACATCCAGGAGGTCATGAAGAAGCGCGGGGCCGCGCTCAACACGCTGGCCTCCGAGTGGTTCGCCAAGGCGGTCACCGGCGAGATCGACGTCGATGCCACGTGGGACGAGTACGTCGAGGACTTCATGCGCTTCGGCGGCAGCGAGATCCTCGCGGAGATGGAGAAGATGCCGACGTGGGACGAGGTCTGGGGCACCGAGTCGCGCTAGTACCCAAACGGTAGTCATGCGGCGTGCCGCGGTCGTTCGACGCGACGGCGGCGCGCCGCTCTCAGGAAGCGGTCATGGAAGATGCGAAGGTCGGCGCCTTTTTCTCCCGTCTTGACTACGGGATCCCGGAGTTGGCGCCGGTACGGGATGCGGAGGCGCGCGGCGATCGGCGCGCGGCCGAAGAGGCGTTTCTCAGGTATTGCCGGGAGCGGCCGCAGCCCAATCTCGCCGTGCGGTACGTGTCTGCTCACACGGAGCGGGGATTCGCACAGAACACGACCGGATACGACTTCATCTCCGAGCGCTACGTCGAAGAGTTTCCCGATCACCACGTCACGTGGCGCGACCGCGCCCGGATGCGCCCGCTGATCACCACGGAGCCGGGCTACACCTGGAGCAGGACGCAGGGCGTCAAGCCGTCGGCGTACACGCTGGTCGACATCGCCGACCTGCTCCTCGACAACAAGGTGTTCACGCCGAACGAGCCGGAGAAGGGAGTCCAGGACGTCGGCGCGCAGTGGGACTGGACGCACGTTCCGGATGACGGCGACGTCATCTGGACCCATCACCTCAACTACCAGCTCTTCCAGCGGGCGCTGGCGCAGGCCTACTGGCTCACGGGCGATGAGGCCTACATCGAGAAGCTGATATGGATCGCCCGGCACTACGTGTTCTACGTGGACACCAAGCCGGAGTGGATCTGGTTTCCGGGGCTGCAGATGAACCACTCCTACCTGCAGCTCATGCCGTACATCCTCTCGTGGGAGGGCCTCTGCGGCCACGATCTGTGCCTGCTGCTGTCGCTGTACACCGGGTTCTGCATCGAGGACATGATCGCGTTCGCGAACAAGGAGCCGCCGCCGCAGGGCAATCAGCTCTTCTACGCGGGACAGGGGCTGATCACCGCCGGCGTCGGGTTTCCGGAGTGCCGGGACGCGCGTGACTGGCGGGAGCTGGGCCTGCGCATCGTCGGCGACTACCTCGGTGCCGGAGCCTCCTACCCCGACGGCACCTCGAAGGAGAACTCCGCGGGGTATGTCGTCGGCGCGTCCACGAGCGTCCTGGAGACGTGGCTGATGCTGCGCGACAACGGCCTGTCGTTTCCCCAGGACTACATCGACGTGCTGCTGAAGCGGGCGGCGTATCTGGCCTGCTCCAGCAAGCCCGATGGGAGCTATGTCTGGAACGGTGATTCCAGGCGCGGGTCGGCCCTCCCGTTCATAGGCGCGGTGCTCGCCGAGCGGTACCGGGAAGACTGGGACTACATCGCGAGCCGCGGGGAGCGCGGCCGGCCGCCGGCCCAGACGTCGTTCTGGTACCCGTACTGCGGGCAAGGCATCATGCGGTCCTCCTGGCAGAGGGACGCCAACTACCTGCAGTTCGACGTCGGCCCCATCGGGACCATCCACGGCCACGAGAACGCGCTGGCCGTCGAGATCGTGTCGCACGGGAGATCGATGGTGGAGGATCTGGGAGTCCACTCCTACTCCGCGGCGGCCGAGGACGTCCTCATGCAGCAGTTCATGAGCTGGTCACAGGGCCACAACACCGTCGTCGTGGACGGCAAGACGCAGGTGCGCGACGTGAGCGGTCCGCGCGAGAGTGCGCATCGCCTCGACAACGTCTGGCACAGCACGGGGGTCTGCGACTACCTGGAAGGAACCTATCGCGAGGGGTACGCGACCTATCGCGAGGAGCGCCGCGAGGACGGCGTTCCCCGCACCGTCATCGACGGCGCGGTCGACCGATCGGTCGAGCACGCGCGCAGCGTCATGTTCGTGAAGGCCGGCGAGACCCGCCACGAGTACTGGATCATCACGGACTTTCTCCGTGGACACGGATCTCACACCTTCGAGGTGCTCTTTCACCTGGTGCCGGCGGCGGTGGTGGTGGATCGCGAGCGCGGGACCGCCCGGAGCGCGGACGAGGGCGAGCCGAACATCGCGTTCATCAGCGCCGCACCGGAGAGGGTGGAGCTCGACATAGCCGAGGGACGCCGGGAGCCGAGCCTGCAGGGCTGGTATGCCGGCGGCGGCGGTTTGGGCGTGGCGCCGGCCCCGTGCGTGATCTACCGCCGTTCGGCACAGGCGCCGGTGACGATCCAGACCGTCGTGGTGCCGCTGCAGGCGGGCGAGACCGAGCTGCCGAGCGTTGCCGTGGCGCGCGAGCAGGCGGACGGCACCTGGACCAGAATCGCCTTCGCCGACGGGCAGACCGACATCTGCTGCGCAGCCCGATCGGCAGGCAACTACCGGTACGGCGGCTACGGGTTCACGGGAGTGGCCGCGCTGTATCGCCGCAGAGAGGCGTCAGTGATCGCGCAGGAGATCGTCGCGGGTCAGCCGTCAGGTGACGGCGGAGTCGAGGTCGACGGAGACGTCCTCGAAGGGGATGAGACGTAGCGGACCGATCAGGCCGTTGAGGTCGACGGCGCCCAGGTAGGGAGGCGCGTACCAGCCGCGCCACCCGTAGCGCCAGAGGTCGAACCTGCCCTCGATCATCCGCTCGACGCTGGCCTCGCCTCGCCGGGGAGCATCGGCGTTGGTCACGGCGACGCGCAACCGGTTGCGGCCCGCCCGCAGGTGGCCGGTGACCTCGATCTCGAACGGCTCCCACAGGCGGGTGCCCGCCTTCCGGCCGTTGAGCCAGACCTCCGCGGTGAGCCCGACCTCGCCGAGGTCGAGCATGACGCGCGTCCCGGTCAGCCGCGGGTCGAGATCGAACTCCTTCTCGTAGAACGCCTCGCCCGAGTAGAAGGTCAGACCGGTCCATGTCCAGGCGCCCAGGCGGTAGTCCGTCGGCCCCGACTGGAAGGAGAGGTAGTCCTCAAGCTCCCGGTCGGCCGGCAGCCGCAGCGCGATGCTGGCGGGTCGGTCGAAATCGAGCCCGCGGAAGGTCACCCTGCCAGCGTTGTCCGGCTGCACGCGGGTGCCGTTCAGGTAGACGGCGATGCCGGCCGGCCGCGCGGGGACCAGGAACGCCGTCGTGCCCGGCGGGATCTCCGCGCGGTACCAGCGTTCCCTGCCGCGCGTGACTCCGAACCGGCCCTGGCGCTGGTCGTAGGTCGGGAAGGGAGGCAGGAACCGCATGGTGTCGCGCACCACTCCCTGCCGGCGCTCGCGCACGAGTGTATCCGGGTCCTGCGGCCGCTTGGCGTACCGAAGGCCGGGCGCCGGGAACCCGTCGTCATCCGTGAGGCGGAACACCAGGCCGGTGTTGTAGGCCGGGAACGCGCTCTCGATCTTGAGCAGGATGACGTTCCACCCTTCCCGCAGGCGGATGGGCAGCCGCTCGGCAAACCCGTCGTTCATCTTGATGAAGCCGATCTGGCTGTAGAACGAGTAGACCTCGGCGCCGTTGACCCAGATCTTGCCGTTCGCCACCTCGAAGCGCGCCTGCACGCGCCGCGCGGCCGGGGAATGGACGAAGGTGGCGGCGTAGGCGACGCCCGGTTCGCCCTCGTAGTCCAAGATTTTCCCCACGTTCACCCACGGATTGCGGCTGTGGAAGTGCTGCCACACGCGGATCTCCCCATCCGGCGTGGGACACGGCGCTTCCAGGTCGAACTCCGTCTCCGGCGGGTACTTGGTGTGGAAGCCTCGCCCGTTGTCGCTGGGAAACGGGCCCAGCAGCCACCAGTTGCGGATCGTGAACCGCTCCCGGGAGAGCCAGGTGAGCGGCCAGGCGCGGTGGTTGTAGGCGGCGTCCGCGAAGCCGGCCGCCTCTCCCCGGCCCTCGGGCGCGACGTGTTCCGCCGCGTAGCGCACCTCCACGCGATCGGCCGCCGGCGTGAACCGCCACCCCGTGGGAGCGAGCTCCTGGACAGGCGCCCCCCTTTGCAGCGGGATCTCGGCGGCGAACGGTCGGTCACGCCAGCTCCCCGCGACCGATGCGGTCCGGTCCGGAGCCCGCACCGTGCCCTCGAGACGCGTCCGGCCGCCGCGCGTCGCGAGCGTGGCGCCGGTGATGTTCGTCCGGTCGATGCGAATGGGCGGAGCTGCGCCGTGCCGCTGCATCACCACGGCGAACCCGTCATAGGCCGACCAGGACAGCGGGACGACGGTCCTGCCGTCCTTGACCCAGTAGACGGTTTCCCGCCGCTCTCCGGTCGCGGCGTCCCAGATCTCCGGCGTTCCGGCGGCGCTGAAGGAGACGGTGGCGGCGCGCGCATGGCCGGTGTCGTTCGCGATCCAGTAGATGTCCGTCCCTTCCTTCACGCGGTGGGAGTAGTAGAGGTGCTCGGAAGGCCCGTCGATGACGGCGAGATCGGCCGGCAGCACGCGGTCGATCTCCTGCAGCACCCGGTCGGGGCCGCCGGCGACGAACACGGCGGTCCCGCTGGCGGCCTGCTCGTCGGTTGCGCCGGCGCCGCTGTCGGTGCGGCCGCCGAGGATCGCGGCCACGGCTTCACCTATCTCCGGGTCGTTCCTGCCGTGCTCGGGTGAGCCCGACGGCAGCGCACCGTAGAAGATCACCGCACCGCCGGCCTCGTGGAAGCGGCGGATGACCGCCATCGACGCGCGGCTGATCAGGGTCATCCGCGGCAGGAGCACGACCTTGAACTCGCTGCGGCCGATCGCCAGCGAGCCTTTGCCGAGGGTCGCCCTGGCGAGGTAGTGGTCGTCCGCGACCTCGAAGTCGCGCTGCCCTTCGACCAGCCGCTCCATGAGGCCGTCGTAGTCGGCTTCCACCAGCCGGGTGAAGCTCGCGCCGCGATCCTGTCCGGTCGTCTCGGTGACGCCGCCGTCCTCTTCGGACGATCCGCGTGGTGCTCCGCCGGCCGGGCCGCCGCCGACCACGGTCGCCAACGGCTTGAGGAGCAGGATCGGCGCGACGGAGACGCCGTCATCGTTCAGGAAGCCGACGCGCTGCATGAAGTCGCCGTACCGCGAGTGGAACTTCCAGAAGGGCTGCCCGGTGCCCGGCATGGGATGCCCGTCGAGCGTGTGGTGCTCGTCGAAGGAGGTCATCGTGGTCTGAATGGACACCCCCCATGCCGCCAGCACGTTGCCGGCCGAGCGCAGCTTCTGCGGGCTGATGAACGACTCGCACCCTTCCAGCAGCCCGGCCTCCACCCACAGCGGCCTGTTCTCGAAGTGGGCGATCGAGGCGACCTCCTTGAACCCGCGCGGGCCGTGGTGCCAGGAGAACAGGTCCTCCATGAACGGGCAGGTCATCTCCCGCTGGGAGGCCATGAAGTCGCCGGCCAGGGTCGACTCCGCCACGAGGTTGTCCCCCCAGGACTGCTGTATCGCCTGGATCCGGTGCGCCCGGCACCAGCCGGCAAGCACCTTCCAGAAGCCTTCGACGAACAGGTGGCTGACCACGCGGAAGTAGTCGCAGCGGACCCGCGGCGTCTCGTCGCCGCCGTCGCGTGTCAGCAGCGGCAGGTACGGCCGCACGTCGTAGCCGCACATCTCCCGGAACGTCGGGAAGAACCGGGGAGTCCACACGATCGGCCCGCCGAAGGTGGTCTCGGCGTCGAACAGGGCGACCGTAAAGGTCGTGCCGACGTGCTCGGGAAAGCGGCGGATGAGCTCGCCGAGGGTGAGGTCGAGGTAGCGCTGCGTGGCAGCCGGATTGAGCGGGTCCACCCGCACGTTGATCGGGCCCATGCGGTCCACGGGATGGTAGAAGGAGAGCAGCCACTCCCCCTCGCCGAGCTCCTTGCGGAAGGTGGAGCCGTCGATCGCGCGTGAGAGATCGCGCAGGCTGGAGTAGTCCAGGGCGCCGCCTTTCTCGATCCTGCCGGCGCTCGCGATGACCGGATCCGGGAGGCCCCGAATCAGGGCGGTGCCCGGCCCGCTGAAGCGCCGCTCGACCGTCTGCAGACGCTTGAGCCGGTACTCGGGGTGCCCCTCCAGCACCAGGCTGGGGTCCGGCGGATCCAGCCGCACGTCGCGGGCATCGCCCTGGGGATGAAAGAAGTCGGGCACCATCCCCATGCGCAGCCCCGTGCACCGGGCGTGGTCGAGGAAGATCCCCCACAGCCGCCACCAGCCTTCGCTCAGGAAGTGGGGGCGCATCCCGTGCGCGGGATACACGATGACCGTGCGGGCTCCCTGGCTCCGGAACTCGTCCAGTTGCCGCCTGCCCTCGTCGGCGTCGATCGTCGTGGACCACCACCACTGGATGACAGGCCGATACTTCGGCGGCGGGTGCTGAAACGACTCGAAGAGGCCGCGCCCGGGCGTCACGCTCCTCCCCGCGGGCTGCCCGCGTCGGCCCAGTACACGCGGTGGTCCATGACCGAGCGTTTGGATCGCGAGCCGGCGGTGAGGACGGAGTAGATCATCCCGGGCAGCGTGCCTGCTGCGACCCGGTGGAACCCGGTCGGCCGTTCCAGGCTCGGCTGGTTGGGGGGCATCTGCGGGTCCGGCCCGATCACGTCCCGGGCGGTGAACGTGTGGCCGCGGTCACGCGACTCCAGCCACGCGATCCGGCGCCTGGCGGGGTTCTCCGCGCACCACGTGTTGGCCGATTCGTAGCTGATGCGGGCGTTCTCGGGGTTCGTGGAGTAGCACGGCAGCCCGAGGTAGTAGGTCTCCTCCAGCTTCGTGGAATGGTGTGCGTCGGGCCGGTCCGGCGTTCTCCATGCCATGCGCTCCCGCTCCGCTACCGGATGATCACGGGGGATCAGCGTCAATGCGATGCAGAGCGTGTCGTCCTCCGTGATGCTGAACCCGGCGCGGCAGTCGATCACCGCCATGTCCGGCCAGTGCTCGTCCAGGGCCGCCTGCAGCGGCAGGTGCTGCCAGCGCCCCTGCCCGTCGGGCGTGACCAGGAACACCTGGCCCGGCCGCGGCATGTTGTAGTGGATGTAGAGGACGAACGGCCGGCCCGTGGAGTCGACGACGATGGCGCCCTGATTCCGTATGCCCGGTTTTGCGAAGGAGCTCTCGCCGGCGACCAGCACATCCATGGTTTCGGAAGTCGCCGGGACCGAGATCGGCGTGCCGTCGGCACGCTCCCAGGTCGCCCCGCCGTCGGTGGAGCGCATGTAGTTGGCCGACTGGATCGTGCCCCACAGGTTCGACTGCTTCGTCTTGCTCTGGTAGGTGCTGGTGGACAGGTGCAGCGTGCGGTGGTCCGGCCCCCACGCCAGCCCCGGATGGTAGGCCGCGTAGCTGAAGCAGCCTTCGAGCGTGCGGATGATCAGCCCCCGGTCCTCCCAGTCCCCGTCGGGCGGCTTGGCGTACAGGCGCGAGCCTTCCCACCTGGACCGTCCCGCCATGTAGAGCGTGTCGTCCGCTCCGCACACCAGTGCCGGGTAGGTCATGTCGCCGCCGAAGGTCACCGTCGGCGTCCACTCGGAGGCGTCGTTGGGGCGCAACGACCGCCGGTAGGGAACCTGGTCGTGGTGCACGCCGAAGACCACGTGCAGGTAGCCCCGGCTGTCCATGGTCATGGCGGGCCGGCCGTGGTCGTCCGTGGCCGTTCCCAGCGTGAAGGGGCCGGACCACTCGCCGGTCGCGCGATCCAGGGTGCGGACCTGGGCGAAGTACCCCGCTTCGGTGGCATCGAGCCACGCCACGTGGGTCTTGCCGTCGTGCGTGATGATCTTGTTGCCTACCCCGGAGGTCGCCGTCTCTCCGCCTTGCGAGGAGATGAGGCGGTGTTCGGGATCCGGACCCGTGCGCCCCGATCGCTCTGCGTCCATCTGCTTCCGCCCTCCTTGACCTCAGGGGCCGGCCGACGTGCCTCCGATCCGAGCTACCGGCCACGATACTACACCCGTGGAGGGCGCGCGGGTGGAGCGAGTGGCCGTAACGTTGACCGTGCGCGGACGGCGTCCGTACACTGCGGGCCGTGGCCGGCCCGGAAGGCACGTCGCAACCCGACGCAGCGAGCACGCGGCCCGGCGGCAATGGCTCATCCGGGCAGGGCGCCTCCGGGCAGAACGGCGCTTCCGGCGAGCCCAAGCGCTCCGGCTTGGGCGTCATCGTCCACTCGTTCTTCGTCGTCCCGCTGTTGATCGCGGTGCTGGCGGTGCTGGTGATCGCCGGCGTCTCCATTCTGTCGTCGGAGCCGGCCGACGCGCTGGACTACCTGAGTGACGTGCGAACGGGCGGCCAGACACGCCGCTGGCAGGCGGCGTTCGACCTGAGCACGCTGCTGTTCGACCTGGCCCGCAAGGACCAGGTTCCGCGGGACGAGCGCTTCGTGGACGGGATGAACCTCGCCTTCGCCGAGGCGGAGGGCGACGACCGGCGCGTGCGGCAATACCTGTCGCAGGCGATGGCCCTGACCGGCGACCGCCGCTTCGTTCCCACCCTGCTCGACGCGCTGGCGACGGAGGACAGCGAGAACTCGGCCTCCTTCTACCTGCAGGCGCTCGGCTTCCTGGCCGGGCCGGAGGAACTGCCGGTGTTGCTGCCGTACCTGCAGCACGACTCGGACCGCATTCGGACGTCGGCCGTGCGCACGATCGGCGCCATCGGCGACCCGTCCACGGCTCCGGCCCTGGAGCCGTTGCTGTACGACGAGCAGCACAATGCGCGCTGGTTCGCGGCCATCGCGCTGGCGGCGCTCGGCAGCGACGCCGGCGCGGAGGTGCTCATGCAGATCCTGGACCGGGAGTACTGGGCCGACTTCCCGAATGTTGACGCGGACGAGCAGAGCGACATAATGGAGGTTGCCGTGAACGTCGCAGTCGGCCTCGGCCGGCCGGAGCTGACCGAGCAGGTACGCGGTCTGTCGACCGGCGATATCGACCCACGGGTGCGCCGGGCAGCGACGGAGGCGCTCCGATGAAGGCGCCGGTCCTGGGGCGAGTGGACAGCCAACCGACAGACGTGAAGAATCCGGCCGTGGACGACGATACAGGGATGAGAAGACGCTGATGGCAAAGACCGGAGACGCCGCCGCAGCCTCGCCCGGCTCCCGGGGGGAGTCCGGGGGCGAGATGACGCGGCGTTCGTTCCTGTCCACGCTCGCCGTGGCGTGGATCTCCTTCACCGCGATCGTGCTGGGCTCGGTGCTGGGTCTGGTGCGCTTCCTGTTCCCGAACGTGCTGTTCGAGCCGCCGCAGTCCTTTCGCGCCGGCTTCGTGGACGAGTACACGGTGGGCGAGGTTTCCACCCGTTGGAAGGACCAGTTCGGCGTCTGGATCATCCGCGAAGAGGAGCAGGTGTACGCGCTGTCGACTGTGTGCACGCACCTGGGCTGCACGCCGAACTGGCTGGAGGCGGACCGCAAGTTCAAGTGCCCGTGCCACGGCAGCGGCTTCCGTATCACCGGCATCAACTTCGAGGGGCCGGCCCCGCGCCCGCTGGAGCGGTACAGCATCTCGCTGGGCGACGACGGCCAGATCGTGGTCGACAAGACCAAGAAGTACCAGTGGGAGAAGGGCGAGTGGAGCGACCCGTCGTCGTTCCTCGCCGTCTGACGAGGCACGGAGTCACCTGAATGGCCAAGAGCAGCAACGGCAGGGGTTCGAACGGAGGGGGCCGCAAGAGCCCGGCAGACGCCGTGAAGGCGATCGGCGAGACGCAGGTATGGAAGTCCATCTTCCGCACCGGCGTCCCGGTCTCCCGGCGCCAGCGCATGATGGGGGTGCTCAACAACGTCTTCCTGCACCTGCATCCGGTGCGGCTTCCCAAGCACGCGGTCAAGGTCAAGTACACGTGGTGCATGGGCGGGCTGACGTTCTTCGTCTTCCTGGTGCTGACCGTCACCGGCATCCTGCTGATGTTCTACTACCGGCCGACCTCCCAGCACGCCTACGGGGACATCATCGACCTGGGCTCGCAGGTGCCGCTCGGCATCATGCGGGAGATCCACCGGTGGGGCGCCCACCTGATGGTGATCACGGTGTGGCTGCACATGTTCCGGGTGTTCATGACCGGCTCCTACAAGCCGCCGCGCGAGTTCAACTGGGCCATCGGCGTGCTGCTGCTGACCATCACCATGTTCCTCAGCTACACCGGCTACCTGCTGCCGTGGGACCAGCTCGCCATCTGGGCGGTCACGGTCGGCCTGAACATGGCGCGCGCGGCGCCGTTCCTCGGCCACGAAGGACCCGGCGCCGCCCTGCTGCACTTGGGCGACATCAACTTCGTGCACGCCGGGGCGGACGCCAAGTTCGCGCTGGCCGGCGGCCGCTTCGTGGGCGAGGCGACGCTGCTGCGCTTCTACGTCCTGCACTGCATCGGCGTTCCGTTCATCGCGATGATCTTCATGATCGTGCACTTCTGGCGCGTCCGTAAGGACGGCGGCATCTCGGGTCCCACGTAGGATCTGCAGGGAACACGGCAGGTAGGCAGAACGTGCGCGCCATCATCGACCGGATCTCCGATCCGGCAATCCTGTTCACGATCACCCTCGTGCTGACCATGGTGGTGTTTCCGCCCACCAGAGGGCTCCGCAAGCTGCACGACACGCTGCGGGTCGATCGCCTGTGGACCAACGCCGGCGGCGTGGTGATGCTGCTGATCCTGCTGGCGTTCTTCGGACTGGGGCTCTTCGATCCCGACTTCCGCTCCATCGCCACCAAGCCGGACAACATTCCGATCACCGCCCTGATGTTCGTGGTGGTGTTCTTCCTCTGGTTCGCGATGAAACAGGCGCGTGCCAACGACGAGCGCATCGCCGCCGGCAAGAAACCGGCGGAGGCGGAAGGCGGCAAGGTGCTCGTGTGGCCGGACCTGGTCTACATCGAGTTCATCTCGCTGATCCTGATCAGCGTGCTGCTGATCGTCTGGTCGATCGGGCTGAAGGCGCCGCTGGAGGAGCCGGCCAACCCCACCGTATCGCCCAATCCGTCCAAGGCGCCGTGGTACTTCCTGGGCCTGCAGGAGATGCTGGTCTACTTCGACCCCTGGATCGCTGGCGTGGTGTTCCCGACCTTGATCATCGTCGGGCTGATGGCCATCCCCTACCTGGACGAGCGGCAAGGCGGGCAGGGCTACTACAGCTACGCCGAGCGCGGCCGCATCATGAGCCTGTTCATGTTCGGCTGGCTGGCGCTGTGGGTGTTCCTGATCTACACCGGGACCTTCCTGCGCGGCCCCAACTGGAACTTCTTCGGCCCGTTCGAGACCTGGGACGTCAACAAGCGGGTGGTGCTCAACAACATCAACCTGTCGGAGATCATCTGGGTCCGGCTGCTGGGCACCGGCCTGCCGCGCGCGGCGATCGTCCGCGAGGCGTTCGGGTTCGCGATCGTCCTCGGCTACTTCCTGATCCTGCCCGGACTGCTGTCGAAGACGGTGTTCAAGGACCTGTACGAGCGGCTCGGCCGCGCCAAGTACGGGGTGCTGATCATCCTGTTCCTCTCCATGCTGTCGCTGCCGCTGAAGATGTATTCGCGGTGGCTGTTCAACCTCAAGTACGTGATCTCGATTCCCGAGGTCTTCTTCAACATTTAGGTGCGGCAGTGAAGGCGTTTGCGGATGGCTGATAGAGACCAGGAGAGACACTACAAGCCGGCGGGGCTGAACCGCTGGTTCGCGATCAGCTCCATCCTGCTGCTGGCCGCGATCGTCGGCGTCTTCCTGGAGGACTTCAATCGCGAATGGAAGCGCTACCAGCGCGAGTTCCGAGACATCGACCGGCAGATCACGCGCGGCGCCTGGGAGACGGAGCTCGCGCGGCTGGAGGGCGAGTCGCAGTACCAGCAGGCGGTCGCCGCGGTGGACGCCGCACGGACGCGGCAGGACGAGCTGCAGGGCGACATCCGCGCCGCCGAGCGCGAGGTGCGCCGGGCCGATACCGAGTTCCAGGGGATCAACCAGCGCTACCTCACCGACAAGGCCCGCTACGAGGAGGCGCTGTACAAGTTCGAGCAGGCGCAGGCGGGCGTGGGCGGCAACGTGGACCGCGAGCGCGCTCGCAAGGAGCGGCTGCTCGTGCAGTACGAGGAGTCGGGTGTCGAGCACGAGGCGGCGACGCTGATGCTGGAGGGCGTGCAGGCGCAGCTCGCCGGCTACCGGGAAGAGCTGCGCCAGGCCGAGCGCGCCGTCACCGGCCTGCAGCGCGACGCGGACGTCCTGGTCGGCAAGCTGGAGCGCATCGACCCGCAGGCGATGGACTTCTGGAACCGGCTGGGCGCCGGCGTCCGCGACCTGCCGATCATCGACTTGGCGCAGCCGTCGCTGAAGATCGAGCAGATCGTGCTGAGCGACATCCGCGAGGATCTCAACTTCGAGATGGTGCCGCGCGTGGACCGCTGCGTGACCTGCCACCAGGGCGTGTCGCGGGCGGACCTGGCGGAGGCTCCCAACCCCCACCGCACCCACCCGCGCCTCGACCTGTTCCTGGCCAGCGACTCGCCGCATCCGCTGGAGGAGTTCGGGTGCACGAGCTGTCACGGCGGGCGCGGGCGCGCCACCGACTTCTACGGCAGCGTGCACACCCCGGACGGCAAGGCGCAGCAGGTCGCGTGGCAGTCCGACCTGGGCTGGCGGGAGTTCCACCTGTGGGAGGAGCCCATGCACCCCGCGCGCTACGCGGAGGCGGGCTGCTTCCAGTGCCACGCCGGACAGACCACGGTGAAGGGCGCTGAGAAGCTCAGCTTCGGGCTCTCCCTGATCGAGCGCGCCGGCTGCTACGGCTGCCACGAGATCGACTCCTATGAGGGACTCAGCCCGCGCGGCCCGTCGCTGGCGCGCGTCAAGGACAAGCTGACTCCGGACTGGGCGTTCCGCTGGATCCAGGATCCCAAGGCGTTCCGCGCCAACGCGTGGATGCCGGCCTTCTTCGGCCAGCCCAACAACAGCACCCCCGAGCTGACCGCGCGCACCGAGCAGGAAATTCACGCGATGGTCAGCTACCTGTGGGACCACGCAGACGGCTACGAGATGGAGCCGCTGCCGGCCGGCGGCGACGCGGCGCGCGGCGAGGAGCTGGTCGCGTCGGTCGGCTGCATGGCCTGCCACCAGCTCCCGGACAGCCAGGAGCCGGCCGCGAATCAAGACGCGCTGCGGCGCCAGTTCGGCCCCAACTTCGCCGGCATCGGCTCCAAGACCACGCCGCGGTGGATCTACAACTGGCTGCGCAATCCCGAGAGCTACCATGCCGGGACGCGCATGCCCGACATGCGCCTGACCGAGCAGGAGGCGGCCGATGTCACCGCCTACCTGGTCACCTTCCAGAACGACGCGTACGGGCCGCCCCCCGCCGTGAACGAGGAGTTGGTCGGCGAGATCGTGGTCGGCTTCCTGGGCAAGACCGCGCCGCCCAGCGTGGCCCGCGACCAGGCGGCCGCCATGGACATCGGCGAACAGCTCAACTACGCCGGCGAGCGTCTGATCCGCCAGTACGGCTGCTTCGGCTGCCACGAGATCCCCGGGTTCGAGACGGCGAAGCCGATCGGCACCGAGCTGACGGCGATCGGCCACAAGCCGCTGCACCAGTTCGACTTCGGCTTCCTGCACATCGAGCACACCCGCTACGACTGGTGGACGCAGAAGATGAAGGACCCGCGCTCCTTCGACGAGCACAAGGAGCTCCCGCCGGACCTGCTGCTGCGTATGCCGAACTACGGCTTCACGGATCAGCAGGTGGAGGCGGTGGTCACCGTGCTGGCCGGCTTCGTGGAGCCTGACGAGGACCTGACCAAGATTGTGCCGCGCACGCCGGAGCGGCTGGCGATCGAGCGCGGCCAGCAGCTCGTGCGGACCAACAACTGCCAGGCGTGCCACATCATCGAGGGCGAGGGCGGCTCCATCGCGCCGACGGTCACCGACTGGCTGGTGCGCTTCCGCGGCCAGGGAGCCGCGGCGGCTGAGGCGGCCACCGTCGGCTTCGCGCCGCCCAACCTGGTCGGCGAGGGCGCCAAGGTGCAGACCGACTGGCTGTTCGCGTTCCTGCACGAGCCGTCGGAGATCCGCCCGTGGCTGGCGGCGCGCATGCCCACCTTCGGCTTCAGCGCGAGCGAGATCAACGACCTGGCGCGCTACTTCAGCGCCCTCGACGGACAGGAGTTCCCGTTCGTGGAGCGGGTCGAGCCGGCGCTCACCGCCGAGGAGCTTCAGGCGGCGGAGAAGCTGTGGTCCACCGACTACTTCAACTGCACCACCTGCCACATCCAGGGAGGCGAGACGCCGCCGGGCACGCCCGACCGCTGGGCGCCCGACTTCGCGCTGGCCGCGGAGAGGCTCAAGCCGCAGTGGATCATCGACTGGATCGCCGATCCGCAGACGCTGCTGCCCGGCACCAGGATGCCGACCTTCTATCCGCAGGCCACGCCGCGCGACATTCTGGGCGGCGACGCCGACCACCAGATCCGGGTGCTGCGCGACTACATCCTGACCATCGGCCTGGCTGCCGCGGACAACTAGCGCCCCAAGACCGTCGCCCGTGGCTCCGCTCTTGGCCCATCCCACCGTTCCCTATGACGCCGCCGGGCCGGCCGCCGGCGCGGCCAGCCCGGCACCCTCATAGGAGACAGGCGGCGCATGCTGCTTCGCCTGTCCGCGTCCGTCTTCCTGTCGTTCGGCGGCCTGTATCCGCTGTGGCTGTGGGTCAACCGGCGCGACGGGATCGACCACGGCTTCACGCGCTTCAACCTGGGCATGGCCGCGGTCGTGCTGGGCCTGGGCGTGCTGCTGATCACCCTGGTCCCGGGGCAGGGCCCCCCGGGCGGCGGCACGGCACGGCCGTGGCTGGCGCTGGTCTGGCTGGGCGTCGCCATGGCCGCGACCGCCTACGCGTGGCAGCGCCGGCCCTGGGCGATCGCGGCGTGCGCGGTGCCGCCGGCGGTAGGCGTCTTCGTGCTGGTCGACGGCCTTGCCGGCACGCCGGCCGCGGCCTCCGGGGTGCTGGCGGCCGCGGCCGCGGCCACGCGGGTCGGCGGGGTGGGGCGTGGGGGGGGGATGTTCACGCTGGTGGTAGGGCCCCACTACCTGAACGCCGAGAAGATGCCGACCCGCTTCCTGGGCAAGGCGATCGCCGTGTACGCAGCCGTCCTGTCGGTCCGCCTGGTCTGGGACACGGTGGTGATCGCCGCGGGCAGCGTCACGGTCGGCGGCTTCGAGCGCCCGGTGCTGGACTTCGCCCTGAGCCTCGACGGCATGTTCGTCTGGATCGCGTTGTTCTTCGGGACGGTGGTGCCGCTGGTGATCTGCTTCCTGGCAGGGGCGGCGGTACGCGCCAAGTCCACGCAGGCGGCCACCGGACTGCTGTACGTGGCGGTGAGCGCCGCCATCATCGGCGAGGCCAGCTACCGCTTCGACCTGCTGTCCTACGGCCTGGCGCTGTGAGCGGTGAGGAGGGCGCAGGCGAGCTGGCGCTGTCGTGGAGTTGCGCAGCCTGCGGCGAGGCGAACGCGTCGCGGCCGGCCGGCGACGGCGTGGCGTGCGACGCGTGCGGGACGGCCGTGGCGGTGACCGAGCCGCACCGCCAGCTCCGCCAGTGCGCGGTGTGCTCCTCGACACGCCTCTACCGCCAGCGCGACTTCAACCGCTTCCTGGGACTGGCCGTGATCGTGGTGGGCGCGGTGCTGGTGCCGTTCACCTACGGGATCAGCCTGCCGGTGGTGTTCCTGATCGACCTGATCCTGTACCGGCGCGTGGCGGAGATGGCCGTGTGCTACCTCTGCCGGGCCGAGTACCGGGGCATCGAGGTGCCGAAGCGCATCCTGCCGTTCCGCCATCACCTGGCCGCCGGCTACGAGAAGCGGCGCGAGCGGTGGCTGGAGCAGACCGGCCAACGCACCGAACCGGACTGAAGCCCGTGCCCGTCCGCCCCGCACCCGTCCGCCCCAACATCGTCTTCGTCTTCTCCGACCAGCACCGCGCGCGGACGACCGGCTACGAGGGCGCCGCGGTGCAGACGCCGGCGATGGACCGCTTGGCGGCAGAGGGTGTGGTGTTCGACACGGCGGTCTCCAGCATTCCCGTCTGCACCCCGTGGCGCGCCGCGCTGCTCACCGGCCAGTACCCGCTCACCAACGGCGTGTTCCTCAACGACGTGCGGCTTCCCACCGACCGGCCGACCCTCGGCACGATCCTGCGCGACGCCGGCTACGACACCGCGTACATCGGCAAGTGGCATCTGGACGGCAACCGCCGCGGCGCGTTCACGCCGCCGGGTCCGCGCCGCCAGGGATTCAGTTTCTGGGCTGCCGCCAACTGCACGCATGACTACCTGCGGTCCTTCTACTACCGGGACACGCCCGAGCGGCTGTGGTGGGACGGATACGACGCCGCGGCGCAGACCGACATGGCCGTCGACTACATCGCCTCGCGGCCCGCGGACGTGCCGTTCGCCCTGGTGCTCTCCTGGGGGCCGCCGCACAACCCCTACCGGGACGTGCCTCAGGAGTACCTGGACCGCTACCCTGTCGCGGACGTCGAGGTTCCGGCGAATTGCCCGGATCCGGTCCGCGAGGACCTCGCCGGCTACTGTGCGCACGTCGCGGCGCTGGACGAGCAGCTTGCCCGCATCGCCGCCGCCATCGACGCGGCCGGCCTGCGCGAGGACACCATCCTCGTCTACACCTCCGACCACGGCGACATGCTGGGCTCGCAGGGGATGACCCGCAAGCAGCATCCCTGGGACGAGTCGATCCGGGTGCCGTTTCTCCTGCGCTGCCCGGACCAGGCGGGACGCGGCCGCCACCTCCCGTTTCCGTTCGGCGTGGTGGACATTCTGCCGACGCTGCTCGGCTTGGCCGGGGTGCCGATCCCGGAATCCGTCGAGGGGTGCGACGTGTCGCCGGCCATCCGCGGCGAGCCGTTCGCGGCGCCCGAGCACGCCCTCACCATGTGCATCACCCCGTTCGCGGAGTACGTCGGGGCGCCCTGGCGCGGCGTCCGCTCCGCGCGCTACAGCTATGCGCGCTGGCTGGACGGCCAGGGCATCCTGTACGACACCGCGGCCGACCCCGACCAGCTCGACAACCGGTATGGCAGCCGCTCCCATGCCGCTCTGCAGCGCCATCTGGAGGACGCCATGCAGCAGCTCCTCGCCGAGCGCGGTGACCGGTTCCTGCCCGCCGCGCACTACGTCGAGCGCCATGGATTCACCGTCGATGAGCGCGGAGCCGTCCCCTTCAGCCTGTGAAGTGCTACTGAATCGGAGCGCTGCCTCAGGTCACATGTGCTGGAAGCAAATGATCAGTGCGGTTGAGGTAGCGGATCTGCCGACGTTGGAGTGTGATCGAGATCCGGCTGATGCCGGTGTTCTCATGGGTGAAGCGCTCATACAGCACATCCTGGGGGACGCCCACCAGCGCGCCGACAAGACTGGATCCGAACCCACCATGCAGTACGGCGCCGACCCGTTGCTCCGCGCCGACGTGGTGTGCTTCCAAGTGAGCTACGAAAGACACCGCGTTGCGGTGGGCGAGTTGCAGCATCGCCCGGTCTCCCTCCCAGTCGTGGAACCACCATCCGCGGTCGGTGACGTCGGCGGGTAGCACGACGCCGGGAAACATCGCGCTCATTTCCTTCCGGGTCAGTCCGGGGAGTTGAACTCTGGTGCCGTCGTCGCGCGATTCCCACACGCCGCCCCACTCGTGAAGTCCAACGAACACATGAGAGGAGAGATCGAGCACCGCGCCGACGATCTGTGCCGTCTGCAGGGTTCTCAGCATCGGCCCGCAGTAGAGCTTGGTGACGCCCTCCTCCCTGAGCGCCTCGCCGGCCTGGCGCGCCTGCAGCTCGCCGAGATCTGTCAGCGGCGGGTCAGCCATGCGCGGCGCGACCGCCGCGGGCGTAGTGTCCGGATGCTCGGCCAGTACCTGCTCTCTCAGGTTGTTGGCCGACTGCCCGTGCCTGATGAGGTACAGTTCCATGTCGGTGGACGCAGGATAGTTCTCCTGGAGAGCCTATGCCAGCCGCATCTCGAGAGCGCTGGCTCTGTTGCCCCGGACCTACTGCGTCAAGTTGACAGATCGGCCGCAACCTGCGACCGTAAGCGAGAGCCTGTCACGGCTCCCACTTCCTCCGGAGGACCCTACGTGTACCTACGTGAAGACTCTTCTCTGACTGCGGGACCCGCAGGCGCGCGCCGCCGTCGGTCACTGCTGCCGACCGCGCTGCTGCCGATGCTGGCGGCGCTTCTGGCCTTGACGCTGGCCGCCTGTGGCGGCGGCGACGACGGCGGTTCCGAGACCACGACCGAAGCCGAGAAGCCCAAGGAGCCCGCGACCACGTCCAGCGCCGAGCAGGCGTCGTCCACGCCGGGCGCGCTGAACGCGACCATCTCCGGCACCATCACCTTCGGCGCCGAAGCCAGGCGCGCGCCGGCCGTCCTGAACATGGAAGCCGACCCGGTCTGCGCCGAAAAGAACGCCGAGGATCCCAAGACCGAGCAGGCGTTCCTGCTCGACGATGCGAAGGGGCTGGCCAACGTTTTGATCCAGGTCACGTCCGGGCTTCCGGAGATGGAGTTCGACGCTCCGGCGTCGGAGGTGGAGTTCACCCAGTCGGGCTGCATCTACGATCCGCACATCCTGATCGCGCGGGTGGGCCAGACGGTCAAGATCCTCAATCCCGACGGCACGCTCCACAACGTTCACGTGTTCGGCAAGGTCAACCAGGAATTCAACCAAGCCATGCCGAAGTTCCAGACCGAGCTCGAGCAGGTGTTCGACAAGGTGGAGGCCGAGCCGTTCGCCATCAAGTGCGACGTGCACCCGTGGATGAACGCGTTCGGCGTGGTGCTCGATCACCCGTACGCGGCCGTGACGGCTCCCGACGGCACGTTCAGCATTCCGAACCTGCCGGCCGGCACGTACCAGGTGGAGGTCTGGCACGAGTTGCTGGGCGCGTCGACGCATGAGGTCACCGTTACCGAAGGCGGCACCGCGACGCTCGACCTGGCTCTGCAGCCGCCGAGTTGACGCACGCGAGCTGACGTAGTGGCGCACGCCGGCACCGCAGACCACGCCGCGCACTCGCACGGCGACCATCCGCCGGAGCCGTTCTGGCGGAAGTACATCTTCTCGATCGATCACAAGACGATCGGCATCCAGTACGGCATCACCGCCCTGGTGTTCCTGTTCTTCGGGTTCTGCCTGGTGATGATCATGCGCTACAGCATCGCCTACCCCGGCAGCCCGCTGCCGCTGCTGGGCGGTCTGCTCAACCTTCCCGAGCCGGGCGCCATCCCGCCGGAGTTCTACAACCAGCTCGGCGCCATGCACGGCACGATCATGGTCTTCCTGGGCGTCGTGCCGCTGGCGGTCGGGGCGTTCGGCAACTACTTCGTGCCGCTGCAGGTGGGCGCCCCGGACATGGCGTTCCCGAAGCTCAACATGACCAGCTACTGGATGTACTTCATCGGCGGCGTGGTCATGCTGATCAGCTTCTTCGTGCCGGGCGGCGCCGCCAAGTCCGGGTGGACCTCCTACGCGCCGCTGTCCGTGATCGAGACGGTGGGGCAGACGTGGTGGCTGATCGGCATGATCTTCCTGATCACCTCGTCGCTGCTCGGCTCGATCAACATCATCACCACGATCGTGCAGCTCCGCGCCCCGGGGCTGGCCTACATGCGCATGCCCTTCTTCGTCTGGGCGCAGCTCATCACCTCGTTCCTGCTGCTGCTGGCGTTCCCGCCGCTGGAGGCGGCCGGCGTGCTGCAGCTCCTGGACCGGGTAGCGGGCACCAGCTTCTTCCTGCCCACCGGACTGGTGATCTCCGGCGAACCGCTGGAGGTGTCCGGCGGCGGCAGCGCGCTGCTGTGGCAGCACCTGTTCTGGTTCCTGGCCCATCCGGAGGTGTACGTCCTGATCCTGCCGGCGTTCGGGGTCATCGCCGAGGTCATCGCCAACAACACGCGCAAGCCGCTGTGGGGCTACAAGTCGCTGGTCTACTCGGCGCTGTTCATGGGCTTCATGTCGTTCATCGTGTGGGCGCACCACATGTTCCTGACCGGCATGGGCACAGTGATCAGCTCTTTCTTCCAGTTGACGACCATGATCATCTCGGTGCCGTCGATCATCATCCTGACGGCGTTCATCCTGTCGCTGTGGGGCGGCTCCATCCGCTTCACGGCGCCGATGAAGTTCGCGCTGGCCTTCATCCCCATGTTCGGCATCGGCGGCCTGACGGGGCTGCCGCTCGGCCTGGCTTCCGCCGACATCTACCTGCACGACACCTACTACGTGATCGGCCACTTCCACTACGTCGTGGCGCCGGGGTCGCTGTTCGGACTGTTCGCCGGGATCTACTACTGGTATCCCAAGGTGACCGGCCGGCGCATGAGCGAACGGCTGGCGAGCTGGCACTTCTGGCCTTCGCTGATCTTCATGAACGGCGTCTTCTTCCCGATGTTCATCCAGGGCATGGCCGGCGTGTCCCGGCGCCTCTACGACGGCGGCGCCACGTACGCCCACGCGCAGGACGTGCTCTGGCTCAACGAGGTGATGTCGTTCTCCGCGTGGGGGCTGGGGCTGGCGCAGATCTTCTTCATCGTCAACTTCATCATCAGCCTGCGGAAGCCGAAGGAAGCGGAAGAGAACCCGTGGGAGGCGACCACCCTGGAGTGGGCAGCGCCCTCACCGCCGCTGCCGCACGTCAACTTCCGCGAGCCGGTGGCCGTTACCCGGCCGCCCTACGACTACAGCCCGGCAGGCGCCAAGGCCGGGTTCCTGCCGCAGCACAGTCCCGCCGGGGCCGGGCCCGACCCGGCCGGCGCCGCGCCTACCGGCGCCGGACACTGAGCCAGCACTTCCATGGACATTCCCTACACCACCGCCGAACATCCGGAGACGCGCCTTTATAACGGCAAGCTCGGCATCTGGCTCTTCCTGGCCTCCGAGGTGCTGCTGTTCGGGGCGTTCTTCTCAACCTACATCCTGTTGCGGGTCGGCGCCGGCGGAAACTGGCCGGTGCAGGCGGAGCTGCTCAACATCCCGCTGGCCACGGTCAACACCGTCATCCTGATCACGTCCAGCGTCACCATGGTGATGGCGTGGGCGTCGCTGAAGATGGAGCGGTTCGGCCGCTTTCAGCTCTACTTCGGCGCCACCATCGCGCTGGCGCTGGCCTTCCTGGTGATCAAGGGGTTCGAGTACGGGGCCGAGTTCGCCCATCACCGGTATCCCAAGACCAACACCTTCCTGGCGATCTACTTCACGATGACCGGCCTGCACGGCGTGCACATCCTGGCCGGCGTGGCGGTCAACCTCTACCACCTGGCGACCGCGCGCCGCTGGTACCGGGACGACAAGGAACGGCTGGCCAACCGCATCGAGATCGCGGGGCTGTACTGGCACTTCGTCGACCTGGTGTGGATCTTCCTGTTCCCGGTCCTGTACCTGATCTGACGATGGATGCCCTGTTCCAGGATGTAGCGAGGAGTTGAAGGTGGCCGATCAACACGTCGACAAGCACGTCCGCCAGTACGTGGCGGTGTTCATAGCGCTGATGGTGCTGACGATCGTCACGGTGCTGGCCAGCCGCATCGATATCGGTGTTGCCGGCGGCATCACCCTTGCTCTGATCATCGCCAGCGTGAAGGGCACGCTGGTAGCCGGCGTGTTCATGCACCTGTTCAGCGAAAAGCGCAAGATCGTCTACACGGTGCTGATCTACACCGGCATCTTCCTGCTGGTGCTGTTTCTGCTCACCGCCCTGAGCTACGGGGACACGCTCGACCTCGGAGACCCGGACTCAAGGTAGGCGGCATGTCTCTCAAGGTGTTCCATGTCGTCTTCGTCTCCATCGCCGGGCTGTTCCTGGCACTGTTCTCGGGCTGGGCGTTCCTGTTCGCTCCCGGACTCGACCGCGGCCCCGCCGTCGCGCTGGGCGTTTCGGCGGCGGCCGGACTGGTGGCGCTGATCGTCACCGAGCGGCGCGTGCTGGCCAGCCTGCCGCGGAGGCCGCGATGATGCGCCGCCACGCCGCGCGGCTGCATCCGGCGCTCGTTGCGGCGGCGCTGCTCCTGGTGCCCCGCCTTGCCGGCGCCTGCGCGGTCTGTTTCGGAGATCCCGATTCTCCCGCCTCCAAGGGGCTGACGGTCGCCGTGCTGTTCCTGGTGGGGGTCATCGTCGCCGTGCTGGCCGGGGTGGCGCTGTTCGCGGTCACCATGCTGCGGCGCAACGAGCGGCAGCATGAGCGCGGCGCGCACGGCGCCGCGCTGACTGGGGGAACCGATGGTTGAATTCGCGCAGGCGCTCGGCCTGCCGCTCGACATCTCCGCTCACGGCTACCGGATCGACGCGATCATCGGCTGGGTGCACCTGGTCATGTTCGTGCTGTTCGTCGGCTGGGGCGCGTTCTTCATCTACGCCATGATCCGCTTCCGGCGGCGGAGGAACCCCGTTGCCGACCCACAGGGCGTCCGTACGCACGCGACCAGCTACCTGGAAGCCGTGATCGTGGTGATCGAGCTGGTGCTGCTGTTCGCACTGTCGATCCCGTTCTGGGCCGGCTTCGTGGCCAAGGTGCCGGAGCCGTCGGAGGCGATGCGGATACGCGTCGTCGCGCAGCAGTTCCAGTGGAACATCCACTACGCCGGCCCCGACGGCGTGTTCGGCCGCACCGACCCCGCGCTGGTGCGCCCGCAGGAGAACAATCACATCGGCCTGGACCGCGACGACCTGTTCGGCAAGGACGACGTGATGACCAACAATCAGCTCAACGTCCCGATCGACCAGCCGATCGTGATCGAGCTGTCCAGTCTGGACGTCGTGCACAGCTTCTTCGTGCCGGTACTGCGGGTGAAGCAGGATGCGGTCCCGGGACTGGTGATCCCGCTGACCTTCACCGCCACCGCCACCGGCAAGTACGAGGTCGCGTGCGCACAGCTCTGCGGCATCGGCCACGCGCAGATGCGCGGCTTCATCACCCTGATGGAGCAGGCCGAGTTCGACGAGTGGCTGGCCAAGCGTTCCGAGGAAGCACAGCAGACCGGCGCAGGCGGCTTCTTCTGATCCCTGTCCGTCAGGCCGGCAGGGGATAGACCTGAGGGAACGCGTCGCCGGTAAGTTGCCGGCCGTCTTGCACCTGCACGAACGGCTTCATCGGGTGCTCGCCCGCCTGCACGTAGCGCGTCTGCTCCGGCATGTAGTGGATGGCGATGGCGCGGCGCGGTCCGTCGCTGCGGTTCGGGAACGAGGCGTGCCACGTCAGGCAGTGGTGGTAGTGGACGTGCCCGGCACGTACCGGGCGCGGCTCCGCGCGCACGGCGTGTCCAGAGTAGGAGGGGGGTAGGTCCTGGCCCGGATCGGGCAGAGACACCGTGCCCCATCGATGGGAGCCTGGCACCATCCACATGCAGCCGTTCTCGACTTCGACGTCGTCCAGGGCCACCCACGCCGTGACCTGCACGTCCGGCGTGATGACCGGCCACGCAGGTGCGTCCTGATGCCAGTGCGTGGTGCCGCCGGTGCGCGCCGGCTTGTACTGGATCTGGTCGTGCCAGACGCGCAGCTCGCGCGCGCCGGTGAGCTGGACCGTCTCAGCGACGACTCGCGGATGCGCCAGCAGGCGTCGGAAGTCCGTGCTGGCCTGCCAGATGTTGACCACCTGCTGCACCGGAGCCCGCTCCTGTCCGATGTCGCGGTCCAGCACCGGCTTCGCTCCGTTCCCCGCATCGCGCTCGGCCGACACGCGGGCCAGCTCCGCGCGCAGCCCGTCGACGGCGTCCGCTTCGAGGACGCGGCCCCCGCTCACGAATCCCCGCTCCTCGAACGAACGAACGTCGGCTTCGCTCAGCATGGCTGTATCCACACCTCCACCTCGTCGATGATCACCGGGCTCGACCGTTTCGGGTCGGCCTGGTCCAGCGTGATCGCCAGATCGTTCTCTCCGTATGCCGGCGCCTCGGCGGGCAGCACGAACCAGCGCGTGTCCGGGCACACCGGCCGCGCCGGCACGGCCGGATTCGGCGGCCCGGCCGGGCGCTCGCGCGCCCGCGTGTCCGCCCGGCCCAGGGGACCGTCGGCGAGCGGCACGCCGTTGAGCGCGACCGCAAGCTCGTCCCGCTCGGTGAGGTCGGCGCCGCGCACCGCCAGCGTCGCACACCGGACCCGATCCATCCGCTCGTAGAGCCGGAAGCGGTACGTGCCGGCCGGCCGCTCGGTGATCCGGTCGAGCGTCAGCCGCTGCGCCTTGACCACGCCGGAGGCGGTGCGGTCCATGCCCATCCACGGCACGCCGCCCCAGGTGGGGTCGAACACGTAGTGCCGCTCGCCTGCGGCGACGCGCCGCGGGTCGCGCAGATCGTGGAAGACCTGCAGCGCCTGCGGATAGTACGGCGGCGTGAACAGGTGGCCGACGAAGTGGTTGAAGACCGATACCCCGTCGGCGCCGCTGCCGTAGAAGGTGTGCGCGAGCGCCCGGCTCATCGACGGGCTCATCACCTCTTTCCTGCGGCGGCGGCGGTGGCTGACCCAGGGATGCAGCCCCGGATACAGCAGGCACGCGCTTCCCGGTGCGCGCGCCAGGGCGCCGAACTCCGCGTATCCCGCGCTGAAGTCGCAGAACATCGCGTCCATCGGCGCGCAGTAGTCGATCAGCCCCTCGGCGATCCAGCCCGGCACGTCCAGGCCCATGACCAGGCACTCGTCCACGGTGGGGAGCACCCGCGCGCCCAGCAGCAGCCGCCGGCCGCGCGAACGGCCGTGGTCGTCCAGTGTCCGGCGGATGCGCCGGATGAGGTCGGTCATCAGGTGCGCGCGGTCGTGGGCGTCCGGCACCGGGAAGTAGCCGGGATCGCGCATCACCAGCTCCACGCCGTCCACGTCGACGGTGTCCAGCAGGGTCGCGACGACGGCGTGCAGGAAGGCGCGCACCGGCTCGAAGGTGAAGTCGAGCGGCTTGCCGCCACGGTCGATCGCGGCTTCCGGCGGCCGCTCGATGCCCAGCACGTCCCAGCGCTTGGGAAGCTGGAACTCGGGATGCGACTCCACGAACTCCGCGAACTTGGGAAAGTCGTGGGTGTCGTTCATGCGCAGGCCGCCCAGGAGGGTCATGCCGCGCTCGTGGCAGCGGTCGGCCAGCACCTGTAGCGGCTGCGTCCCGGCGTCCAGCAGGGGCAGGAACCGCCGGTGCTGGGGCCGCGTGTCGTACGGGAAGCGGTCGGTGCGCCAATAGGGCGTGAAGCCCTGGTTGTAGCAGTCCTGAACCATGGTATCGACGCCCGCGTCGCCCAGCATGTCGACCCAGCGGCGCAGGTCGCCGGCGCCGACCGGATCCGGCAGCATGGACGTCGCGATGGTGGACGGATCGCTGTTGAAGACGATGCGGCGCTCGCCGCGCGGGTGCAGGGCCGGAACGTCGGCACTCACGGCGTGAGCCTACCCCGAGGTGGCGCTCAGAATCCGCCGCCGGTTCTGTTCGTCCTGCGCCTCGTAGTAGAGCCGAAAGCGCCCGTCGTCGAGGTCGATCACGCACGGTTCGGAAACCATGTTCACGTCCAGCGGCCGGTCCAGGTCGAGCAGCGGACCGGGATCCCTGGTCCAGGTCAGGCCGTCCCGTGAGGAGGCGGCGAAGATGCCGCCGCGGATGTCGGTGGCCCAGGCGGCGAAGTACATGCGGTAGCGGATCTCGGCCGGGTCGCCCAGACGGATCACCTCCGGCGCGTAGACCGACAGCGTGTCGCGCCTCGCGTCCTCCTGGGCGATTCGCACGCCCGGCTCGATCCGGAACGACAGCCCGTCGTCGGAGATGGCGCTGATGATGTGATTGGGCGCGTCGAGCCCGGTGCGCCGGGGATGGGCATAGCTGTGGAAGTAGAGCCGGCAACGGAGCCCGGCGGGGTCCGACGGCGACTCGACGTAGACGCAGCGCGGCGAGCCGAACGACGCGCCCGGAGCGGCGGCGCGGACGCCCGGCTCGGGCTCCCAGGCCAGCCCGTCCGGGGAGACCGCGCTCTTGATCACGGTCGGGCGGTCGGGGCCAGCGGCCTCGAAGTACATGCGCCAGCGGCCGTCGGGCAGCGGCACGACGTCGGGACAGAGCACCCGCTGCGTCGCATCCGGCTCGTGAGCGTCCAGGCGCACGCCCGGCTCCTTGCGCCACGATGCGCCGTCGTCGGACACGGCGCTCAGGACGTAGCCGTTGGCGTTGGGCACCGCGCCGCCCGGCCCCCAGCCGGTGTAATACAGCCGGTAGCCGCCTGCGGGCAGCCGCACCACGTTCGGAGTCAGGATGCTCAGTGAGTCCAGGGGCGAATCGGGGCCGATGCACGGGTCCGGGTCCTTCGTCCAGACGAGGCCGGGGTCGCGGTCCTGATAGTGCACGGAGCGGATCCCGTCGAAGCGTCCCATCGCGCCTTCAGAGTACCACCTCGGATCAGCCGCTTGCGGAACTTCGGTCGCCGCGTCGGCGGCGGTCCGAGCCGAGCGCGATCGACGGATCAATCTCGGATCGCTCCGATCGATCAGAATTCCACTTTACACGTACGGATCACCCGTGCTATCCCTGTAGCAGGTTTCGACACGCGGGCGGCTCACGTCGGGCCGCCTGCGGAACACAATAGACGTCGGCGGTCGGGGAAATGTAGCCGTCCTGATCGAGGCGGCGAATACGCCTTTGTTTGCGTGTTGAAGCCTCAAGACCCGGCAGTGAGGTCAGCTTGCGATGGCAGACAACAAGGCTGAGCAGCCTTTCGAGGATGCCGGTCACGCGGTTGCGCTCCAGGCTGCCGCACGGCGCCCAGTCGGTCGAGGATCTATACGCGTTGCTCCAAATGGGCGTGGTCGTCGCGTATCGAAGCGACCCTCCTCCGTTTCCGCAGCAGCCTGTGGACGCGGTCACTTGATGGTTACGCCGGATACGATGACATTGCGCGGTTTCACTGACCGCGAAGCGCCAGATGAACGTCGGCGATTCCGGTGACGTGACGGCGGAGAGCAGAGAATGAAACGAGTCATCGGCAGATGGTCGCCATGCTTGGGCCGGCGCGGGTGGCTTTGCGGCCCCGCGGCCGGCCGGGTTGGTATGAACGTCGGGATCGTGACAGTCACGGCTTTGTTGTTGGCCGCCGTGGCAGCGGACGGCGACGATTTCGATCTGTTGTCGGCGGGTGCGCAGTCGCGGGGCGTCGTGTCGGTGCTGGTGACCGGCTGGCACCCTATCACCGGCGATATGGCGCCGCAGGGCAGCAGCGGTGACGGCATGGTCGCGATTACCGGAGACGAGTTCGTGCAGGATCTGCGGACAGCCTCCGATCAGGTTGCGGTGACGCGACGCTATGACAATCTCCCGGTGCTGGCGATGACCATGGATGGCGCCGCGTTGCGGCGTGCCAAGTCACAAAGCGGCGTGGAGCTGTGGGAGGATCCTCTGCTGTGGCCGCTGCTGTCCGACAGCACCGAGATGGTGGGCGCTTCCGAGGCATGGCGCCGCGACTATACCGGCCTGGGGGTCGTCGTGGCCGTAATCGACGACGGCGTTGACATCGAGCATCCCTTTTTCGGCCGCCAGGCGATATTCGAAGCATGCTTCGCGGATCGCTGCCCGAACGGGCGTCCTCAGATGGTCGGCCCGGGCGCCGCCCAACCGGTCGGCACGCACGGCACGCACGTGGCGGGCATCGTGCTCGGCCGCTCGGGGCCGGATGGCTTGTCGGGAGTCGGCCCGGCCTTGCATCTCGTGATGATCAATGTTGCGAACCGCGACGCCGACGGCATGAAGAGCAACTCCGTTATTGCTGCTCTGGACCTGATCATCACGCTCGCCAGGTACAACCCGGGTGTTATCGGGGCCGTCAACATGAGCCTCGGAGTGCCGCGCAACACATCGGGTGTATGTCGCTCTCGCGCCTGGGACTTGGCATCGGCTCTGCTGCGACAGCATGGCGTAGCGGTCGTGGTGGCATCCGGGAACGACTCGAGCGCCAGTCATGCGGAGCCTGTCCGCTTTCCGGCCTGCGTCGAGGGCTTCATCGGCGTGGGCGCTGTGAGCAAGGCGGCGGATGTGGCCGACCTCTCCAACAGCGGCCCGACACTCGAATTGCTTGCGCCCGGAGTGGAGATACTCTCGTCGGTGTTCGGGTCGTCTGCCGGACGCATGACTCGCGGCTTCGCGCGTCTTTCCGGTACCTCGATGGCGGCCCCGCACGTAGCGGCGGCGCTGGCACTTCTGCATCAAGCTGCGCCGGGCAGCACGGTTGCCGAGCGGGTACGCGCGCTGCAGGAAACCGGGCGGCCCGTCACGGACGCACGCAGCGGCATCGCCGCCCCCCTTATTCATGTGGGTCGAGCCATCAAGTATCTACATACCGAAGCATCGAGCGCGCAGATCGGCGCGCCGTCGTCGGTGCGCCAGCCATTGGTCCGGCTGCAGCTCCCGGACGACGACGAGGACGCCGGGCAGCAGTGGGAATCGATTACGGGAGGTTGACATAGATGACGACGCGCCCCCACATCGTCGACAATGCTATGGCTGAATTGCTCGGGGCGATCCTCGGGCTGATGGCGGCTTGCGTGACGCCGGCGTCCGGCGACGACGGCCTTGGCTCGCTCACGTCGTATTCGCTGACTTTGCGCCACTTCAACGATTGCGGGGCGATCACGATCATGCGGGCTATGCGAAAGGATTGTCCGGTTACCGGACCCATTCATTGATCAGCAGACCGGCAGGAGTCAGGAGCTACGGAAACCGGGCCACCGCCGAAAGCACTCAAGCTGGAACAATGGCTCTATGGCTTGTTCCGTGACACGGGCCTCGACCCGAATCGGGACACGCTGGTCGAGGTGCAAGACACACGCATCACCGTGGACAAGCTGGCGCCCAAGCCGCCCGATCCGGTACCGGACGACAGACCGGAACCGAGCCCCCGGTACGGCCGCGTCGGGAAAATTTGACTCACTTCGGCGAACAGGATGGTGATGAGTGACAGCCGATCACCGGTGGTTAGGTCGATTGGCCACACGGCTCTTCGGGGGCCGGTTTCTGTCGCTGCCATCGCGTACGGAGTTGCTGGCCGCAGGCCTGCTCACGACGATCGGCAGCTTTGCCTGTGGCGAAGGAACGGGCGAGGTGGAAGGGCATGATGCAGAACGGCCGGAGCCCATTCCGGTCATCGTTAATCTCGCCGTTGACGTGGGCGAAGGAAGCCTGGGCGACAGCGCCGTGATCGCGGCCGTGCGAGCTCCGGTGATTGAGCGGCTGCAGGAGACGCTGTCCGCGGAAGACTTTGCCGCTGTCCGCACTTTCGAGAACCTCCCTGCCATCGCGCTCTCGGCCGAGCCGAAGGTGATCGCCCTCCTGCTGGCTCTGCCACAGGTCGCTTCGATTGAAGCCGACCGTGAGTTCTTGTTGTGGGACACCATGTCCAGCGGGTTCAGGTAAATCCCGCGTGTGGCGAAACGTCTCGTCTCACGACAAAGGAGTGAACGGATGATACGACGACTCAGTGTGTACGTAACAATCGGATTCCGATTGACGATGGCCCTCGCGTCCGGGCTGCTACTCGCTCCGACGGCGGTCGCCGCGCCGGCCGCCCGTGGTGGCCCGCGTACGGGTCAATTCCGTGGCTGGACCACTCGCCTGGATCGATCGAGCGGCTGGTTCTGGCCGAGTCGCTTGACGTTCCAAGCGTACCGGCGGCGCTGGTGGTCGCCAAGGAGGTGTCCGACTTCGACCGCGAGGTCAGCGCCACCGGACCCATCGGCGTCTTGCAGCTCAGGCCGACGACTGCGGCGCGAGAGTTCGGAGTGGATCCGAACAAGCTCCGGGATCCGGTTACCGACGTACGGCTGGGATTGGGACTACCTGAGCCGGCTTTATTGGCGCTACTACGGGACTGAGAGCTGGTGATCTCGCATTATCGAGTCGGCCCTGTGCATCGCGTACGCGCGTGATCAGCCGCACGAGCCCACCTGCGGATTCGTCGACCGGATGATCCGCTGGTGGGGGCGTTACGAACGCAGTCCCCTGGTCCGAGATCAGGTGCCCGACCGGCGTCGGTCCTGCGGTTCAGTAACCGCTTCAGTGCGCATGGACTTCCCGCGCCGCCCCAGCACCGCCCACACGCAGTCCTTGGTCGGTTCTTGGGTCCCCATCATCGGTGACCGATTCTGATGACTGTCAATTGGACGCCGTACGTCGGCGAACCAACTCGAACGACCACAACGACTCACGGAGGCAGACAGTGAGCAGCGACGAGAGATCAATGAGAAGCGACGAAGTCCCGGTCTTCGGCCCCCACGGAGCCGGGGCCGTTGGACATGGCCGTTGCCGCATCCGACGGTTTGCCATCCTGGCATGCTGCCTTCTTCCGGTGTCACTCTTGCACGGGCAGGCGACCGGAAACCCCGTGACCAACATACCTGTTCTCGTGGTGATCGAGGACGAAGATGAGACCTCGGTCGTGCGGTCGAGCGACATGTTCAAGCGCGTGGTAGCCGAGTTACGCATCGCCATGCAGTTTCGCGGCTTTCAGATGCTCGACGAGGAGTCGCTTTTCGCAGACTTCGGCATTGTCCACATCCCGGATCGGAGAAACAAGGCCGAGCTCGTTGCCGACATCAAGAGCATCCTCATGAGTGACGAAGCCCGGCATCAGATACGCGCCTGGGTTCTGCTCCGCGTGCATGCCGCTGCCGTGAGACCTCGGCAGGGTCTCACTCAACGGATACACACGCGATTAGACGCGGAAGTATACGACGCTAGAACAAACCTTTTCCTGGACGGTGTTGAGGAAACTGAGGTGGTCCCGGTCGGTTGGACAGCTCAAGGGGTAGGCTAAGGTGTAACCCGTTGGTTGTCAACCTACCCCTCCTTCGTGAGAAACAGGCGGCGGTAAAAGGGGGTGGGGGTGCGGGGGAGGGGGTGAACCAGCCTGTGGATAATGTGCATATATTCCACGGCTCGTGCACCACACCGTCCTC